>JBJTBM010000010.1:0-81738 GCA_046091365.1 Acidimicrobiia bacterium | reverse complement strand
CGGTACAGCCGGGCGTTGGAGGGGGACGCGACATCCCCACCGCACAGAGTGATCAGGCAACCTGGAGATGTCTTGCTCCCCTGGGCCAATCGGGGCGCTGCCGTTGTAAGGAGAGGCTGAGGCCATGGATCGCTGCTGGATGCAGCCTGCCCCGACCCCATGGACAGGAGGGGAACGGGGGGGGCCGAGGCAAAGGGACGGGCGTCCGCTCCTGGCGGGGCGGCTCGACAGGCGGTCGGCCGCGGAGTCGGTGGTGGGGGAATGGGGGAGGGGCCGGGGGGATTGCTCCCGCCCGACCCCTTTGGTCCCGTTCACCCCGGTCGCCCGGAGAAACCTCGACCCGGTCACCCGAGTCGTATCACTTCGCCTCAGCCGGTGATCGACGTCCAGTCACTGGAGACGACACCACAAATCACCGGTGCCGCACAACCGTTGTAGAGACCGTTCGCATCGGGGGTGGTGTCGGCCGCGGCGGCCGTGACCTTCACCACGTGGACGGCGTTGGCCGCGAACGGCTTGTCCGGAGCAAGAAGCCCGGTACCGCCACCGATCATAGCCAAGGGCACCTCACCGAGTCCGCGTGCGGCCTCCAAAAAGGACGCCCGAGTCGGGTTGACCCCGGCGGCTTCGAGGGCCAGTTTCAAAATGTTCACGATCGAACATTCCTGCGGGGTGTAATCGGAGTTGAGGACCTTACCCGTCGAGTCGGTGATTTTCTGACCAGCCGGCACGCCCGGATTGGTCGGACCGCCGTAGTACTCGGTGAAGTTGGCCTCGAAGTGTGCACGGCACTCAGCCTCGAACTCGGTGTCGGGACGAATCGACGTTCCATCGGTCGAATGGTCGTACGAAGTCGTGCAGAAGCTTCCGACGGCAGCAGCCGGAGCGCGGCTCAGGCCGAACGGTGAGCAACCCGACGACGACACGTCCATCAACGTGAACGGCAATCCGGCGGAGGCTGCCGCGTTCCAGAAACCGGTGTTTTCCGTGAACGGGGTGGCCAAAAGCACGTGCTGTGCATTCTCGGCTTGGAATACCCCGACAGCCGACGCGCCCTCCTCGTTGATCGCAGCGGTGTCGCCGGACAACGAGTTCAGTTCGATCTTCTTCACGGTGTAGCCCGCTGCGGTCAGCGTCGCCTCGGCAGCACTTCCGGCGGCGGTTCCGCCGGGGGTGTTGTTGGCTAGCACTCCCACCACGGAGCCGACGGCGACATCAGTCGTCTCGATCCACTGTTTGGCACCCGCCTCGGCGACCACTTCGGTCGGTGGCGCCAGAGAAATGGTCAACCCGGTCGCTAGTTCCGCGTTGGTCATCACGTCGCCGTACATCAACGGCATCCCGGCGTCGAACAAACACTTTCGGGCGACCGACGACAAACCGGTGCCATTGAGCACGAGGAACAACTCGTTGTCGATCGTGGCGGCTGCGCACAAGGTGTCGAACGACGAGGGATCGAGCGGATTCCAGACCAGTTGCACCAGTTCGATGGTGCGCCCGTTGATACCGCCGGCCTCGTTGATGTCGTCCATGAAGACCTGCCAGCGGTCGAACAGGTGGTCGGTGGTCAAGGTCTCCGGAATGGATATTCCCGCGGCCCGAACGGCCTCGAGATCCGCGACGGCCACACCAAGTTTGATCGTGGTCTCGGTGATTCCGGTGTCGGACGCCGTGGGCTCCTCGGCGGGTGCGTCGGTGCTCGGCGCCTCGCTGGTGGGAGCCTCGGACGAGGCCGGTGCTTCGGTGGTGTCCACGTCGTCTCCGCCACCACAGGCGGCGAAAACGAGCGAGGCACCAGCGAAGAGTGCGACCGCGATGCGTGACTTTCTCTTCATTGTGTGTTTCCCCCTCTAGGAACAGGACCCGCTGGGAGCGAAATCCGAGGGCAGGGTAGCACAGGAGCGGCCGATTTCTGACGCACCGTCAGAAACTTGAAAAGGACTACTGTTGGCGGACGGGTAGGGAGCCACGGCTCGCGTAGGGGGATCGATGCACAGCCAGGAAAGTTCGTCTCAGGACGGATCAGGTCAGGAACGCTCGACGTCCAGTTCCGCCTCGGCATTGGCGGCATCCATCGCGGTCGAGGCACCGACGCACGACGCTGCGCGCACCGTGGTCGACGCCTCCGAGCTCGGGGGCTTCGTCGACGCCGGTGCGAACAAGATGACTCTGCGCGCGGGATTCAGAGCCGGTGGGGTCAGCGTCGCCCTCGTTCTGCTGCTCTTCACCATCCTCGAGGAGTTCGACCGTGTCGCCATGCAGGTGCTCGGTCCCGACATTCAGGACACGCTCGGGATTTCCGACACCGTGTTGCTCGGATTGCAGAGCTTCGGCGGCGTCGTCTTGGTGCTGGCCACCTTGCCGTTCGCATGGTTGGCCGACCGTTACTCGCGTGTGCGCGTTCTCAGTGGCGCGTCAGGGCTGTGGTTGCTGTTCGTGGGTTTCACCGGTGCGGTGGTGAACCCGTTCCTGATGGGACTCGCACGCGCGGGTTCGGGCTTCGGCGCATCGGCCCGGATCCCGATCGGCCCGTCGTTGGTCGCCGACCAGTATCCGCTGTCGGTTCGCACGCGGATCTTCGCCGTCGAGGCCCTGGGTCGCCCGCTCGGTCAGGTGCTCGGTCCTTTGTTCGCCGGTGTAGTCGTCGTGGCCGCCGGTGACGATGCGGGGGACTGGCGCGTGGTGTTCTTCGCGCTCCTCATCCCCGTCGGTCTCACGGTGTTGTGGTCGCTCTCGTTGAAGGAGCCCCAGCGCGGTCGTCAGGAACAAGAGGCCGTGCTCGGCGCCACGATGGCCCCCGACCTCACCGAACCGCCGGTTCGTTTGTCGGCCGCGTTCCAACGTTTGAAGAAGGTGCGAACCTTCTATTTCCTCGTGGTGGGCATCGGCGTGCTCGGTTTCGCGTTGATCGCCGTGCCGGGAGCGTTCAACCTCCTGCTCGAGGACACCTACGGGTACAGCGCGTTCAAGCGCGGCTTGATCGGAGCGGTCACGTGGTCCGGCGCTCTGGTCGGCATCCCTCTCGCGGGCCGCTTGGGAGATCGACTGTTCCGGAAGAACCCTCCGTCGTCGTTGAAGATGATGGGCGGTTTCATCCTGCTCTACGGGCTCTTCGTGTCGGTGGGCCTGCGCTTTCATTCACCGGCGCTGATGATCACCTTCGTCACCATCGGGTACTCGTTCCAAGGAATGGCCTTCACCCAGGTCGGTCCGGCGATCTCGTCGATCATCCCGTATCAGATGCGCTCGCAGGCCTTCGCCATGGTCGGTGTCTACATCTTCCTGATGGGCGGCTTCTTCGGTGGTCTTCTCGCCGGAGCGCTATCGGACGCCCACGGCGAACGAACCGCGCTCACCGCGATCGTTCCGCCGGCGGCGCTGTTGGGTGGACTGCTCATCATCTACGGGAGTCGTTACATGAAGCGCGACATCGCGTTGTGTGTCGCCGAGTTGAAGGAGCAGCAAGAGGAGCGCGTTCGTTTGGCCAGCGATCCGGGCAACGTGCCGGTACTTCAGGTGCGCAACGTCGATGTCAGTTACGGCAATCTGCAGGTTCTCTTCGACGTCGGATTCGACGTGCGTAAGGGCGAGGTGCTCGCGTTGCTCGGCACCAACGGCGCGGGCAAGTCGACCATTTTGCGCGCGATCTCCGGCTTGGTGTTGCCGGATCGTGGCGTGGTCCGTATGAACGGCCGCACCATCACGCTCGTTGATCCTCAATTCCGCTCGCAGATGGGTCTCGTGCAGATTCCCGGTGGCGAGGCGGTGTTCCCGTCCATGACGGTGGCCGAGAATCTGGCCATCTGGAGCCGACAGATACCCGATGCCGACAAGCGACGGGAGAAACTGCGTTTGGTCGACGAGACGTTCTCCGTGCTGCGCGAGCGCGCGGATCAGCGCGCCGGTTCCCTGTCGGGTGGTCAGCAACAGATGTTGGCCCTCGCCAAGGCGATCATGCTCGAACCCGAGTTGTTGTGCATCGACGAGTTGTCGCTCGGATTGGCTCCCGTGGTCGTGCAGGACCTGTTGAAGGTGGTGGAGAAACTGAAGGAACAGGGCACCACGATGGTGATCGTGGAGCAGTCGGTGAACGTGGCCCTCTCCATCGCCGATCGAGCGGTGTTCATGGAACGTGGGCAGGTGAAGTTCGAGGGTCCCGCCAAGGATCTCCTCGAACGTGGCGATCTGTTGCGGGCGGTTTTCTTGTCGGGAGCGGGAGCATGATGGCGATGATCGGACTGGTCTTCTCGGGCGACATCGTCTTCGACGGCTTGGTGCAGGGTTTGGTGTACGCACTGGTGGCCTTCGGACTATTGCTCATCTATCGCGCCACCGGAGTCATCAACTTCGCGCACGGCCAGATCGGCGCGTTCGGCGGCTACTTGATGGCGGTGCTGCAGATCCGCTACGACGTGGCATTCGGGGTCTCGTTGCCCCTAGCGCTGTTGGCCGGAACGGTGCTCGGCGTGGTTTCCGAATTGGTTCTGCGCCGCTTGTTCACCCAACCGCGCCTTTTGCTGTTCGTGGCGACCCTCGGACTCACCCAGGTGATCCAACTCCTCCAATTACGTCTGCCGATTCCCGATGAACAAGCTTCGAGTGTCACTTTCCCGGTGCTGATCGATGGCAGTTGGGAAGTCGCCGGTGTCACCGTCACCGGTCCGCAGCTGCAGGTTCTGCTGGTGGTACCCGCGTTGATGGCGTTTCTCGGATGGCTGTTCCTGAAGAGTTCGTTCGGCATGCAGGTGCGCGCCTCGGCCGACAATCTTCCCGCGGCACAACTGGCCGGAATCAGCGTGCGCAAGGTGTCCACCAAGACCTGGGCCTTGGCCGGTTCGCTGGCCGCTCTCAGCGCCTTGCTGATCGCGCCAATGCAAGGAAGTTCCATCGCCACGGTTCAAAACGCCCTCGGTCCCAAGCTGCTGTTGCTGTCGTTGGTAGCGGCCATGTTCGGGCGCATGAAATCTTTTGCTTGGACTCTGGTCGGCGGATTGATCGCCGGACTGGTGGATCGTCTGCTTTTGTCCTGGTCACTCGGCGGAGATTTGCCAGCTGGTTCCAACGTCGCGTTGCTGTTCGTCATCTTGTTGGTGGTGCTGTTCACTATCGGTCGAAACGAGTCCATGCGTGATGGGGGATGGCAGCTCATCAACAAGGTACGGGCCGCCCGTCAGGAGTTGACCCGCCATCCCTTGTATCGGGGTCTCACGTGGGGTGGGATCGCCGTGCTGTGTGCCCTGGCCCTTGCGGTTCCGGTCATCACTGAGAAGCCCAGCGACATCTTGAAGTTCACCACCGTGCCCGTCTTTCTGATCGTCGCCTTGTCGGTGACGGTGTTGACCGGTTGGGGCGGCCAATTGTCATTGGGCCAATTCGGTTTTGTGGCCCTCGGCTCGTACTCCACGATCTACTTCGCCAATGAACTCCCGTATTGGATCTCCACACTCATCGGCGTGGCTTTCGGAGTCGTCGCGGCCATCGTCATCGGCGTTCCGGCGTTGCGGGTGAAGGGTCTGTATCTGGCGGTCATCACACTGGGATTCGGGTTGGTCATTCGCTCGTGGTTCATCGTCGCCGACAAGGTCGCGGAATCGGGAACCGCCAAGTTGAACGTCGATCGCGCCGAGGGATTCCGTCTGCTCTTCTGGACCGTCAAGGGCAACGACTTCAATGGTTCGTACTACTTCTGTCTTTTCATGGCGGTGGTCGCCATTTTCCTGGTCTGGCGCGTGCGTCGCACCGGAATCGGACGATCGATCATCGCCACCCGCGACAACGAGAACTCGGCGGCGGCGTTCACTGTTTCTCCCCAGCGGGCGAAATTGTTGGCCTTCGCTATGTCCGGTGGATTG
Source organism: Acidimicrobiia bacterium (assembly GCA_046091365.1). Classification (GTDB taxonomy): domain Bacteria; phylum Actinomycetota; class Acidimicrobiia; order Acidimicrobiales; family Ilumatobacteraceae; genus Casp-actino8. The sequence goes on along the minus strand of JBJTBM010000010.1, from coordinate 75,886 downwards.
GCCGCCTTGGCCGGCGCTCTCATGCCCTTCGCCGATCGCAGTGGTCAGTTCAAGGTCGACCTCCTCGCGTTCGAGTTCGAGGACTCGTTGCGCATCGTCGCCGTCGCGGTGGTCGGTGGCATCGGCTCGATCACCGGCGCGGTGTTGGGCACCTTGCTTATCGTGGCCTTGCCCATCGTTTTCGACGGCACCGATCAGGTGAACCTCTTCGCCAGCGGAGTCGGCATGTTGATCGTGCTGCTGTACTTCCCGAGCGGACTGATCTCGATACTGCATTCGTTCCGCGACAACCTGCTGGGTTGGATCGCGCGACGCACCAACTGGACGCCACCTGTGCGCGAGAAGGGTGCCGCGGTGTCCTCGTTGGGCGGGGGCTCGACGACCGTCGACGTAAGCAAGCCGCCGCTGCGGACCGATGGTCTGTCGGTTCGACTGGGTGGGCGAACCATCGTCGACGATGTGAGCATCACCGTGCAGCCCGGTGAGATCGTGGGTCTCATCGGCACCAACGGGGCGGGCAAGACCACGATCCTCAACGCGGTGTCGGGCCTGTTGCCGGCCACCGGGGTCGTCGAACTCTTCGGTCGCGACATCACCGATCTTTCGGCGCACCGGCGCGCGCGGTTGGGGCAGGGACGAGCGTTCCAGAACGCCCGTCTCTTCGCGTCACTCACGGTGCGCGAGACCCTGATGGTCGCGCTCGAGTCACGTCAGCGTTCGTATCTGGTGCCGTCGATGTTCGCGTTGCCACCGTCGCCGATCGCCGAACGACGCAAACGGCGGGAAGCCGACGAGATCATCGGTTACCTCGGTCTCGGTCGATACGCGGACTCGCTCATGGGCGAACTGTCCACCGGAACGCGGCGCATCGTCGAACTCGGTGCCTTGATCGCGCTCGACTCGAAGTTGCTGTTGCTCGACGAGCCCACTGCGGGTGTCGCGCAACGCGAGACCGAGGCCTTCGGACCGCTCATCCAGACGATCCAACGGGAGTTGGGTGCCTCGATTCTCATCATCGAGCACGACATGCCGATGGTGATGTCGATCTCGAACCGGATCTACTGCCTCGAGGCCGGTCGGGTCATCGCCGAGGGCGACCCGCGCGCGATCCGGGAGAATCCCACCGTGATCGCCAGCTATCTGGGTACCGACGAGCGGGCCATCCAACGAAGCGACACGGCGGAGTAGATCACCTCAATGGCCGTCCGAACGTTCGACTCCCTACTCGCCCCGGGCCGCATCGCCGGGCTCGAACTCGCGAACCGCGTGTTCCTGCCCGCGATGGACATGAACTTGTGCGTGGAGGGCGAGATCAGCGAGGGTGAGATCGCGCACTACACCGCACGCGCGGCGGGTGGCACGGCGATGGTCATCACCGGCACGGGCGCGGTGGCGTGGCCGTTCGGCGCGACGTCGCGTCACCAGCCGGCGTTCTCGGACGACCGATTCATTCCCGGTATCCGTCGGCTCGCCGAGTCGATCCACGCGGTGGGTGGACGTTTGTGCATGCAGATGTGCCACCACGGCAAGACGGCCAGTGTCGACTCGGCCGACGGGAGACCCCAACTCGTACCATCGTTGCCCGAGGGGGCCCCGGACCTCTCGGCGCTTCGCGACAACCCGATGGACGAGTTGATGCGACTCGCCACCGCGAGCCAGGGCAAGAAGGCCACCTACAAGGTGGCCGACGAAGACGACCTCGCGTGGGTGGTCCACCAATTCGCCGCCGCAGCGGGACGGTTGAAGACCGCCGGGGTCGACGCGGTCGAGATTCACGCCGCGCACGGTTACCTGCTTTCGACGTTCTTGTCGCGGACGTACAACAAGCGTGACGATCGCTGGGGCGGGTCGATCGAGAATCGCGCGCGACTCACCTGCGACGTCGTGCGTGCGGTCAAGGCGGTCGTCGGTCCGGGGTATCCGGTGATCGTGCGCCTGAACGGACACGAGTACGGCCCGGCCGACGGCCTCACCGCCGACGAAGCGGCCGAGGCCGCCACGTTCATCGAGGCAGCTGGCGCGGACGCGATCCACGTGTCGGCCAATGCCCACAACCCGTTCGCCGACTTCACTGACGGTCCGCTTCCCAACACGGTGGCTGCATACCGCGAACACACCCGCACCATCAAGCGCGCGGTGACGGTGCCGGTGATCGCCGTGGGACGCATGCTGCCCGAGGTCGCCGACGAGATGCTCGCGGCTGGCGAATGCGATTTCGTGTCGATGGGACGTCAGTTGCTCGCTGATCCGGATCTCGTGAACAAGATCAGGTCCGGCGATCGTCGTTCGGTTCGACCCTGCATCAACTGCTACGTATGTGTCGAACAGAACTTCTTCGACGGCAACCCCAAGTGCGCGGTGAACCCGGCGCTGTGCAACGAGAAGGTGGCGGTACTGGCTCCGATCGGTCGGGCGATGCACGTAGTGGTCGTCGGCGGCGGTCCCAGTGGGATGGAGGCGGCCCGGGTCGCGGCCACCCGCGGTGCCAAGGTGACGTTGATCGAGAAGGGTTCGCGACTGGGCGGCACGCTCTGGTTCTCGCAACTGACGACTCCGGCCAACGCCATGTTGGTCGATTGGTTGACGCACGAGATCGAACGACTCGGTGTCGACGTTCTGACCGACACCGAGGCCGACGTGACGATCATCGGCAGTCTCAACCCCGACGCAGTGATCGTGGCGACCGGAGCACGTCGTGGCCGACCTCGCATCCCCGGAGGCGACATGCCGCACGTGCTCGACGGTGACACCCTTCGCGGATTGATCACCGGCGAATCCGGCACCGACCTGTCGTCGATCGGCGCCCTCGGTCGGGTGGCCGTCACCGTCGGACGCGGCGCGGGCCTTTTGTCCAACATCGATCGCATCAGGTCGTTGTCGAAGTTGTGGATGCCCGTGGGACGCCGGGTGGTGGTGATCGGTGGGGGACTCGTCGGGCTGGAACTGGCCGAATACCTCGCCGAGCGAGGACGTCTCGTGACGGTTCTCGAGGACGGCCCGCACATGGGGCTACCGATGGCTATGCCCCGACGTTGGACCGCGGTGCGCAAGGCCACCGAACACGGCGTCACGTTGGTGCGCAACGCGACGCCGATCGAGATCTCCAAGTTCGCCGTTCGTTATCGCTCGGCCGACCAGGAGTTCGAGGTTCGTGGCGACACGGTCGTGATCGCTTCGGAGGTGTCGCCCGACCGAACCTTGGCCGACGAGTTGTCGGCCGTCGGCATCGATGCTCGTGTGGTGGGTGACGCCGCGGCTGTGGGATACATCGAGGGCGCGATGCATTCCGCCCACGAGGTGGTCCGTGGGCTCTGAGCCGATCCTCACCTTCGCCGATCACGTGCGGGCCCGTGCCGACGACGACCGCGTCGCCGTGCTGTTCGAGGATCGACGCATCACGTACCGGGAATGGTGCGCCGGAGTGGCCGAGCGCGCGGCCTGGTGGCGGGCGCACATGGCCGGACGACCTTCCGGCACACCTCCCCACATCGGTGTGTTGCTCGACAACACCCCCGAGTTCACGATGTGGTTGGGGGTGGCGGCGGTCACGGGATCGGTGGTCGTCGGCATCAATCCGACCCGCCGTGGTGCCGAGTTGGCCCGCGATGTCGTGCACACCGCGTGCCAGATCGTCGTGAGCGAGTCGAATCAGATCGGTCTCCTCGACGGACTCGACCTCAGCGACGCCAATGGATACGTGCTCGACACCGACTCGTCCGAGTATCGCGACGTCATGCGGGTGCACCAGGGGGCTCGTCTCCCGACGGCCTCCGAGTGTCCGGTCGAGCCGGCCGCCACCTTGTTGCTGCTCTTCACCTCGGGAACCAGTGGCGCCCCGAAGGCCGTGATCACCAGTCATCAGCGACTGAACTTCGTGTCGGGATCGATGCTCATGATCCTGTCGCTCGACGCCGCCGACGTCACCTACATCTGCATGCCCCTCTTCCACTCCAACGCCCTCTTCACCGCGTGGGCACCGAGCATCGTCGCCGGTGCGACGATTGCGTTACGACGCAAGTTCTCCGCGAGTGAGTTCCTGCCCGACGTGCGGCGTTTCGGGGCCACGTACTTCAACTACGTCGGCAAGCCCCTCACCTACATCCTGGCCACACCCGAGCGCCCCGACGATCGCGACAACCCCCTGCGGCGTGGCTTCGGCAACGAGGGATCCGAGATCGATCTGGCGCGTTTCGCCGAACGCTTCGGGTGCGTGCTCACCGATGGATACGGCCAGACCGAGACCGGAGCGTCGATCGTGCGTATCCCCGACATGCCCGCCGGCTCGCTCGGGGTGGCCGCCCAACCCACCATCACGGTGCGCGACCCGGCCACCGGCGACGAGTGTCCGCGGGCGATCTTCGACGCCGAAGGTCGTCTCCTGAACGCCGAGGAAGCCACCGGCGAGATCGTCAACTCCGGTGGCGGTACCTTCGAGGGTTACTGGAACAACGACGAGGCCAATCGCGAACGCTTGCGCGGTGGCGCTTACTGGACCGGCGATCTCGCCTACCGTGACGAGAACGGTTTCTTCTATTTCGCCGGGCGCAGCGCCGACTGGATGCGCGTCGACGGCGAGAACTTCGCCGGGGCTCCGATCGAGCGGATCATCATGCGCCATCCGGCGGTGATCCTCGCCGCGGTCTACGGGGTGCCCGACGCCGACATGGGCGACCGCGTCATGGCCACGGTGCAATTGCAGCCGGGCACCGATCTCGACCCCGTCGAATTCGGTGACTTCCTACGCGCCCAGAGCGATCTCGGACCGAAGTGGATGCCCACTTTCGTGATGGTCGTCGACGACTTCCCGATGACCCCCTCCAACAAGGTGATCAAACGAGAGTTGGTGCTGCGGCGGTGGCACGCGGTCGAGTCCGACCCGACATCGCGCATCTGGTGGCGCGAGGGCAAGGCCCCGGACTTCGTGGCGTTCGATGCGGCGGCCGCGGCGGCCTTGCGCGCGCGCTTCGCGGCGAACAACCGCTCGAACGTCATCTCTTGATCGTCGCCTCCGGCGATTCAGGGAACGAGCGCGACCTTGCCCGCCACCCGGCGGTCCTCGAGGTCGCGCAAGGCGTCGGCGGCCCGATCGAGGGGGTAGGTCACCGGTTCGACCGGTCGCAGGCGCCCCTCAACGATCAGCCGCATCACCTCGGCGAGCATGCGGTCGTTCAACCCCGGGTTCTTGCCGGCCCATCCGCCCCAGTCGACTCCGGTAACGCGACGGTTGCGTAGCAACACCTGGTTCGCGGGCAGACGCGGAATGCCGCCCACGAATCCGATGACGAGGTACTGGCCGTCGTCGCCGAGCGCGCGCAAGCACGTCTCGCCGAGCTCGCCCCCCACCGGGTCGTACACGTAGTCCACCGCGCCGCCACCAGCGGCCTTGGCGAGATCTTTGACCGCGTCGGCTGGCGACAGCGAGTCGATCGTCGTTCGCGCTCCGCGCTCCGTGGCGAGTCGGCGCTTCTCGTCGGTCGAGGCCGCGGCGATCACGTTCAGTCCGAGAGCTTTGCCGACGTCGACGGCGGCCAAGCCGACGCCGCTACCGGCACCGAGCACGAGCAGGCTACGCCCGGCCTCGACGCGCGCGCGCTCGACCAGGGCGAACCACGCGGTGAGGTAACTCTGCATGAACGTGGCGGCTTGTCCGTCCGACAACGCGTCGGGGAGGGGCATCACGCGCTTGGCGGCGACCATCGCCTGCGAACTGAAGCCGCCCAATCCCACGTTGGCGAACACCCGGGTACCGAGTTCGATGCCGGTGACGTCGGGCGCTTTCTCGACGACGCGTCCGACGACCTCCATCCCGGGCACGAACGGCACCGGGGGCTTGATCTGATATTTGCCTTGCACGAAAAGTGCGTCGACGTAGTTCACGCCGCACGCCGACACCTCGAGGCGCACGCAGCCGGGGAATAGATCGGGGTCCGGACGATCTTCGAGCACCAACTTGTCGAGCGGGGCGAATTCGTAACAGACGATCGAGCGCATTTCGAAACGGTAGCCCGATCTGGCACACTTTCGAGAGCGCGAAAGAGGAGTGTACGATGAGCGTGTACTGCGTGACGGGATCGGCATCGGGCATCGGAGCGGCCACCAAGCAACGGCTCCACTCGCTCGGTCACCGCGTGATCGGCGTCGACCTGCGTGACGCCGACGTCGAGGGCGACTTGTCGAAAAAGGCCGATCGCGCGCGCATCGTGGCCGAGGTGACCGCGGCCTGCGCCGGGTCACTCGACGGCCTCGTGCCCTGCGCCGGTGTCAGCACCCCGGCTCCGAATGAATTGGTCGTGCGGGTGAACTACTTCGGGACGCTGGAAGTCGTGAACGGTTTGCGCGCGTGTCTCGAGCGCGGACACGAACCTGCCGTCGTGATGATCTCGTCGAACAGCACCACCATGACGCCCGGACTCCCGGTGGCCGAGGCCCTGGCGTACCTCGACGGCGACGAGGAGTCCGTCGTCGCCCGCCACAGCGCGCCCAACGCTTTTCTCGCGTACCCAGCGGGCAAGTTGGCGATCGCGTTCTGGGTGCGCGCCAACGCCGCGAATTGGATGGCCTCCGGGGTTCGGGTGAACGCCGTCGCTCCCGGTGTGATCGACACCGGGATGACCCGACCCTTGCTCGACATGCCCGGGGTCAAGGACTCCCTCGAGATGATCCCCATTCCGCGCGGACGATGGGGTCGACCCGAGGAAATCGCGTCGGCGATCTCGTTCTTGCTCTCGGCCGACGCGTCGTACGTCGTGGGTCAGGTGCTCTTCGTCGACGGGGGCACCGACGCGCTGTTGCAACCCCACGCCCACCCGCATCCGTTACCGGGAGGACGCTGACGTGCTGCGCGACACCGACCCGGTCGCGTGGCTCTCGGCCTGCGAGGAAATCCGTCAGTTGGCCAGTCGTTACGCCGTGTCCTACGGCGCGCGCGACACCGACGCCTTGGCTCGGTTGTTCCTGCCCGACATCAAGGTCACTCGGGAAACTTCGGGGACCGAGGCTCTACGCGCGAGTTTCGACGACCAGATGAGATCGCTCGGTCGGGTGATCCTGATGGTGGGCAACCACGTCATCGACGTGGCCGATGCCGACAACGCGACGGGCGTCCTGTCGTGCCGGGGCGAAATCGAGGATCGCGACGGTCGCTGGATCATCCACCAGATCCAGTATCACGACACTTACCGCCGCGTCGACGGACAGTGGCTGTTCGCGCGTCGACGCCACCTGCTGTGGTACGGCCACGACATGGCGAATCCTCCGGTCGACCTGCCCGACGCCAACTGGCCCCTCAGTCAGACCGGAAAGGGCGAGTTGCCCGAGTGCATCGAGTCCTGGCGCATGTGGACCGAGCGCAACGTTTGAGATCACTCAGGGTCCGCTGAGAACGTGGGCGCGCCGGTTGTCGGCGAACCAGCCCTCGAGCATCCGTTTGTCATCGTCGCTCATCGGTCGGAGTGCGTCGTTGCGCTGCGGACGCCAGTAGATCGTCTCGTTGGTGCGCCACTTCTCGGCGCGCAGTGGCGGTTTGTGCACCTTGTTGTTCGCCGTCAGCGGCATGGCCAAGGTTACCCGCACCAGTCGGGGACTCCATTTGGTGCCGAGATCGCGCTGATCGGCCAGGAACTCGTCGAAGGCCACGGCGTCGAACGGCGTCGATGTGTTCATCTCGACGGCGGCCATCACCATGTCGCCGGTCACGGGATCGGGTACGGGATACACCGCAGCCATAATGACCCCGGGGAATCGGCTGAGGATGTTCTCGACCGGCGCACTGGCGAAGTTCTCGCTGTCGACACGCAACCAGTCGGCGTTGCGTCCGGCGAAGTAGAAGAAGCCGGCCTCGTCGCGGTAGCCGAGATCGCCGGTCCAGTACCAACCGTTGCGCACGCGTTCGCTCGAAGCCTCGGGATTGTTGTAGTACCCCTCGAACGTGCTTCCCCCGGAGGTGTTCACGATCTCGCCGATGCACTCGGGGTTGGTGATGCCACCGTGCTCGTCGAAGACCACGCGCGGACACTCGGCGTCGGTCGACGGGTCGATGATCGTCACCTTGCCGGCCATGTCGGCGCGTTCTCGTCCGAGAGCGTTGGGGGGAGTGTCCGGGGTGCGGATGATCGCGACCACGCTCTCGCTCGAACCGTACCCCTCGACCAGTTCGCACCCGAACCGGGCGAGGAACCGTTCGCGATCGAGAGCGCTGGCTTCCGTACCGAAACCGAGTCGCAGTCGGTTGTCGCGGTCGTGGGGCGACGGCGGTTGTCCGAGGATGTAGGCGATGGTGCGCCCGACGTACGTGAAGTAGGTACAGCCGTACTTGCGCACGTCCTCGAGAAAACCGCTCGCGGAGAACCTGCGCCGTAAAACGAGGGTCGCTCCGACGGCGAGTGCCGGTCCCCAGCACGCCATGAGCGCGTTGCCGTGGAACAAGGGCATGGGGCTGTAACACACCTCGTCGCGATCGACGCCGTAGATCTGGCCGGCGCGAACCGCGGTGAAAGCCATGCGTTCGTTGGAGCACACGACGGCCTTTGGTGCGCTCGTCGACCCCGAGGTGAAAAGCAAGAAGAGTGGTGACGATCCATCGGGAGAACTGCCGGTCAGAAGGTCGGGGTCGAAGGCGGGGAGCCCTGGACGCAAGGTTTCGACGTCGACGTATGCATCCGGAGGCACCCCGCAATCGAGACCGGAGAAGGTCGCCTGACCGTCGGTGTCGGTGACGATCATCTGACAATCGGTGTGGTGTACGTCGCGCGCCAACTCCGATCCCCGCCGTGTGGGGTTGATGCCCACGATGCACGCGCCCGTCAGTGCGGCCGCACCGATCCAGTGGAGGTACTCGGGAGTGTTCTCGAGGAGCACGCCGATGTGGGGCTTTCGCGACGGGTCGAGTCGGGCCCGCAGGAACGCGGCGCGACGCACCGACTCGCGAACCACCTCGTCCCACGAGATGGTTCGATCCTCGAAGACGTAGCCGGGATGCTCGTCGCCGAGACGCGCCAACAACAGGTCGGCGACGGTACTCACGGCACGATGCGGGCTGGCAACGGGTGCCGGTAGAGGTGAGCCGCGTTTTCACAGCAGAGCTTGCGCAACAGGGCGGGCGACAAATGACCCCAGGCATCGCGCAACACCGACTGGGTGTGGGGCCACGTGCTGTCGCCGTGCGGGTAGTCGACCTCGACCATGATGTGGTCGTCACCGATGACGTCGTGCAGATCGATGGTGGAAGGATCGTCGATCGTGCAGAACCAGAAATTGCGGCGCAGCACCTCGGCGGGACGCAGGTCCCAGCCGCCGCCGTACCCGCTACGATCGACGACGTTCTCGAGTCGGTCGAGAAGCATCGGTACCCATCCGATGCCGCCTTCGCTCATGGCGATCTTGAGTTCCGGGTACTTGTAGGGATAACCACTCCACAGCCACTCGGCGCACGCGGTGAGGGAGAGTTGGCCGAACAGGGTCGCCCCCAACTGCAAGGCGGGGGCATCGCTCGGCATCGCGTACATGCCGGACGAACCGACGTGGAGCGAAATCACCGTGTCGGTCTCGATGCAGGCTTCGATGATCGGGTCCCACCAGCCGCTGAACAGGCTCGGACAACCGATCTGGTGCGGACGCTCGGGCAGGGTCACCGACGTGAAGCCGCGATCGGCGTTGCGGCGGATCTCGTCGGCTCCGAGTCGCGCCGTACCGTCGGGCCCCGGGGCCAACCAGGTGATGCCGCAGGGGATGATGCGTTCGGGGTACGGCTGCCACCATTCCTCGTAGAGCCAGTCGTTCCAGGCCCGCATGGTCGCCAAGCCGACCTCGGGTTTGCTGCACGCGCTGAACACGCGACCGGCGAATCCGGTGACCTGCGAAGGGAAGTTGAGCGAGGCCCAGCAACCGATGAGGTCCATGTCCTTGATGCGTTCGTGGATGTCCCAGCACCCGGGGCGCATGTCCTCGAAGCGGGCGGGTTCGAGCGAGCGCAACTCGGGGCGTCGACCGGCGACGGCGTTCATGCCGACCTGACTGAAGATCTGCCCGTCGAACGACCAGACCTGATGGCCCTTGTCGTTCACGATCAGACGGGGTGCCTCGTCCTGCAGGGCTGCCGGGAGTCGCCCGTCGAACATGTGCGGAGGTTCGACGAGGTGATCGTCGACCGAGATCAACGTGTAGTGAACGGGGGACATCTCGGGGTCGGGCAACAGGAACTCCGAATTGGTCGGACCGATCCGGTAGGTGTCGATCGACATCGATTCAGCTCCCTCTTCCACTCGTGGCCAGGTCCCCATACTTCTCGTTGCCCAGACGCTCACGCAAGTAGGGCTGTGCGTGCACGTAACTTCCGCTCGAGATCGCACGATCACGCAGCAACTCGGCGACCGCGATGCCGATGACCGACGGTGGCACACCGTGGCGGGCGATCCACTCGAGACCGGCGCCGGAGTCGAGGACGCGCTCCGTCGCCACGAGACCGGGGTTCACGTTGAGGGCCCGAACCGACGGACACTCGAGGGCGACCATGTCGGCGATCCGATGGAATCCGGCCTTGCTCGCGGCGTAGACGAGCGACCAACCGCCGCGTCCAGCGGGGGAGTCGGGGGTGCGTTGGCCCGCGTCGCTCGTGATGTCGACGATGGTCCGCTCGCCGCCTGTCGTCGCGGCGTGTCGCAGGAACGCATGGGTGAAGAGCAGCGGTGCCACGAGATTTCCGTGCACCCGCCGAACGATGTCGACAGTGTCGCTCTCGATGAACGTGACGTCGTTGCCGGGTCCGACGTAGATCGCGTTGTTCACGAGCACGTCGATGCGACCCGCGGCGGCGAGACAGCGGTCGAACGAGGGAACCACGTCGTCGAGATCGAGGATGTCGGCGTAGACGCAGTGGACCCGGGTGCCGAGGGCTTCGACGTCGTCGGCGGTGGCTTGCAAGGTTCCGGGAAGCGTGTGTCCGGTGGTGGGATTGACGGCCGGAAAGTCCGCGGTGCTGCGACCGGTGATCACGAGGTCGTAGCCGGCACCGGCCAGCGCGACGGCCACGGCGCGACCGATGCCGCGACTCGCTCCGGTCACGAGAGCGACGGGACGACTCTGGCCTGCCACTGCTCACCTCTCCCCGGGACGCCGCATCGGCTCTGTTTCTCGCCGCGCGTTCGCCGCCGACTAGTTTTTGACACCGTATCAGAAACGTGGAAATCGGGGTCCAGGACATGGGTGCATTGACGGGCAAAGTCGCGATCGTGACAGGGGCGGGTCAGGGCGTCGGTCGTTGTCACGCCGAGTTGCTCGCGCGCGAGGGAGCGGCAGTGGTCGTCAACGATCTGTCGCCCGCGGCCGACGAGGTGGCCGCGGCGATCGTGTCCGCGGGTGGTCGGGCCGTCTCGTGTCGCGGCAGCGTCTCCGATTGGGACGTCGCCGAGCAACTCGTGGCCACGGCGGTTCGTGAGTTCGGCGACCTGCACATTCTGGTCAACAACGCCGGGTTCATCCGTGACGCCATGAGTTTCTCGATGGAAGAGGGGCAGTTCGACAGCGTGGTGAGCGTGCACCTCAAGGGACACTTCGCTCCGGCACACTTCGCGGCGGTGCACTGGCGCAACAAAGCCAAGGAACTGGAGGGAACCGAGGGAGGGCTACCCGCGCGTCGGATCATCAACACCACGAGCGAGAGTGGTTTGTTCGGTGGACCGGGCCAGGGCAACTACGGATCGGCCAAGGGCGGCATCGTCACCATGACGACGATCCTGGCCCGCGAGCTCGGGCGTTACAACGTGACGGTGAACTGCATCGCCCCTCGCGCGCGCACACCGATGACCGAGGTGAACCCGAAGTTCGCCAAACCCGAATCGGGATTCGACAAGTACGACCCCGCCAACATCAGCCCGATGGTCGCGTTCCTCGCTAGCGACCACGCCTCCGACATCAGCGCACAGACCTTCATCGTCCTGGGCGACCAGGTGCACCGCATGCGTCCGGCCGAGATCGCCTCGTCGATCACAGCTGGTGGCAAGCCGTGGACCGTCGCCGATCTGGCCGGGGCCAAAGGAGCGTTGTTCGGTGACGCTTCGAGTGGGGTGCCCGCTTGGGGCGGCCCCCCGATGTGATCCTCGTCAGTGGGGCGCGCCGAATTGGCGGTCACCAGCGTCGCCGAGGCCGGGCACTATGAACGCGTTCTCGTTGAGCCGTTCATCGATCGCCGCGGTGTAGATGCGCAGATCGAGTCCGGTTCCGCGCAGGAACTCGATGCCTTCAGGCGCCGCCAACACGCAGATGACGGTGATGGGACCGGTGGGATTGCGCTCCATCAGCATCTCGCAGGCGTGCGCGAGCGAGCCGCCGGTCGCGAGCATGGGGTCGAGTACGAAACACGTGCGCCCGGTGAGGGTCTCGGGCAGTTTGTTCACATAGGGCCTGGGGGCGAAGGTTTTCTCGTCTCGACTGATACCAACGAACCCGACGTCGGCGTTGGGCATCAATTCCTGGGCGGCGTGGACGAACCCGAGTCCGGCGCGCAACACCGGCACGACCACGGGCTGACTCGACAAGGTACGGCCGGTCGTGGTGGTGAGAGGAGTCTGCACGGTGACGTCGTGGGTGGGCAGGTCGCGCGTGGCCTCGGCCAACAGCAGCATGCCGACTCGCTCGAGTTCCTGTCGGAAGAGGGCGTTCGGTGTGGAGACATCGCGGATCCGCGTGAGCGAATCGGCGATCAGCGGGTGGGCGACGACGTGTACTTCGACGGGCATGGTCCCACTCTTGCCGATCAGCGGGTCTGGGTCCCCATGGCGAGTTCCGCCCGCAGCAGCGCGTAGCGGGGCTTGATCATGCCGTTGATGATGCGAAGTCGCTCGGGGAAGGGGGCGAAGGCGCTCTTCATGGCGTTCAAGGTCATCCACTCGAAGTCGTCGAGGCCCCATCCGAAAGCCTCGGCCAATTGACGGAACTCCTTGGTCATGCTGGTGTCGCTCATCAGGCGGTTGTCGGTGTTGACCGTGACCCGGAAGCGAAGTCGGCGCAGGAGACCGATCGGGTGTTCGGCGATCGATCCGCAGACCCCGGTGTTGACGTTGCTGGTGGGGCAGAGCTCGAGCGGGATGCGCCGGTCACGCACGAACGCCGCCAGGCGTCCGAGCTCCTCGGCTCCCTCGGGACCGGCGATGTCGTCCACAATGCGCACACCGTGCCCCAGGCGCTCGGCGCCACACAACTGCACCGCTTCCCAGATGCTCGGTAAGCCGAAGGCCTCTCCGGCGTGGATGGTGGAGTGGAAGTTCTCGCGCTGAACGTGATTGAAGGCCTCGAGGTGACGGGTCGGGGGATGACCGGCCTCGGCTCCGGCGATGTCGAAACCGACCACGCCGTGATCACGCCAGCGCACCGCCAGCTCGGCGATCTCCAGGCTGCGTCGGGCCGTGCGCATCGCCGAGCAGATGGCGTAGACGGTGAGGTCGGTGCCGCTCGAACCGCGAGCGAATCCGTCCATGATGGCCTGCATCACCTCGTCGAGGGTGAGGCCCTTCTCGGTGCACAGTTCGGGAGCCATGCGCACCTCGGCGTACACCACGCCGTCGGCGGCCAGGTCGCGAGCACATTCGTACGACACACGCTCGATGGCGTCCTTGTCCTGCATGACACCCACGGTGTGGGCGAAGGTTTCCAGGTACAGGACGAGGTCGTTGCGCTTGGCGCCACGGTGGAACCACTTGGAGAGATCAGCCACGTCGGTGGTGGGGAGACCGCGATAGCCGTACTCGGCCGCCAGTTCGATCACGGTCTCGGGTCGGAGTCCGCCGTCGAGGTGATCGTGCAACAGGACCTTGGGTGCGCGCTTCAGGACCTCACTCATCTGGCGCCCGCCATGTCGCTCAATCGGCGCAAGGGCATCTCGGACGAACGCTGCAACCAGTTCCATGACGGGTATTCGGCCGAGGCGGAGATGCAGTGCACGGAATACGCGTGGCGGCTCTTGTCACTGCGGTTCACGTCGCTCCAATGCGGTAGCAGCCCGTGTAGCACCACCATCGTTCCGGCCTCCACTTCGAGTGGAACCAGGTCGCCCGGCACCTCGGGTAACGGTGAGTCGTCGAGAACGTCGAAGGTGGCGCCATCATTGGCGGAGTTACGCACGAATTTCTTGCGCAAGGTCGTGCGGTGCCCACCCGGCAGCGCCCACAGACAGCCGTTCTCGAGGGTGGCGTCCTCGATCGCGTACCAGAAACCGGTGACCGTCACGGGATCGGTGTAGAGTTTCGTGGCGTCCTGGTGACATCCCACCTCGCCTCCGCTCCGCGGTTGTTTGCAGATGTACATGCTCTGCAACGCGAGCGCGTCACTCATGCCGACATCGGCGGCGACCCCGGCCAGGGCGGGGGTGTAGGTGAACTCGGCGAACACATCGTCGAGATCGTGCATGGCGTGACCGATCTTGTTGACGCTCAACTCCTTGGCCTGCCGGAGGCGACCGGTCTCGTCGAAGGCCTCCTCTTCGAAGAAGCAATGGATGCCGTTGGCGGATTCGATGAACTCGCGGTCGGCGTGACGACTCTGTTCGTTGGTGGTGAAGACACTGCGATGCGACTCGGGGTCGAAGGCCCGCAGCATTTCCTCGGCACGGGCCTTCAAGGCCCGACACGAAGCGGGAGAGGTGAAGCCCGGCAGAACCAGGAATCCGTCGCGGTGGTAATCAGCGATCTGTGATTCGGTGAGGACCTGTCCCATGTGGGGATTCTAGGACCGGCTTCGACCGCGTCGGTGTGGTCGGGACCAAAGCCCCCTACGCTCTGGCGCCATGAACGACGCGACCGACATCACCACCCGGCTCACGGTTCTCGGGGCGACGGTGAGAGGGCCGATCGAGCATGTCGAGGTGTTCCCGGCGCCCGCCGACGTGAGTGTCGTGACGTTCTCCACCGACGAGTTGGCCTCGATGTGCCCGGTCACGCGTCAACCAGACCTCTCGCGGGTCGTGATCGAGTACCGACCGGGGCAGTGGTGCGTGGAGTCCAAGAGTCTGAAGCTCTATCTGTGGGGCTTCCGTGACCGTGAAGTGTTCGCCGAGGCCCTGGCGGCCGAGATCGCCCGTGAGATTATGGTCACCGCGTCGCCCGTCGGAGTGCGGGTGACCCTCACCCAACGCCCGCGTGGCGGAATCGAAGTGTCCGCCGTGGCCGAGATGGGCGATTTCTAGTCGTTCGCTGAATCAGTGATTCTCGCCGGGTCGGTACGACTGTCCGGCGTGGGCCGGGGGACGCAACTGTTGGCGGGCGCCGGCCAGCACGATGATCGTCACGATGTACGGAGTGGCGGCGACGAACTCCGAGGGAACCTCGTCGACGACGATCCACGTGAACAAAGCGATGGCCGCACCGAACGCGGTGCCGATCGCGGCCGTCGACTTGCCACGGGTGAACAACCACGCGGTCACCAGTGTCAACACGATCGCGGTGACCAACAGCAGAGCGGGAACGTTCTTGGCGTCGCGGAACTTGAGCGCGGTCGGGAATCCGAACAAGATCGCGCCGCGTAGAACCCCCACCGGGTTCCAGTTGCCGAAGATGGTGGTGGCCAATCCGATGAACCCGCGCCCGCCGGTCTGACCCTGACGGTAGGTGCTGGTGAGGACGCACGAGAGGTACGCACCGCCGAAGGCGGCCAGTGCCCCGCTGATGGCCATCGCCTGGTAGCGCAGGCGAAGGACGGGCACTCCGAGGCTCTCGCCGGCCCGGGGGGATTCGCCGCTCGAGCGCAGGCGCAAACCCCAGCGGGTGCGCCACAGCAGCCACGCCGTGAGGGGCACGATGGCCAACGCCACCAGTGTCGGGATGTACACGTCGCTCGACACGCCGCGTCCGAACGCCGCGAGGTCGGGGATGAGCGGGATGTCGTGTTTCTTCTCGAGCCAACCCAACAAGTCGGGGCTCCTCCAGCCACCGATGTGCCCACCGCTCAGGAACGGCAGGTCGAACGTGCCGTAGCCGCCTTTGCCGTTGGGCGACTGGCTCTCTCCGCCCCCGTTGCCCTTGAAGGCGATGATCGACAGGTACTCGGTGACACCACCGGCGAGGATGTTGATGGCGATGCCCGACACCACATGGTCCACGTTGAATCGAACCGTGGCCAGGGCGTGCAGCAGACCGACGAGCGCTCCGCCGAGCAGGGCAAGGCCGATGCCCGCCCACGATCCCCATTTCCATGCTCCGAAGCCGCCGAGCCACGAACCGACGATCATCATGCCCTCGATGCCGATGTTCACGATGCCGGCGCGTTCGGCCCACAGTCCCGCCAACCCGGCCAGCAGAATCGGAGTGGCCACGCGCAACGTGGAGGAGATGGTGCCCGAACTCGTGAGGTCGTCGGTGTTGGTGATGATGCGGACGATCGACAACACCAACAGGAAGCCCAACGAGAGCAACATCGCTCGCCGCGCGGGGGAGAGTGCGGTCATGCCGTCGCCTCCACCATCGCCGCGGCGCGTCGTTGGATGCGGCGGTCGTCCCATCGCTTGACGGCCTCGTTGATGACCACGACCGCCAGCACGATGATGCCGGTCATGATGGTGACGATCTCCTTGGGGATGTCGTCGAGTTGGAGACGACCCGAGGCCTCACCGAGGAACCCGAAGAGCAGGGCGGAGAAGAAGATCCCCACCGGGTGGTTGCGGCCGAGCAGGGCCACGGCGATGCCGTTGAAACCTTGTTGTTCGGCGAGGCTGTTCTGGTAGGCGTGAACGTCGCCCAGCAGTGCCCGCATGCCCACGAGGCCGGCCATCGCGCCAGAAATCAACATTGAGATCAGGATCATGCGCTTGGGATCGACGCCGGTGGCGCGGGCCGCCCCGGAATTCGCTCCCGAGGCCCGCAATTGGAAACCGAACTTGGTTTTCCAGACCAGTACCCAGAAAAAGATCAAGATGACGACGGCCACGACGAGCATTCCGTTCAGACGCCGATCGACGAGGTCGGGGAACCAGGCGCTCGTCGGCAGATCCTTGGTCTTGACGAGCAGGCTCGTGGACTCGCCTTCCTTGTCGAGTCGGAAGAAGGTGTCGAACGACCAGGCGACGACGCTCAACGCGATGAAGTTCAACATGATCGTCGAGATGACCTCGTTGACGTTGCGTTTCACCTTCAGCCAACCGGCGATGCCGGACCACAGGGCACCCGAGGCCATGGCCACGAGGAAACAGAACGCGATGTGCAACGGCGCGGGCAGGCTCACCGCACCGCCGATGACCGCGGTCGACAACAACGCCACCCGCATCTGCCCCTCGACGCCGATGTTGAAGAGGTTCATCTTGAATCCGATGGCGACCGCGGCGGCCGAGATCATCAAGGGAGTCGCCCGGTTGAGCATGCCTTGCAGCACCTTGGTCTCGCCGGCGGCGCCGAAGAGCGTCGAGTACGCCTTGACGGGGTCCTTGCCCGTGATCAGGAGGATGACGGCACAGATGAGCAGGGCCACGACGATGGCGATCACCGAACTCGCCGACGTCACCAGCACGCGCTGAAGCTTCTGGCGGTTCATCTTGCGCTCTCCTGCATCTCGCCGGTCATGTAGGTACCCAGTAACTCGGGGGTCGCCCGCGCCGGGTCGAGTTCGGCGGTGATGCGACCGTCGAACATCACGAGGATGGTGTCGCTGAGGCCGATGAGTTCCTCGAGGTCGGCGCTGATCAACAGCACGCCGAGCCCGTTGTCGCGGGCGTGACGCAACTCGTCCCAGATCGCCGCCTGGGCGCCCACGTCGACACCCCGGGTGGGATGCGCCGCCAGCAACACCTTCGGGTTACTGGCCATTTCGCGACCGACGACCAACTTCTGCTGGTTCCCACCTGACAAGGCGAACGCCGGAATCTGCTCGCTCGGAGTGCGGACACCGAAACGGTCGATGATGGTTCGACTGTCGGCCTCTATGGCGCGTCGACGAACGAAGAGCCCGGAAGTCAGGTCGGGAGTTTCCTCGCGGCCGAGGAAGGTGTTCTCCCACAGCGGCGAGTCGAGCAGCAACCCCTCTCGGTGGCGGTCGAACGGAATGTACGACAGCCCCGCGTTGATGCGTTCACGCGTCGGCACTCGTGACACGTCGCGTCCCTCGAGCATCACTGAGCCGCGAACATTCGGGATCAGCCCGAGGATGGCCTCGCAGAGTTCGAACTGGCCGTTGCCCTCTACGCCGGCGACGCCGACGATCTCCCCGGCGCGCACACGCAAGGCCACGTTCTCGAGGGCCAACTTCGCGCCGGGTGAGGCACCGGACACGTCGAGACCGGTCACCTCGAGCACCGTGGTCGCCCCGATCGGGGTGTCGCGTCCGGACGGGTCAGGAAGATCGCTCCCCACCATCAACTCGGCCAATCCACGTCGGTCCGTTTGTCGTGGCGTGGTGTGCGCGACGGTGGTGCCTTGCCGGATCACGGTGATCTCGTCGCAGTTCGCCAGCACCTCGTCGAGTTTGTGGGAGATGAAGATCACCGTGGCCCCCTCGGCGACGAGTCGCTTGAGGGTGACGAAGAGTTCGACCACCTCCTGGGGGACCAGGACGGCGGTGGGCTCGTCGAGGATCAGGATGCGCGCGCCGCGATACAGGACCTTCAGGATCTCGACCCGCTGACGTTGGCCGACGCCGAGGCTCGACACCGGGGCATCGAGGTCGAAATCGACTCCGAGGGTGCTCATCAATCGACCGATATGGGCCTGGGCCGCCGCGAAATCGATGCGGCCGCGGGACGATACGGGTTCGTTGCCCAGGATGATGTTCTCGGTGATGGTGAGGTTGTCGGCCAGCATGAAGTGTTGGTGCACCATGCCGATTCCGGCCGCGATGGCATCGGTCGGTGATCGGAACGAGCGCGGCGAACCGTCGACGGCGATCGTGCCGGAGTCTGGTTGGTGCATTCCGTACAACGTCTTCATGAGCGTCGACTTGCCGGCACCGTTCTCGCCGACGATGGCGTGGATCGTGCCGGGTTGAACCGACAAGTTGACATCCTGGTTGGCGATCACGCCGGGGAAGGTCTTCGTGATTCCGCGCAGCTCGACCGCCAGGTCGCCGCGGTTCTGCGGTTGTTCCGACATCGTTCCCCTCGAGAAAGTGTCCCAGTTATAGCAGAGAGCCCGGGCCGTGGGCCCGGGCTCTCGCGTACTGCTGGTCGCGGATCGAGTCCGCTGGATCCCGATCAGGGAGCCGTGGGGACCTCGATCTCGCCCGCGATGATCGCGGCCTTGATCTCGTCGAGTTGAGCGGCGATGTCGTCGACGTATCCACCGGAGGTGGCGTAGCCCACGCCGTCGTTGCTCAGATTGAACACCTTGATGCCACCGGAGGTGTCGCCACCGGCGACAGCCTTGATGGTCTCGCACACGGCCACGTCGACGCGCTTCAGCATCGAGGTGAGGATGTGCTTCTGAGCCTCGGGGTCACCGGAGGTGAGGTACTGGTCGCTGTCGACGCCGATCGCCCAAGCGTCAGCCTCGATGGCGGCCTGGATGGTGCCCGCACCCGAACCGCCGGCGGCGGTGTAGATGATGTCGGCGCCCGCGGCGTACCAACCGGCGGCGATTTCCTTGGCGCCGTCGACGTTGCCCCATGCGCTGTTGTCACCGGCGGGTCCGAGGTACTGAACCTCCACGACGATGTCGGGGTTGATGTACTTCGCGCCCGCGGTGTAGCCGGCCTCGAACTTCTTGATGAGGTCGATCTCCTGACCACCGATGAAGCCGATGGTGCCGGACTCGCTCTTCAGCGCGGCGGCGGCTCCGACCAGGAACGAACCCTGCTCCTCGGCGAACACCAGGCTCGACACGTTGGCGGCCTCGACCACCGAGTCGACGATGCCGAACGACACGTCAGGGTTGGCGGCGGCGACTTCACCCATGGGGTCGGTGAACATGAAGCCCACACCCACGATGACCTTGGCGCCACCCTCGACGAGGAGCTCCAGGTTGGCCTTGCGGTCCTCGTCGACGTTCGCCTCGAGTTCCTTGATTTCCGCACCGGTCGCTTCGGCGGCGCACTCGCCACCGAGGGCGGCCGAGTCGTTGAAGGTTCCGTCGCCGCGTCCACCGGTGTCGAACGCGATGCCGGCGATGAAGCCGTCAGCCGCGGGAGCGTCGGACGAGGCCGGAGCCTCGGTGCTGGATGATCCGCCGTCATCGCCGCCGCAAGCGGTGGCGAAGAGGCCGAGTGCCGCCAGCGATGCCGCCAGCAGTCGTGCATTCTTGCGCATGTGGTTGTTTCCTCCCCTAGGTCGCCGGACGGGAGTGTCCGACGAATTGGATGTCGAACCTTACATCATCGACCGGCAGCTACTGGTGACGACCACGGTCCTGGATCGATTCCCGACGGGCGGCCACTTTGGCCGGGGAGAACTGGGTGTCGCGCCATTGGGCTCCGTCGCGGGCCTCGATCGCCCAGCCCTCGGTCGCGGCGTGAATCGCTCCGTAGGTTCGCCGGATCTGGCGGACCCCGGGCTGGTCGTTGCCGACGATGTCGGCCGCCAGCGAACGGGCGAAGGGCAACAGATCGGCGTGTGGCACCACGTGATTGACGAGTCCGCGGGCCAAGGCCTCGTCGGCGAGCATGAAGTTGCCGGTCATGCTCATCTCGCGGGACCGTCGCACGCCGATGGCCTGGGGCAGCAACACGGTGAGGCCCCAACCGGGCATCACCCCCACGCGGGCGTGGGTGTCACCGAATTTCGCGTGCTCCGACGCCACGAGGAAGTCGCAGTTCAGCGCCAACTCGAAACCTCCGGTGACCGCCACGCCGTTCACCGCACCGATGAGGGGCTTGGTCAGCCCGGGGAATGGTCCGCGCACGCCGTCGGCGTTCGGCCGGCCGTCTGCTCCCGATCCGGATCCTAGGTTCTTGCCCGACGAACCCAGCTCCTTCAAGTCGAGTCCGGCGCAGAATGCCGGATCCGCGCCGGTGAGGATCAAGACGTCGACGTCGTCACTGGCGTCGGCTCGTTTCATGAGTTGGGGAAGCAGCGACAACACCTCGCTCGACAACGCGTTGCGAGCGCCGGGGCGGTTGAGGGTGATGGTGGCGATGCGTTGCTCGACGTCGAGCAACACCACGCTGTCGGGTGCGGTCAGAAGTGTCATATCGGCTCGTCTCTCGTTGTCGGGAACATTCGTCGTGGGTTCGATGGTTGGCTCAGTCGGCGGGGAGGAACTCGTACTTCAAGTCGCCCATGCGCACCAGCATCGCCGCGACCCAACCACCGAGGGCGCCGAAGTGGTCGTCGAGTAACGTGCTCGCGCCGTCGGCGAGCGACTCCTCGGCGAGTTCGTACAGCCCTTCGAAGGTGGCCTCGACGGCGTGTTCCACGAGTCCCTCGTCATCGAGGTGGTTGGTCTCGACGGTCAACCCCGCGCGCTCGAGTCGACCGTCGCCGATGAGTGGACTCGAGGTGGGCAGGACGTTCCGCAACGGCGCGAGGTCGGGGAGATCCTTGATGCGTTGCACGCGCAACACCACTTCCATCTCGATCGACGGTTGCTCGTCGGTCTTGTCGTCGACGTACCAACGGCGGTAGGCCGTCTGGCTCCACGACGGCCAGTCGAAGGTCACGTGCGCGACGACCCGCGGAGGAAGGCCCTCTCCCGGAAGACCGTAACTCGTCTCCCAGGTGACGTCGCCGAGCATCACGTCGACCTGGAAGTGCTCCTCGAACGCCTGACGCTCGAGGAACGCGCGTTCGAAGGCGTCGCGCAACGCGCTGATGACGTCGGTGAACACGTGGTCGATCATCGCGACCGACGCTAGTGCGCGCTCCCGTTTCCGACCTCAGCGCCGGACGTAGATCCAGTCGGTGCCGCCGAAGCCGTTGAGCATGACGAGCCGGTTGCGCGGGCCGTCCAGGTCGGCGTCGCCCGATTCGTACCCGGCGTCGCCGTTCCACATCATCACGTCCTGACCATCGCTGGTTCGGCCGGGGCGGGTGACGTAGGCCGGAGGGGCGACGCGACCTCGACGGATCGCCGACGCCTCCCCGGCCTCGTGGAGTTCGTGCAACGTGACGATCGTGGGTGGAGCCATCGGCAGTTGGGCCTCGAGCGCGCGGTCGGGGGCGAGCCAACGGAAGTCGACGATCTCGTGATTGTCGATGGCGATCTCCCCGGAGTCGTGGGCCGCGACGAAGAACCACGTCGTGAAGCGCACTGGTGCGGTCAACGGCGGTGTCCAGTGACTCCACGGAGCGAGACCAGAGGGATCGACCTGCGCCGAGACCTCCTCGGCGACCTCGCGAATCGCGGCCAACTTGGCCCGGGCGAAGTCGTCGTTGCCGGCGTCGGCGTCGTCGACCCGCCCGCCGGGGAAGACCCACATGCCGGCGAAGGCTCCGACGTCGCTGCGTCGCAGCAGGAGCACCTCCAACCCGCACGAGGAGTGCTCCGCGATCCGGGTGAGGATCACCGTGGCGGCCGGGCGACTCTTGCGGGCCACGTCGCTCTCGCCGTTCGCCATGGACCAACACTAGGCGCGGTTCGTGGGTCTGCGAGAATGCGCGGGTGACCGACTCGACAAACCCACTCGTCCTCCTCGACGTCGCCGACGGCGTCGCCACCATCACCTTGAACAACCCGAGCGAGCGCAACACGCTCACCGCACCGTTGGTCGCCGAGATCGGGTCGATCATGGATCGCGTGGAGTCCGATTCGGCGATCGGTGCGATCGTGGTCACCGGCGCCGCACCGGCGTTTTGTGCCGGGGCGAACCTCGGCAACCTTCAGACCAGCACCGCGGAGAGTCTGGGCACGATCTACGAAGGATTCCTGCGCATCGCGCGCAGCGACCTTCCCACGATCGCTGCGGTGAACGGTGCCGCGGTCGGTGCGGGGATGAACCTCGCCCTCGGTTGCGACGTGCGGGTTGCGGCCCGGCGCGCGCGGTTCGACACCCGCTTTCTGCAGATTGGAATCCACCCCGGTGGGGGACACACGTGGATGTTGCGTCGTCTCGCCGGCCCGCAGACGACCATGGCGACGGTGGTGTTCGGCGAGGTCGTCGACGGCACCGAGGCCGAGCGGTTGGGGATCGTTCACCGGTGCGTCGACGATGACCGACTGCTGCCGGTGGCCCACGAGATGGCCGCCCGGGCCGCGGCGGCGCCGCGGGAGTTGGTGATCGAAACCAAACGCACGATCCGAGCCATGGCCGATGTGAGCACACATCCCGAAGCAGTGGCCCGCGAGCTCGACCCGCAGTTGTGGAGCACCCGACAGCCCTTCTTCGCCGAACGCGTTGCGGCCCTCAAGTCGCAGATCTCCTCGAAAAAGCCCTGAAGTCCGCCCGTCCGCCGGTCCGACGCGGCGCCGCGATCCTGCCCTTGATTTTTCCACGAAGTGTCGTACTGTTCGGCCAGGGGGAGTTCAACGGAACCTGGGAGGTGCCGATGAGCAAGCGCCATAGAAGCCAAGAGGCCGTGCCGCTACCGAGGGCCGAGTTGCGGGCCCACGCGCACGGCGAAAGACACCGGATGCGCGGCGAGTTGCACGAACTCGCCGATCGGGTGAGTCACGGACTCGAGCCCGACGACGCCGACGAACCCGGGGCCGCGTGGAAGCCCGCGCATCATCACGACGCCGAGAAGGCGGTGAAGAAACTCGACCACGCCCGCAACGCGCGACACTGGAAGGTCAAGGAGTGGAAGCGCCGTACCTCGGTGAGGCGGCGCAAGGCAGCGGCGTATCGCAACCTCGCGCAGTCGGCCTGACGTCATTTACAGCCAGGCAGCGGCCAGCTCGTCGCGACGGGTCACCCACTCCTCGGCGGTGAATCCGTAACGCACGTGGTCCTCCCATGTGCCGTTGATCTCGAGGAAACGCTCGGCGACGCCTTCGTTGCGTAGTTCGAGTTTGGCCACGACGCGATGCGAGTTGGTGTTGTGGGGCACGATGCAGATCTCGAGCCGGTGCAGTCCGAGTTCCTCGAAGGCGTATCGGGCCAGCACGACCACCGCCTCGGAGGTGTACGACCGACCGGCACGGGCCTGATCGATCCAGTATCCGACGGACCCGCCCATCATCGCTCCACGTACCACGTTGTTGAGGTTCATCTCGCCGGCGAAGTTGTTGTCGACGAAGATTCCGAACGCGTACGCGGTGCCGGTCTGACGTTCGCGGTCGCGTAGCGCGCAGCGGGCCGAGAACGCGTCGCGATCGGAGCGCGGGTCGGGGGAGTTCACCGGGCGCGACGGCTCCCAAACCGTGAGCCAGTCGTGGTTGCGTCGTCGTACGTCCGACCAGGCCGCGAAGTCGGGCGGCACGAGTGGGCGGAGCACCACTCGCTTGCCGTAGAGGCGCACACCGGAGGTGCGGGCGGGATGGATGTCGTGTGCGGTCATGGTTTCTCTCCGCGGAGCAGTTCAGCACACATTCCGTCGAGAATGTTGCGGGACGACACCACGATCTCGTCGGTGTCCCAGCGGCGCAGGAGCCCGACCAACACGCACAGGCCGCCGACGATGACGTCGGCGCGATCGGCGGGCAGTCCGGGGTTGTGCCGGCGGTCCGCGAGGGGCTCGGTGGCCAAGGTTCGGAAGACCTCTTCGACCGCCGCTCGGGTGAGGATGAAGCCGTGCAGTCGAGCGGGGTCGTGGTCGACGAGACCGATTTCGACCGCGGCCGTCGTCACGATGGTGCCGGCCACTCCGATGATCTGGCGCGCACCGAGGATGGCCGGAGCGTCGCGCACGAGGTCGTCGAACAGGTCCTGGGCGTCGCCGATCGCGTTCAACAACTCCTCGGGGCGCGGTGGGTCGTGGTGCAGGTGGCGTTCGGTGAGGCGGACGGCGCCAACGTCGATGCTGTAGGTCGACCGCAACTCGGTGTCGCCGTGGGCGATTTCGGTGGATCCGCCACCGATGTCGACGACCACGTGACCGATGGGGTCGAGTCGCAATCCGGCTGTCGCCCCGAGATACGACAGTCGACTCTCCAGCGGTCCCGAGATCAACTCGGGTCGCACGCCGGTGATCGCTTCCACCCGGTCGAAGAACTCCTCGCGGTTGGCGGCGTCGCGACAGGCGCTGGACGCGGCGATGCGCAGGGGCACGTGATTGCCATCGGTCGTGATGATCGCATGGTGGGCGGTGATGCGGGCGAGCGTTCGTTCGATGGCGTCGTCGGCCAGACGACCGGTGCGGTCGACACCGGCTCCGAGCCGGGTCACGGCGACGATCCGCTCGCGCGTCGTGCCGTCGTCGTCGACCACCAGGAGATTGGTCGAGTTGGTGCCGATGTCGATGGCGGCGACCGGCACGTCAGGTCCTCGCTTCCAGGTGTCCGGCGACCCAGCGCCCGACGGGATCGTCTCCGCCCACGAGGTGCCACGCGTAGTGGGCGTGGAGGCACTTCACGCCAACGCGAGTGCCGGCCACGCCCCCCGTCGGACGCGGACCGATGTGTCCCGGGGGGATCGCGGCGTCGCGCTCGTCGGCGTAGCGCTGGTGGGCCGCGGCCAGCGAGACGGCGTCGACCTCGGCTTCGGCGCGATCGACGCCGCCGTCGGCCTCGAGGCGGCTCACGGCCACCGTCAGATCGGGATCGCAGAGCCAATAGAGCGTCGGCATCGGCGTGAGATCGTCCATCAGGGGTGCGTTGCGCAACACGACTGGGTCACCGTCCTCCGCCCGGAGAACCACCTCGAAGGCCCCGGCCGGCCGCCGTCCGAGCAATCGGGTGACGCGATCGATGTCGTCGGGAGTCGGCACCGAACGGTCCGGCTCAGGCCTTCTTGCGACGACGCGAGAAGACGCGCTTCAAGAAGAGTCCGAGCGCGGCTAAGCCGGCCAGCACCGGCAGGATGCGCTTCATCATCGCGCCACCGGCCACGTCCTGAAGGTTCAACGGTTCGGCAGCCGGACCCTCGATCTTGCGAACCCTGGGCAGTTCGCCCGAGGTGTCGGCGACGGGCGACGCGTCGGACGAGGCGGGGGAGCCCGCCGCGTCGGCGATCGGATCGCCGGCGTCGATCAACGTGTTGAGGTTGTCGGCGAACTGGGCGATGAGTTTCTCGCTGATGTCGGTCATCGCTCCGCGGCCGAACTGGGCCACCTTGCCGGTGATCGCAAGGTCGGTGACAACCGAGCACTCAGTGGTCGTGGCGGTCAGCGAGGTGAGCTGGGCGGTGATGGTGGCCGACGCGTTGCCCTTTCCACCGGTGTCGCGCCCCGAGGCTTTGAGCGTGGCCTTGAAGTTGGTGTCGTCGCGCTCGGCGAACTGAGCCTCGCCTTTGAACTGGGCGACGATCGGGCCGACCTTGATCTTGACGACGCCCTTGTAGACCTCACCTTCGATCTCCTGCAATTGGGCGCCGGGAAGACACGGAGCAATTCGCTCGAGATCGGTCAGGATCTTCCACGTCTCGGCGATCGGTTGGTTGACGGTGATCGAGTGGTTCAGGTCCATGGTGCGAGATCCTCCTCGGTGTCGATGTCGTCCGCAGAACCCTCGCAGGCTACTTCTCGGACGAGTTCGGGGCGCAGGCGCATGAGGTCGCGAGCGCCGACGTCGCCGGTCGTTGGTAACAGTGACCACACGGACCCGGCCAAGCGGACCGGATTGCCACGCACGCCGTGGTAGGTCGCCACCGCGATAGGTGACCTGCTCGCGGCGACCGAGCGCCAGGCGTCCGGGGAGACGAAGGGTTGGTCGGCGAGTCCGATGACGACGGTGTCGGCGCCGAGCGAGCGCGCTCGTTCGATCCCGGCGTTGATGGATGTGGCCTGCCCATCGGCCCAGTCGAGGTTGGCCACCACCTGCAGCGCGTGGTCCGGGGTCAACTCCGCCGACACGTCGACGGCGCCGGTGACCACGACGAGGTGGGCGAACCCCGCTTCCCGAGCTGCCGCGAGCGACCACGCCAGCACGGTGCGCCCCCGGAGGGGAGCGAGCAATTTGTGGGTCGGCCCGGTGAAACGACTGCCGCGACCGGCCGCCAACAGAACGCCCACGGTGGTGTCGGGGATCATGTCCACCCCCGCATCCTGCCGTGTGACCTGCGGTTTCCCCGATTCGGACCGCGCCTCGGGGTCGTCCGGCTGGATTCATGTCGATTGGGCAACGAATATGTCGGTTGTGTTGCGATTTGTCCCCTCGTATCGTCATCTGATGCCCATCGGGCAGGGGAGACGATGACGCCGTTCCGACACACCCTTCTGGCCGCCTTGGCCGTGCCGACTGTGATCGTGACGACCTTGGTCGTGCCGACCGTGATCGTGACGACCGTAGCCCCTGGGATCGCCGCGGCATCGACCACCCGCGTCGCCGTGGCGGCCCCGATCGACGACCCCATCGCCGACCTGGCCGTCGCCGCCCTCGAGGCATTGCGTGTGGGTGGCACGACCGCGGCACCCGAGTACGTCGCCGCCCGGGCCCGATTGGCCGTCGCCGTCGGCGGTCGTTTGTGGACCCCCGGTGAGTCGTTCGATCAGGCGTGGGCGCGCGCCGACATGGACCATCAGCTCGCGTTGATGGCGGCACTCACCCAGCTCGGGGTTCCGTATCGACGGAACGCGCTGGCACCCGGGGTCGCGTTCGACTGTTCGGGATTGACGTCGTTCGCGTGGTCGAAAGCCGGATTCGACATCCCGCGCAATTCGACGGCCCAGATCCGTGCGGCCGAACCCCGCAACATCCTCACGGCACAGGCTGGTGATCTGATGCGCTACCCGGGCCACGTGATGATGTGGCTCGGAGTCGGCCAAGCGATCATCCACGCTCCGTTCACCGGACGACACGTCGAGATCAAGGTGCTGGGCAGTCGCTCCATGAGCCGCAGCAAGTTCGGCGACCCGACCGAGTGACGGTCGTTCGGTTCAGCCCGGTGGCTGGAAGCGTGCGGCATCGACCGATTCGGTGATCGAGCGTGCGCTGATCGAGAGGTCGGCGGTGTCCATGATCGCGATCACGTGCGCGTCGTCGAAGGCGCAATACGTCTTGGTTCGACTCGCGCCGGTGGTGTCGACCACGGTGAAGTCGGCGCACGTCGTGGCCCGATCAGCGGCCGTCGACGGGTAACCCGAGGCCGGCGCCACCGCGACCCGGGCGTCCTGTCGGATGCGCTCGTTGGCCGACTGCTTGAAAAAGGTCGACGTCAACTGACGGTCCGACACCCGGGTCTCGTCGATTCCGGCGGAACAGTCGGTGGTCGACACCGTGCACGTGGTGGTGGTGCCTTGGGCCGAGTACAGGTAGCGGGTGTCGCCGATTTCGACGCTCGTGCCGAGCACCGGGTCGAACGCCACGACCGCCGAGGTGGTCGCTCCGCCGAACTTGGTCACGATCTCGTATTCGATCGTGAACGACGCCGTGGTCGACATCGACAGTGAATCGACCACCGCGCGCGCGGCCGGGTCGTCGAGCGGGGCGATGGTGTCGCTGGGCTCGAGGGTCGGGCGTGGACCGGTGAAACACGCCGACACGAGGGCGAGTGGCGCGCACGCGAGAAGAAGACGCGACGGAGTGAACGAGGGCACCTCGTCAGCCTAGGTGCCCCTTCGCCGACCGGTTGGTTCTAGCGTGGGTCGCGTGATCGAACTCGATGCGTCGACGGTGTTGTTGCAATGGGCCGTCGGCGGGATGCTCGGATGCTGGATCACGACGCGACACCGCGAAGTGGGGCTCGGGTACGGGTGGCTGTTGCGGGGCACGCACATCGTGATGTTGATCGGCGCGCTGTTGTTCGCGGGGACCTCGAGTGCCGGTACCGCGGAGTCGGTTCGTGACATCGGCACCGCGGTCACCGCGGCCCTGTGCGCGGTGGCTCTCGGGCAGAGCGTCGTGCGTCGACGCGCCGGAGTCAGCGGTGCCGATCGTCGACACGACGAGCGCTCCGAGCGCGTCGCGAAGATGACCGGCATCGATCGCGGAACGCGCGACGGATCGTCGGTGTCGGGATCCGAGTTCGACCCGCGCCTCGACCTGTTGCCGTTGGTCGCCGGTGTTCCCGCTCTGGTGGCCGCCGGAATGGCCGCCGGTGGGGCCGATGCCCTGGCCATCGCCCGCACGGTGGTGGGCGCGGTCTTCCTCGGTCTCGTGAGCGACGCGATGCTGCTCGGTCACTGGTACCTGGTTCAGCCCGGCCTGCCGCGTCGTCACGTCAACGAGATCGTGCGGGTCTTCTTGTGGATTTGGCCGGCCGAAGTGGTCGTGATGTTGTGGCCGACCGGCATGTTCAGCGTTTTCTCCGGTGCGGTGGACGACGGTTGGGGCGGCCAGTTGGGGTGGTTCTGGGCCGCGTGCGCGGTGACGACCGGGGTGCTCGGAGTGGTGACTCTTCGCGCGCTGAAAGAACGGTCGTACTCGGCCGTGATGGCGGCCACGGGTCTCATGTACCTCGCGATCCTGACCGCCTTCGGAACCGACCTCGTGGCGCGAGCCGTTCTGTCGTGAGTCGGTCGATCACGGGTCGATCACCCAGGAATTGATGGCGTAACTGCGGTCGGTGTGCACCTCGATGATCGCTCTCGAGGTGGCCGAGTGCTCGGCGGTGTTCGCCGTGACCGTGAGGCGCACCTTGCGTTGGATGGTCTCGGACACGATGCCGTTGGAGTAGGAACCACCGCTCGCCGGAGCGAGGCCCAACGAGTGTTCGATGCGCGTGGCCACCGTGCCCTTGGTGGTCGACACCGCGTAGACGGACGTCGTTCCCGTGATGCGAACGCCGGCGTTGGGCACGAACACGTACCCGTCCACGATGAAACGGTTCGACGAGACGCTCGTGCCGTTCAACCGCACGTCGACGGCCCAGGAGGTCGCGGGTGCGAGTGTGGACGTGCGGTAGGTGACCGGAGTGGTGTTGGCGATCGGAATGATGGAATGGTTCGCGACGGGCACGGTGGTGCCGTCGGCGAGCAAGACGGTGTCGGCGGGGATCGTGACGGTGGTGTTGGACTGTCCGAAGTTGACGGTACGAACGGCCACCCCCTCGCTACCCCGGGTGGATGCCGTCGACACGCGGCGATTGATGCGGACCGACGACTCCTGGACGGTCAGCGTGGCGATGTCGCCGAGAAGGATCGTCGCGCCCTTGCCCGTGATCTCGTGGCTCTTGGGTGCGGTCGGGGCGTATGCGGCCTGAGCGTCGACCGCGCAGCCGGCGTTGACGCCCTCGCCGAAGACCACTTGTGCACCACCGGTGACGACGATGGGGCGTTCGAAGTAATACACGCCCGAGGCGAAGTAGTGCGTGCCCCCGTTCAGCGTCAACGGGGTGGCGCCGAGGTAGCGCCCCGGGAAGTAGAGCTGGCAGGCGCCGATGCTGGCCTGTGAGCCGGGCCGTGAGTAGCTCGGCACCTGCGGGAGGCTGGGGTAGACCCACGCACCGGCGTTGTTGTCGCCGACCAGTTGCCACCATGGCGTGCCCGATGCGACCCACGAAAACGCGCCGTTCGCGCCGCGCACGAGAGCGAGAGACGACGAAGTGCCCATCGCCCCGGTGTTGATCGTGGCCTCGCCCGACAGTGCCTGGGCGATGTTGCCGGCCCAGGTCGGGGTCACGAGGAAGCCGGTGTTGGCTGTGTTGGTGGTGACGACCGAGCCGAGTCGTCCGCGACCCGTGGTGTAACTCGACACCGTCGAGCAGGTGGCGGTCACCGGCGTGGACGCGATGACCCACTGCGCCGAATCGGCGAAGCAGCCCGAGGGACCGAACTCGCGTTGGAGCGTGATCGCCATGCGCGTCCCCGACTTCACGGCTTCGGCCCCGGCCACACGCTCGTGGAGGGCGGGGCGCGCGCGGATCACGGCTCCCGAATAGGCCAGCAGTCCGGTGGCGATGATGCCGCCGACCACCATCAACACCATGACCATCAAAAGAGCCGAACCCTGGTCGCGATCGCGCCTCATGCCGGCCTCGAGACCATCACGCACGAAACCGCCTCGTCGGGAGTGAGCGTCACGACCACTCCGGGGGTGCCGTCGGTCGGAGCGGAGACGCGCTGCGCGGGCAGGCTGACGCCACCGGAGGAACAGTCGGCGCGCACGAAGACGTACCCTGCCACGGGGGTCTCGGAAATCTGGACGGTGCGCGTGGTGGTTCCGTTGGTGAACGTGTAATCGAAGGTGATCGACGAGTTCTGCGACAAGTCGAGTTCCCGTACGCCGACATCGGTCGTGTAGTTCCAGCGCCCCGTCGTCTCCGAAAGTGCACCGGCGACCACGACCCGCTTCTGGAGGGTCACCGTGCCCCCGCACTGTGCGGCGCTGATCGAGCGCAGGACGTTTCCGAGTTGGGCGAACGAGGCGGAGTTGGTCGGCAGGAAGAAATCCGCCGCCGACGCGTTGCCGAGGTTCGTCGGACCCGTGCCGTTCCAGTTCACCGGACCCACCACGCTGCGCATGCGGCCCTGGTTGGTGGTGCTCGCGTCGTTGCCGACGAGCACTCCGACGATGCGTGAACCCGTGCCGCGGCCGTAGTTGGCCGCGGTGACCGCTCGTGACAAGTCGGTCGAGTTGTAGCGAGTGTCGCCGTCGGTCGGGATGTTCGTGCGGTTTCGGTTCGGTTCGCCGTCGGAGATGAAGACGACCAGTTCGGGGAGTTGCGAGTAGGGGGTCCCGGCGGTGTTGCGGAAGGCCTGCCACAAACCGTCCTCCCAGTTGGTGCCGTTTCCCCACCGACCCGCTGACGTGTCCTGGGCGTCGACCTTGCTGCGCATCGCGGTGAGGGCACTCGACGGGTTGAGGATGTTCACGTATTGACCCGCCTTTGTCGGATAGTACGAATACGCGGACACGTCGAAGCCGACGATGCGCATGTAGGTGGGGGTGCCGGTGTAGGCGTCGATGAAGCCGAGGGCCGCGTTGACGAGTGCGGTCTGACCGTTCTGCGTGGGAATCGAACTCGAGGTGTCGAGGACGATGGTCACGGTGCCCCCGCAGCGACTGGGCGGTGCGGCCGGGTCGACGATGCCCCCGGCGTAGTTGGTGGGAAGTTGATCCTCGGAGGAGAGCCCGGCACCACCGGTGGTGAATCCGTCTCCGCTCGCGAAGGTGACGTCGATGTCCTCGCCGATCGGGCGCAACACCACCTGGTTCCGTGCCGTCACCATGACCGCGTGAACCGGGGCCTGACCAGGGTTCCAGGTGGGGGGAGGCGGCGCCAGTTCGTGCGCCACACCGACCTGGGCGACGGTGGGGGACGCGCTCGCGGGATCGCGGATCTCGTAGCGACGCAATTGCCATTCGTCCCCGGAGTGGACGTATCGATAGCTGACCGTGACGTAGCCGCCGCCGGTGACGAGGTCGGGGCGCGTGATGGTGATGACGTTCGTGCCGGGCAGGGTCGTGTTGTTGGCCGGTTGATGGTTCGGAGTCACGTCGCGCGACACGGCCGAGGCCAGATCGGTCGGGATCCACGCCTGCAGGAACGTCACGTCCTTCGATTCCGAGATGCGATCGCGCGTGGGTGCCTCGGCCCGCAACATCACGATGACCGCCGCGGCGAGCGACGACATGATGATGCTGAGGATGGTGACGGTCAGGAGGAGTTCGACGAGTGTCATGCCCCGGTCGCGCGACTCACGAGACGATCTTGGGGAACACATTGTTTTTCACCACCTCGAGGGTCTTGCTGTATCCCGAAGGCGAGGTCACCGAGATGGTGACCAACTGCAACGTGCGGGCGGTGGTGAGCGAGGCGGCCTCGTTGCACTGCGCACCTGAAAGGCCGTTGGTCGAGCTCCAGGTCCCCGTCGATGTCGTGGTGGGGGACCAGAACCGCAATGCCACGACCGTGACCGTCGACGTGGGCCAATCGACGGTGCCGGCGGCGGCCTGCACGATGGGGAGGTAACCCCCGTTGCCGGCCAAGGTGGGGCAGGGGATGTAGGCGTAATTGGTCAGCCGGTCGGCCGCACTGCCGAGAACGGCCTCGACTTTTGCTTGGTCGTCGGAGAAGCGCGACAGGCGCACCGAGGACCACATCGCCCCGAGTACGCCGGCCACCACGAGGCCCATCAGCGACACGGCGATCACGGTCTCGATCAGGCTGGCGCCCGCGTCGCCCCGTGCCCTCGTGCGCCTCGTTTCCACCTTGACCGACCCCGTCTCGCGATGGCGGAGGTATCGGCCGCACGGGTCCCAGGGACCTTCAGGTTTGTGTCAAGAAGTACCGGGCGGTCAGTGGATCACGCCGCTGGCTCGCAGGGCCACGGGGTCGAGTCCGATCTCGGACACCACTTCGTCGCTGTGCTGACCGGCCGTCGGGGCGAACGAGCCGACCCGGGCCGGGGTGTCCGAGAAGCGCGCCGCCGGTCGGGGCTCGCGCACCCGGCCTGCGCTCGGGTGCTCGCGCTCGACGAACACCGCGTTGTTGATCACCTGGGGTTGCTCGGGTAGTTGGGCGATGCGCACGACCGGTGCCGCCGGAACGTCGTTGGACTGCGCCCGTCGCACGAAATCGTCCGCCTCCATCTGCAGGTTCAGTTCCGACATCAGCGGAACCAGTTGCGAAGCGTTCTGGCCCCGGGCCATCATCGTCGCGAACCGGGGATCGTCGGCCAACTCGGGTCGCCCGTACGTCGTGCACAAGCCGCGGAACTCGTCGTCGCTGACGACCGACACCGCGGCGAAGCCGTCTTTCAGTCGCGTGATCGCGTAGTTCTCACCGATCGTGGGGGTGCGACTGGCGTCGTCGTCGAGTAGCACGGCGTCCATGCCCGAATCCGGCCACATGAACGCGATCGCGGCGTCCAGCATCGCGAGCACGATGTGTTGACCCTCGGCGTTGCCCGCCGAGCGGGCGTAGAGGGCGGCCGTGATGGCCTGGGCCGCCGTCATCGAGGTGACCTTGTCGCAGATCAACGTACGGAAGAGCGACGGTTCACCGGTGCGCGGGTCCGTCTGCACGCCGGCGAGTCCGGACGCCGCCTGGATGACGTTGTCGTACACGCGGTGACCGCTGGCCGGTCCGTCGGGTCCGTACCCTGAGATGCTGCAGTAGACGAGGCGGGGATTGACGGTTCGCAGATCCTCGTAGCCGATACCGAGGCGATCGACGGCCCCGGGACGGAAGTTCTGGATGACCACGTCGGCCGAGGCGGCCAACTTTTTCAGCAGATCGATGCCCTCGGGCTTCTTGAGGTCGATGACGATCGAACGCTTGCCCCGGTTGTTGTTGAGGAAGATCCCGGTCATTCCTCCCTTGGACGAACCGAGGTAGCGCATGAAGTCACCGACCCCTGGGGACTCGACCTTGATCACGTCGGCGCCTTGGTCGGCGAGCATCATCCCAGCGAGCGGTCCGGAGATCATGACGGAGAGGTCGAGAACGCGCACGCCCGCGAGGGGGCCGGTGGTCGTGGTCATGCGGGAATGTTCCCACGCGGCGTGGGGTCGCCCGCCACCGTGCTCCCGCGACCTCGGATTCGGTGGGCCAGTAGGGCCCCCGACAGCGCCAGTGCGAGGGCCACGGCGAAGGTCACGATCAGTGACGAACGCAGTTCCCAGGTGCCGCGGTCGGCCACGGCCACCGCGGCACCCCCCAGTCCGCCCATGAGGCTGAACCCGATGCTGTCGGCGAGGTTCACCTGGCTCGCGACCCGACCGTCGTTGCCCGCTTCAGCGTGGGTCATCGCGGCCACCGAGGTGGGCACGAAGAGCAACCCCATGCCGAATCCCGCGAGGCACCACGTCAGGAAGGTCGCCGCTAGTGGCCACGACTCGTCGACCACGAGCGACGTCGTCGCGATGCCCGTCGCGATGAAGAGGAAGCCGACCAACGCGCTGCGATGCGGTCGCAGCCCCGACATCTTCGACACAATCGCCGAACCGATGCTCCACGTCACCGCGGCTCCGATGATGACGAAGCCCTGCACCGTCGCCGACGCCCCGTGAATGCGGTCAGCGGCCAGCGGCACGAAGGAGTCGACACCGAGGAACGCCGCGGTGGCGAGTATGCGACAGGCGACGATGGCGGGAAGTCCGCGCTGGGCCCGTAGAACCCCGGGCGGTGTGAGTCGCCGCCACGAACGGAACCCGACGATCGCTCCGGCGATCGCGATCGGGGCGGCCACGACGACCCGTGACGACTGAAGTCCGAGCGCCAACGCACCGATGCCCGCGGCGACGGCGACGGCATCGAGGAATCGACGTCGGGTGTCGACGTCGGTGTGCGATCCGGTGCCGACCAGCGTGGGATGGCGCATGGCGGGCAGGGCGAGCGTCGCGGTTGCGGCGACGAGCGGCAGCACCGACAGGAACACCCACCGCCAGCCGACGGTGTTGGTGATGAATCCGGAGAGTCCCGGGGCGATCAGGCTCGGGAGCACCCAGCCCGCCGAGACCCATGCGAAGATGCGCGCCTGTTCGTGGGTCGCCCAGAGGCGGTTGATCACCGCGTAGGCGACCGGGATGAGTCCGCCCGACCCGACGCCTTGAATCAGGCGACCGACGAGGACGACCCACATCGACGGGGCGACGGCGGCGACGACGAGGCCGACCGAGAACAACGCGAGCGAGATCGCGTAGGGAACGCGTGGTCCGCGACTGTCGATCAGACCCCCGACGGCTACGAGGCTCACGATGTTGGCCAACGTGTACGCGGCGAGCGTCGCGCCGTACAGCGAATCGCCGCCGAGTTCGTCGGAGATGGTGGGCAGTGCCGTGATCACGGCGGTCACCTCGAACGCGATGAGCGTGGTGGCGAGCACCAACCCGACGGCGAGCACTCCGCGGTGCCGAAGTTCAGTCTCCGCGGTCACGCCGTCGGCGCGACGAGCGGCCACGGGTGGTTGCGTTCGACGTGCAACGCGATGTCGAGCAGGAGCTGCTCGGTAAAGTGGCGCGACACGATCTGCAGGCCGACGGGCAGACCATCGACATCGCCCGAGGGGATCGAGACGGCGGGATTGCCGTGAAGATTGGAGGGGAAGGTGAGTCGACCGTTGTTGCCGGCGCCACCGTAAACCCCGCCGAACTCCGAGGGCAAGGGCCCTTCGGCGTCGAAGGCGACGTCGGGGTTGGACGCGGTGATCACGAGATCCACGCCGGTGGCCGGATCGAAGATCTCGGCCATGCGCTCGTTGAGATTGACGCGCCGCTCCTCGATGCGCGCCCGCGCCTCGGGTCCGTACCGCTCGATCGCGGTGGCCAGACCGAAGGCGATCTCGGGGGTCAGCACGTCGGCGCACGCCGGCCAGCGCTCGCCCAACTGCGCGTGGATCGACAGCATTCCGCTGATGCTCCACGCGGCCCCCATGCTCGGCAACGTGGCGTCGATGTCGACGCGGCGCCAACCGAGTTCGACGATGAGCGCGTCGGCGCGGGCCGACAGCACGTTCCACATCGCGGGCGAGACCACCGCGCCGCCCCAATCGGGCACCACCGCCACGCGCAGACCGCGGATGTCGTGCGCACCGAGTGCGGTCTCCCACGACGGTCCGGCGGGAAGACTCAGGGGGTCGCGGGCGTCGAAGCCGGCGCAGACGTCGAACCAACGCGCGGTGTCGCGCACGCTGCGCGACACGCAACCGACCACGGTCGTGAGGTTGCCCAGTTGCGTGCGCGGTGCGCGCGGGATTCGACCGTAGGTGGCCTTCAATCCGAGCAGACCGGTGAACCCGGCTGGGATTCGGATCGACCCTCCGCCGTCGCCGGCGGTGGCCAGGGTGACGATGCCACCGGCGACGGCCGCCGCGCTGCCACCCGACGAGCCACCCGGTGTGCGTCCGTGCCGCCACGGGTTGTGGGTAGCGCCGTGCATCACGGTGCGAGTGAGGTTGACGCCTCCGAACTCCGATGCCGTGGTCTGACCGACCAGCACCGCTCCGGCACGTTCGAGTCGTTGCACCATGACGGAGGTGTCTGACGCGACGATGTCGGACAACGCGACACAGGCCTCGGTGTCGGGCCAGCCTCGAACTTGATCGAGTTCCTTGACTCCGATCGGCACCCCGCCGAACGGTGCGTTCACGTCGGCGTCGCGCGCGACGGCGACGGCGCGTTCGGGATCGAGGTGGCCGAACGCGTTCAGGTCGCTGGGCTCGATGGCCACGAATGTGGCCTCGAGTTCTTCGAGCGGTGAGCGCTCGCCTCGGCGGAACGCCTCGACGAGTGAGCAGGCATCGCCCGGCCACGTGCGGTTCGCGGATGTCTCGCCAGAAGTCACAGCCATGTCGGCGACGCTAGTCCGCATCTAGAGTCGAATGGAATGGACAGCTTGCAGTTCCTCGGCCTCGAGCCGACGCACAATCCGTATCGCTGGGTGTTGCCGGTGGTCCCCGGCATCTCGACGGGGGGCGGATTCCTGTTCGGCGGTTGCGGTCTCGGTGCGGCCATTGCCGCGATGGAACGGACCTCGGGTCGTCGTGCGGTGTGGGCGACGGGTCAGTATTTGTCCTACGCCAAGCCGGGTGAGGTGATGGACATCGACGTCACTCTCGCCGTGAGTGGTCACCAGATCAGTCAGGCGCGCGCCGTGTGCCACGTAGGTGACCGTGAGATTCTCACGGTCAACGCCGCGCTCGGCGATCGCGATCTCGACGAGACGGGACAGTGGGAGACCATGCCCGCCGACGTTCCGCCGCCGCAGTCGTGTAAGGAGCGCCCACACGTCCTCGACTGGTCGGGAACCATCAGCGGCCGCATGGACCAGCGCATCATCAAGGGTCGCGAGGAACTCTCCGAACTGGACGGCACCCCCAGCGACGGGCAGGTGTTGCTTTGGACCCGTATCCCCGAGGTGATCGAGGGAGTCGACGCCACCACGCTGGCGATCCTGGGTGACTTCGTCCCCATGGGAGTGGGTCAGGCCCTCGGTATCCGCGGCGGCGGGAACAGCCTCGACAACACCTTGCGCATCGGCCGGTTGGTATCCACCGAGTGGGTGTTGCTCGACATTCGGGTGCACATGGTGCAGCGCGGCTTCGGACACGGGTTGGTGCACATGTTCGCTGAAGACGGAACCTTGATGGCCACTGCGAGCCAGAGTTGCATCGTGCGCTTCTGGCGCGACATGCCCGGTCCGGGCCCGGCCGGTAAACATCGCTCCGAATCCAGGTGATCCGGCGCGTACCCGGGCGGGATGCCCGAACAGTAAGAATGCGAGCATGACCTCGCTCCCTCGTCGCCCCGGCATGACCGTTCCGTTGCCCGGCCACTTGCACACGCACCGCGAACGGCTGACCGAGTTGGCCGACATGGGCTACACCGACATCTGGTCGGCCGAGTCCGACGGCGCCGACGGGTTCACGCCGCTGGCGATGGCGGCGGCATGGGAACCGCGATTGCGACTCGGGACGGCCATCATCCCGGCGTACACGCGCTCCCCGGCCTGCTTCGCTCAGAGCGTGGCGAGCCTGGCCGACGCCGCCCCGGGTCGGTTCGCGATCGGGATCGGGTCGAGCAGCAACGTGATCGTCGAGCGTTGGAACGGCATCCCGTTCGTCGAGCCCTACAAGAAGGTGCGTGACGTGGTGCGCTTCCTGAACGACGCGTTGTCGGGCGAGAAGATCGTCAAGAAGTACGACACCTTCGAGGTGAACGGGTTCAAACTCGGCGTGCGGCCCGAGCAGAAGCCCAAGATCCTGGTGGCGGCGTTGCGCGAGGGGATGTTGCGACTCGCGGGCCGCGAGAGTGACGGGGCGATCATCAACTGGCTTTCTCCATCGGACGTCACCAAGGTGGTGGGTGTCGTGCGCGACGCCGCCGGGGGAGAGGACCGCGAGATCGTGGCCCGTATCTTCGTGTGCCCGTCGGAGAACACCGAGGTGGTGCGGGCCGCCGGGCGGTTCGCGATCGCCGCATATCTCAACGTGCCGGTGTACGCCGACTTCCACCGTTGGCTCGGCCGCGGCGAGTTACTGCAGGAGATGTGGGACCTCTGGAAAGCGGGTGATCGCAAAGCCGCATTGGCCGCCATCCCCGACGAGGTCGTGGACGACATCTTGATCCACGGCTCGGCCGAACACTGTCGCGCCCGTATCGCCGAGTACTTCGACAACGGGGTGACCACGAGTTCGCTCGCGATCCTCGGTCTCGACCCCGAACTGAACTACTGGGAGTCGGTGAAGGCGCTGTCGCCCTCGGCCGGTTGAGCCTCAGGCGACGCGTCCCTCGCGCAAGATGCGACGCATCTCGGCGAGGTACTTGCGGCCGATTCGGCACGTTTCGTCGGAGAGGATGAATCGCGGGTCGACACCGTCGCAGGGGTCGACGAAGCCGTCGAGACGAAGTTGGACGACCGGCCGTTCCGGTTCGGGTGCGCCGTTGGTGCTTTCCATGCCGCCATCATCGGTGAGGGGTGTGGCACCGCTCCATGAGCCGGTCGCGGCGGGGAGGTGGTGAGTAGTTTCGGTCGGGTGGACGACCGTCAGCGACTCGAGACCCAGCAGGGCTGGAGGCTGTTGACCCGGGTCCTGCTGGAACAGCGACGCGGACTGGTGGTCGGTGTCGTCGTGGGTTTGCTGTGGTCGGCGGGCAAGGTGTCGGTGCCCGAGATCACCAAACTCGGCATCGACCGGGGCATCGAGGGTCGTGGCACCCTGGTGTTCTGGTCCGGTCTCGTGGTGGCCGCCGGGGTGATCGCCGGCCTCTTCACCGCCTTTCGTCGGTGGGTCGCCTTCCGCGAGAGCCGCTGGATCGAGTCCCGTTTGCGCGAACAGATTTTCGAGCACCTCCTGCGACTGCACGTCGGCTATCACGACCGCACCCAGACCGGTCAATTGATGAGCCGCGCCTCATCCGACCTTCAGCAGTTGCAGGCATTCGTCGTGATGATCCCCATCACCTTGTCCAATCTGGCGATGATCGTGGCCGTCGTGGTGTTGCTGTTGCTGTCGCAACCTTTCCTCGCCCTGGTCGCCTTGGCCCCATTGCCGTTGCTCAACGTCCTCGCCAGTCGGTTCTCGCGACGAATCCATCCGGCGGTGTTGGCGGTGCAACAGGAACAGGCGCAATTGGCGACCGTGGTCGAAGAGAGCGTGTCCGGTGTTCGCGTCATCAAGGGTTTCGGTGCCGAGGGCGTGCAGTTCGACAAGGTGCGCGTCGAGGCCGACGACATCCAGCGGGTCTCGCTCGATGCGGCTCGCATCCGCAGTCGGTTCCTGCCGGCGCTCGACCTGCTGCCGGCGCTCGGTCTGGTGGCGGTTCTCGGCATCGGAGGTCACCGCGTGATAGACGGCGCGATGACCGTGGGTGATCTCGTGAAGTTCAACGCGTACATCACCATGCTCATCTGGCCGTTGCGCAACATCGCGATGACGGTGGCCCTCGCCCAGCGGGCCTCGGTCGCTCTCACGCGCGTGAACGAAGTGTTGAGCGCCGAGTCGGCGATCACCGACGCCGCACGACCGGTCGAACTTCCGGCCCGCTCGGCCACCGCCGTCGGTGCCGTTCGTTTCCGCGGCGTGTCTTTCGCGTACGAGGGCTCCGAACCCGTCATCGCCGGGTTCGACCTCACGATCGGTGCCGGTGAGGCGGTGGCCCTCGTCGGCGCGACCGGGTCGGGCAAGTCGACGATCGTGCGATTGCTGACACGGTTCCACGACGTCGCGTCCGGTTCGATCGAGCTCGACGGTGTCGACGTACGCGACCTGCGTCTGGCCGACCTGCGGGCCGCGGTCGGAATCGTGTTCGAGGACACCTTCCTCTTCCACGATCCGGTACGCGAGAACATCGCTTTCGCCCGCCCCGATGCCCCGCGCGAGTCGATCGAGTCCGCGGCCCGACTGGCCGGGGCGCACGACTTCATCACCGAACTTCCCGAGGGATACGACACGATCCTCGGTGAACGTGGCTATTCGCTGTCGGGTGGTCAGCGCCAGCGCATCGCCATCGCACGAGCGATCGTGGCTGATCCCCGGGTGTTGGTCCTCGACGATGCGACGTCAGCCGTCGACCCTAGCAAGGAGCACGAGATCCGGGAGGCCATGTCGACCGTCATGCGGGGCCGCACGACGATCGTGATCGCGCACCGACCGGGAACGATCGCTCTGGCCGACAAGGTGGTGTTGCTCGACGAGGGTCGCGCCGCCGCCGTGGGCACCCATGACGACCTGTTGGCGACGAACGATCGCTATCGACAGGTTCTCGCCGCCTGGGCCGTGCGCGACGAGGACGGCGATGACGACGCTCCGGCGCCGGATCCCGACGTCGCCGCGACCTTGGTCGAACGGGGTCGGGCCGTGCGTCAATCGGCCGACGAGGACGTGGTCTGAATGTGGGGCATGGCCGCGACCAGCGACGAGGACCGTCTCGACCGGGTGCAAACCTTGCGCACGTTGCGGCGCAGCTACGCGTTGGCCCGACCGCAACGGCGCATGTTGCACGCGGCTCTGGGCCTCGTCCTGCTGAGCGTGCTCGTGACCCTCGCCGGTCCGACCTTGTTGCGCTTCGCCATCGATCACGGCATCAGGGACCGCGACGGCGGCGTGCTCGATCGCCTCATCGTGGTGTACCTCGGGATCACGGCGTTCGGTTACGGCGTCGGACGGTTGCAGTACCTGGCGGTGAACCGGGCGGGTGAGGGTTTCCTGCGCGACCTACGTTTGACGGTGTTCGAACGATTGCAGAAGCAGTCGATGGCGTTCTTCGACCGCGAGAAGGCCGGCGTTTTGGTGTCGCGGATGACGAACGACATCGAGTCGATGGGCGAACTCATCCAGTTCGGGCTGCTGCAGTTCGTCTACGCCTTCTTGTTGCTCGTGCTCGCCGTGATCCTGTTGTTCGCCATGTCGTGGCAACTCGCCATCGTGGCGATGATCGTCCTGCCCTTGATCGTGATGGCGTCGGTCCGTTTCCAGAAGCAGTCGAACCGCGCCTATCTCGTCGTGCGCGAAAAAGTCGGCAACAACCTCTCGACGCTGCAGGAGGGGATCACCGGGGTGCGGGTGATCCAGGCGTACGGGCAGGAGGCGAATCGGGCCTCGAGGTTCGCCCGCACCAATCGGGAGTTGTTCGACTCGCACATGCACAGCGTCCGGGTGAGCACGTGGTACTTCGGCCTCGTGGAGTTCGCCGGTATCGCCGCGACCGGTGCCATCATCGGCATCGGCGGCTGGCTCGTTCACCGCGGATCGGTGAGCCTCGGCACCGTGACCGCGTTCGTGTTGTTGTTGGCGAACTTGTTCGACCCGGTGCAACAACTCAGCCAGCTCTACAACACCGTTCAGTCGTCGACCGCCGCGTTGCACAAGTTGTTCGCCATCATCGACGCCACGCCCGACGTGGACGAAGTGGCGAACCCCACCGCCTTGCCCGAGCGGGGCGCGATCGAAGTCCGGAATCTGACCTTCGCCTACGAGGGTGCCGATCGCCCGGCTTTGCGCGACGTGTCGATCACCGTGGCCGACGGCGAGCGACTGGCGTTGGTGGGTCCGACCGGTGCGGGCAAGTCGACCCTGGCCAAGTTGATGGCCCGGCTCTACGACCCCAGTTCCGTCGACGGGTGGGTCGGTTCGGTCAGTTTCGGCGGGGTCGATCTGCGTCAGTCGTCGATGGTCGATCTGCGCCGTCGCATCGTGGTGGTGCCCCAGGAGGGTTTCTGCTTCGGGGGCACGATCCTCGAGAACATCCGCGTCGCGCGTCCGTCGGCGACCGACGTCGAGGTGCAACGGGCGTTGGCCACGATCGGCGCACTCGAAAGGTTCCTCGAGTTCCCCGAAGGGATCATGACCGATGTACGCGAACGGGGTTCACGCCTGTCGGCCGGCGAGCGACAACTCGTCGCACTGGCTCGCGCGGCGCTCGTCGACCCGGCGGTGCTGGTGCTCGACGAGGCGACGTCGAATCTCGACCCGGGTACGGAGGCGGTGGTGGAACGGGCGCTCGAGAAGTTGATGACCGGTCGCACGGTGATCGTCGTGGCTCACCGGTTGTCGACGGTCCGTCGTGCCGATCGGATCGCCGTGGTCGATCACGGTGAACTCGTCGAGCTGGGCTCGCACGACGAATTGGTGTCGTTCGGTGGGCGATACGCAGCTTTGGCGGCGGCGTGGGAGGCCAGTCAGCCCCACTGAGCAGGACGTAAGTCGTCGACGGTCAGAGGCGCGCGAAGGCCAGCACGAATTCGATCAGGCCGTCGTCGCCGGTGGTCACGAAGGCGTTGGACGGATTGTCGATGTCGTAGTCACCGAAGAGCACCTCGATGGCGCCGAGCACGCCCACGACGCCGTTGTCCACGCGCGCGCTCACCTCGAACGACACCTCGCGCGTGACTCCGTGCAACGTCAGTTCGCCGACGGCCTGCGCGGTGATGGTGGTACCGAGAGCGGGCAACTCGGCGAGTTCGATGGGTCGGGTGAGGCGGAACGAGGCCGTGGGATGGACGCTCGTCTCCATGATCGGGCCGGCGAACTGCGAGTCGCGTCGCGTGCTGTCGCTCGTGATGGTGGCCACCTCGACCTCGAAGTACGCGCTGATGATGGACGGGCCCTCGATCGTGAGCGTTCCCGTCACCGCGTCGGTGCGTCCGACACCCTCGGTGTCGACGCCGCCGAGCACCTCCTTCACGCGATATCCCACCTTGGATCCCTCGGTGATCGACCAGGTGCCCGAGAGTTCACCGTCGTCGATGACCGGTACTTCGGAGGTCGGCGCGGAAACCGGTGTCGAATCCGGGGTCGTCCCGATCGTGGTGGTGACGTCGACCACGGCCGAGAGGTC
This sequence comes from Acidimicrobiia bacterium, assembly GCA_046091365.1. Lineage (GTDB taxonomy): Bacteria > Actinomycetota > Acidimicrobiia > Acidimicrobiales > Ilumatobacteraceae > Casp-actino8. The sequence goes on along the minus strand of JBJTBM010000010.1, from coordinate 32,294 downwards.
GCCCTCGTCGAAGCGATCCTCGGGTTCGTTGATCACCTTGGTCCACAACAGGATGCCTCCGTAGACGAGACCGATGGCGAGGACGGCGAGCAACGACAGTCGGACGATCCAGGTGCGCATGTCCGACATTCAACACCGCAGACCCGCCGGAGTCTCAGCGGGCGACGAAGTACTTGGCCTGCGGGTGGTGACAGATGATGGCCGAGGTCGTCTGCTCGGGCTGGTACTGCCACCCGGTCTCCTCGCTCACCTCGATACCGAGGCGGCCCGCCTCCAGCAGGCGTGCGACCGTGGCGTTGTCCTCGAGATCCGGACACGCCGGATAGCCCCACGAGTAACGCCCACCGCGGTACTGCTGGCGGAACAGGCCACCGATCGACGGCCCGTCCTCGGAGACGAAGCCCCATTCCTCGCGGATGCGCTTGTGCCACAACTCGGCCAGGGCCTCGGCCGTCTCGACGCCGAGGCCGTGGACGATCATGTACTTCTGGTACTCGTTCGCCGCGAACAGTCGGGCCGCTTCCGCGCTGACGGCGTTCCCCATGGTGACAATGTGGAAAGCCGCGTAGTCCGGACCCTGATCGGCGGATCGGAAGAAGTCGGCGATGCACAGGAATGGCGACTCGCTCTGACGCGGGTAATGGAACCGTTCGATCTCGGTGGTGCGCGAGGCGTCGCTCCACACCACGAGGTCGTCGCCGTCGGAGTTCACGCAGAAGTAGCCGTACACCACCTGCGGCACGAGGAATCCGGCGGCCTTGGCCTCGGCCAGTTCCACGCGCAGTCGGGCCCGCAGTCGGGTCTTGAAATCCTCGTCGGTTTCCTCACCCTCGGGACGGAATTGCCACTGGTTGCGGAAGAGCGCGGTCTCATTGACGTACTGAACGATGTCGTCGAGGGGGATGCCCTTCACGATGCGGGTGCCGAGGAAGGGCGGCTCGAACACCTGGTTGTCGGCGGCGACCTCGGGTGAACGCGCCGGGACCTCCCCCGATTCCTTGATTGCGCCCGAGCGACTCGGCAACACCCGTCCCGAGGGCACGCGGCCGAAGTCAGGGTTGTCGACTCCCGAGCGTTTGATCTCCATCAGACGATCGAGGGTGCTGAGCCCCTCGAACGCGTCGCGACCGTAGAAAACGCGTCCGTCGTAGACCTCGCGCAGGTCCTTCTCGACGAACGTGCGGGTCAAGGCCGCGCCTCCGAGCAGCACCGGAACCTCGGACAGCCCGAGCTCGTTCATCTCGAGCAGGTTCTCGCGCATGATGAGGGTGCTCTTGACGAGCAGGCCACTCATGCCGAGCGCATCGGCTCCGACCTCCTTGACCTTCTGCACCATCTCCGAGATCGGGATCTTGATGCCCAGGTTGTGCACCTCGTACCCGTTGTTGGTGCAGATGATGTCGACGAGGTTCTTGCCGATGTCGTGCACGTCGCCTTTCACCGTGGCGAGCACGAGTTTGCCCTTCGAGGAGGTCGAGCCGACCTTGTCCATGTGGGGTTCGAGGTGGGCCACGGCGGTTTTCATGGTCTCGGCGCTCTGCAAGACGAAGGGCAACTGCATCTGGCCGGAACCGAAGAGCTCGCCCACCACCTTCATGCCGTCGAGCAGCACGTCGTTGACGATGCTCAAGGGCGCGCGTCCCTCCGCCATGGCCCGCTCGAGGTCGTCGGTGAGCCCCTCGCGATCGCCGTCGATGATGCGTTGTTTCAGGAGTTGCTCGATCGTCCAGCCGGTTCGGTCCTCGCGGACCGTCGCCACGGTCGAGACGTCGGCGAAGACCTCCAGCAGGCGCTTCAACGGGTCGTAGTCGCCCGAGCGCCGGTCGTAGATCAGATCGAGGCAGATCTGCTTGTGCTCCTCGGGCATGCGGGCCAAAGGCACGATCTTGCCGGCGTGCACGATCGCCGAGTCGAGTCCCGCGCCGACGCATTCGTTCAGAAAGACGCTGTTGAGGGCGTGACGGGCCGACGGCTTCAGTCCGAAACTCACGTTCGACACGCCGAGGGTCGTGAAGCAACCGGGGATCTCGGTCTTGATGCGACGAATCGCGTCGATCGTGTGCTTGGCGTCGAGGCGTAGGTCGTCGTCGCCGGTCGACAGCGGAAACGTCAGGGCGTCGAAGATCAGGTCGCTCGCCGACAACCCGTAGCGGTCGACCGCGATTCGGTGCAGACGGTGGGCGATCTCGAGCTTCCACTCGACGTCGCGGGCCTGGCCACGCTCGTCGATGAGCAGACACACGACCGCGCACCCGTACTCGCGGGCCAGCGAGAACACACGGTCGAGACGACTGCCGGGTTCCTCTCCGTCCTCGAGGTTCGCCGAATTCAAGATGGCGCGGCCGCCGATGTGCATGAGACCCGCTTCCATCACCTGGGGCTCGGTGGAGTCGAGTACGAGAGGAACACTGGCCTGGGTGGCGAAACGGGAGGCGATCTCGTCCATGTCGATCACGCCGTCGCGCCCGACGTAGTCGACGCACACGTCGAGCACGTGGGCGCCTTCGCGAATCTGCTCGGTGGCCATCTTGGTGCAGTTGTCCCAGTCGCCGGCGATCATGGCGTCACGGAAGGCTTTCGAACCGTTGGTGTTCGTGCGCTCACCGATGATGAGGAACGAATTGTCCTGCTTCACGGGCACCGACGAGTAGATGGACGACACGCTCGGCTCGATCAGGGCCGAGCGGCGGGGGGCCGCGAGCCCGCGCACCGCGTCGACGACGGCCTTCAGGTGTGCCGGGGTGGTGCCACAACAGCCACCAACCACGCCGATGCCGAGATCGGTGACGTGACGGCGATGGAACTCGGCGAGTTTCTCGGGTGTCAGGTCGTAGTGGGTGCGACCGTCGACGACGCTCGGTAACCCGGCGTTGGGCAGGACACTGATCGGCATGCTCGCGTGTTGGCTGAGATGACGTAGATGCTCCTGCATCTCGGCCGGCCCGGTGGCGCAGTTGATACCGAAGACGTCGGGGCGCATCGCGCCGATCGCCGTGAGTGCGGCCCCGATCTCGGAACCCACGAGCATGCGACCGGTGGTCTCCATCGTCACCTGAACCTGGATCGGCACCTCGCGACCCTCGGCGCGCATGGCCCGACGGCACGCGATCATCGCGGCCTTGATCTGCAGCAGATCCATGCAGGTCTCGATGAGGAAGAGATCGACCCCTCCGACCAACAGTCCGCGCGCTTGTTCGACGTATGCGTCGCGCAATTCGGCGAACCGAATGTGACCGAGACTCGGCAACTTGGTGCCCGGTCCGATCGACCCGGCGACGTAGCGCGAACGTCCGTCGGCTTCGTAGTCGTCAGCGGTCTCGCGGGCCAGGCGAGCGGCCGCGACGTTCAGCTCGTGGGCCCGCCCGGGGATGTCGTACTCCGTGAGGACCGTCGAGAAGCTGCCGAAGCTCGCGGTCTCGAGCGCGTCGACCCCGACGTCGAGGAACGCCGAATGCATGCTGCGGATCACGTCGGGGCGCGTGAGGCAGAGCATCTCGTTGCAGCCCTCGAGCGACGGGCCGCCGAAGTCGTCGGGACCGAGGTCGAGTCCTTGCACGAAAGTGCCGAACGCGCCGTCGAAGACGATGACGCGCTCGTTCACCGCATCGAGGTAGGGCTGACGGGCCATCGACGAAACGCTACCCGTGCGTCGAATGTCAACGAAGACCCATTTCCCGCCGTGACCGAATATTGAAGCCGAACCTCTCGTCATGCGTCACACCGTTGTAGCGTCTGCTTCGTGAGCAAGGTGCGCGTGTACACCAGAGAGGGAGACGACGGCACCACCGGCTTGTTGTATGGCGGCCGGGTTCCCAAGGACAGCCAGTTGCCGCGTGCCTACGGTTCAGTCGACGAGGCGCAGTCGATCATCGGTATGGCCCGCGCGGAGGCCGGGGCCGGTTCCGAACTCGAGGGGCTTTTGATTCCGATCATGCGCGACCTCTGGGTGTTGATGGCCGAGCTGGCCACGCTGCCCGAGAACCGGTCGAAGCTCGAGCCCGGCGTGACGAGCGTCGAGCCGGGAATGGTCGATCGCCTCGAGAAGATCATCGACGAACTCGACACCCGATTCGATCGCCCCACCGAGTTCGTGGTTCCCGGTGGTAACCGCGTGTCCGGTTGGCTCGACGTCGCGCGCACGGTCGTTCGCCGCGCCGAGCGTCACGCCTTGCCGGCCGCGCCGCCACCGTCGCACGTCGTTCCGTACTTGAACCGCCTGTCCGACCTGCTCTGGACCATGGCGCGTTGGCAGGAGGGCGAGTCGCTTCCGGTGCGACGCGTCTGACCGCTTCGCTCGGCACCCGTCGGCGAGCGGGGCGTAGCATGGTCGAATGGCCAACAACATCAGCGTCGAGTCCGCCCGTTCCACACCGAAGAATGTCGACGTGATCGGGGTGCCCGTGGGCACCAGCGGCCCGGTCCCGCGGCAACTCGGACTGTCACGGGCCGCGCTGTCAACGCACGGTTTTGACGGCAAGGTCGGCCAGACCCTGACCGTTCCGTCATCGTCGGGTCCGACCGTGATCGCAGTGGGCATCGGGGATCCGCGCAAGGCCACCATGGCCTCGGTGCGTCGGTCGGCGGCGTCACTGGCGCGCAGTGCGTCCCGTCGGTCGTCGGTGGCCACGAGCCTGGTCGACGCCGTGACGCTCGACGCCCGTTCGGCCGCTCAGGCCGCCGTCGAAGGGTTGGTGCTCGCCAGTTACCGCTACAACGACCTGAAGTCCGGGGTCGACGCGCCCAAGGTCGCATTCACCCTCACGGCCTTGGGAGCGCGGGCCAAGGGTTGTGACGCCGGCGTCGAGCGCGGTCGCGCCACGTCGTCGGCCGCATGGACGGCGCGCGACCTCGCCAACACGCCGCCGGCCCACCTGACCGCGCGGATGCTCGCCGACAAGGCCGTGGTACTGGCCAAGGAGTCGGGTCTCGACGTCGAGGTGTTCGACAACGACAAGTTGGCGGTCATGGGCTGCGGGGGACTCCTCGGCGTGAACCGCGGCTCCACCGAGCCCGCCCGCATGGTGAAGTTGACCTACGTCCCGTCGGGGGTGCCGAGCGGGCACCTGGTGATGGTCGGCAAGGGAATCACCTACGACTCGGGCGGCATCAGCCTGAAGCCGAGCGACGCGATGCACGCGAACATGAAGATGGACATGTCCGGCGCCGCGGCCGTGTTGTCGGCGATGAGCGCGTTGAAAGCGCTACGCTGCCGGGCCAAGGTCACCGGATTCCTAATGTGCACCGACAACCGGCCGTCGGGAAGCGCAGTGGCGATGGGTGACGTGCTCACGTTCCGCAACGGCAAGACCGCCGAGATCCACAACACCGACGCCGAAGGACGATTGGTGCTGGCCGACGGATTGTCGCTCGGTGTCGAGGCCAAGCCCGATGCGATGGTCGACATCGCGACTCTCACCGGCGCCTGTCTGGCCGCCTTGGGCACCAAGATCGCCGGGGTGCTCGGTACGAGCGACTCGTTCATCGAACAAGTGAAGGGTGCGGCCGCCAAGGCCGACGAGCCGGTATGGCAGTTGCCGCTCGAGCGCGACTACCGACGTCTGCTCGACTCCAACGTGGCCGATATGCGCAACATCGGCGGCCCGTACGGCGGTGCGATCACCGCGGCGTTGTTCCTCGCCGAGTTCACGGCCGACGTTCCGTGGGCGCACCTCGACATCGCCGGGCCGATGAATGTCGACGGCGACGACGGATGGCTGAGTCGTGGCGCGACCGGCTTCGGGACGCGCCTGTTGATCGATCTCGCCCTGAACTTCACGAAGCCACGTCGCTGAAAACACCCAACGCGGTCTCGCGCGCGGGGGCGGGGTCGTTCTCGCTCCAGAGTGCGTGCGCCGACTGCACCACCGCGGGCAGACGACAGAGGTGACGAAGACCCAGAGGTGGCACGACGGTGCGCACCGCCAGCGTCGCACCCTCGCGCCGGGCGAGGCCGAACATGACGAGGCGACGCAGGGCCCGCTCGAGACCGGGGGAGTTCGCCCCGCCCATTCCGACCGAGCCGGCCAGCGCCGCGAGGTCGATCGCGACCCCGTCCGGTCGGGCGACCGCGACGTAGGCGAGGCGTCGCAACAGCCACGTGGCGGTCGGTCCGATGACGCCGAGCCAGAAGAGTTCGACGTATTCGCCGAGTGGATCGTGTCCGAAGCGCTCGACCACCGGATCGCGCCACGGCATGATCGTCAACGCACCGAGTTGTTCGTCGACTCGTCCCATCAGGCCTCCCTCGCCGCCGTCGAGGGTGGGTTCCAACGACGCTCCGGTGGCGACCGGGGCGATGGTGTGCGACACTGACCGCGTGTCCGCCGCAGTGATCACGTCCGTGGACGAGTCCGGGTTCGACGAGGTGGTCGGTTGGTTGGCGGCGGCCGAGCGAGTGGCCGTGCTCACCGGCGCCGGTATCTCCACGGGCTCGGGGGTGCCCGACTTCCGGGGACCCAACGGATTGTGGACGTTGAACCCGGGGGCCGAGCGCGCCTCGTACGTGCAGCACTACCTCGAGGACGAGGAGGCGCGTCGCGCCGGTTGGCGTGCGGCGCTCGACCGGCGCATGGGTCGCATCGTCCCCAACGTCGGACATTACGCGCTGGTGGAGTTGGAGCGGCGGGGCAAGTTGATCGGTTTGGCCACCCAGAACGTGGACGGACTGCACATCAGCGCGGGTAACTCACCCGAGTTGGTGCACGAACTCCACGGTACTTGGCGATACTCGCGCTGCTTCGGCTGCGACGAACGGCGCCCGGTGGAGGAAACGGTCGAGCGCGTGGCGGCCGGGGATCACGACCCGCGATGTCTGTCGTGCGGGGGAGTGATGAAGCGCGACGTCGTGTTGTTCGGTGAGCCCCTCGACGACGAGGTCATCGGCGCGGCCATGGTGGCGTCGGAGAACTGCGATCTGTTCCTGGCCATCGGGACGTCGCTCGGCGTGACGCCGGCGGCCAACACCATTGCCCGCGCCCGCGCCGCCGGGGCCCGCGCCGTGATCATCAACGGACAGCCCACCGAGCGGGACCACTACGCCAGTGCCAGCATTCGCGGCGACATCAGCGAGTTCCTGCCCGAACTGGTCTTTCGCGCAACCTGAGAGATCTTCCCCGGGAGTGTAATCCCGACCAAACAGGTAGGCTTTCCCCATGGCGACATTCCGAGACCTCCTGGCGGCAGCCAAGTCCGAGATCACCGAAATCGACACCGCTGGCGCCCAGTCCATGATCGACGGCGGAGGCGTGACGGTGCTCGACGTGCGTGAACCCGACGAGTACGCCGAGGGCGCACTCATCGGCGCATTGCACATTCCGCGTGGGCATCTCGAGGCCCAGGTCGAGGGTCGCATCCTCGACAAGGACGCGACCGTCGTCGTCTACTGCGCGGGCGGGGTGCGCAGTGCCTTCGCCGCAAAAACGCTCGGTGAACTCGGGTACTCCAACGTGTTGTCGATGGCCGGTGGCTACGGAAAGTGGAAGGACGAGGGTCGTCGCTGGAAGGCCCCGGCCGCTCTCAACGCCGAACAATCGAATCGTTACAAGCGCCACCTGTTGTTGCCCGAGGTGGGCGTCGAGGGGCAGGCGAAACTTCTCGGGAGCAAGGTGTTGTTGCTCGGTGCGGGTGGGCTCGGCTCACCCGCGGCGCTGTACCTCGCCGCCGCTGGCGTCGGCACGCTCGGCATCGTCGACATGGACGAGGTCGATGCGAGCAACCTGCAGCGTCAGATCCTGCACAACGTCGATCGCATCGGCGACCGCAAGGTGGACTCGGCCAAGAAGACGCTCACCTTGCTGAATCCCGACGTCGACGTGGTCACCTATGACACCCGACTGTCGGCCGAGAACATTATGGACATCATCGCGGGATACGACGTGATCGTTGATGGTGCCGACAACTTCCCCTCGCGTTATCTGCTCAACGACGCCAGCGTGAAGCTCGGCATCCCGGTCGTGCACGGTTCGATCTTTCGCTTCGAGGGCATGGTGTCGGTCTTCCACCCGACGCAGGGTCCGACGTATCGCGACATGGTCCCCGAGCCGCCGCCGGCCGAACTCGCCCCTTCGTGCGCCGAAGCCGGAGTGCTCGGCGTGTTGCCGGGCATCATCGGTTCCATTCAGGCACTGGAGGCGATCAAGATCCTGCTCGGCCTCGGTGACGGACTGATCGGACGCATCCTGGCCGTCGACACCACCGAGATGAGTTTCCGCACCTTCAAGTTGCAGGCCGACCCCACCAATCCGGTGACATGGGCCAACCGCGACAAGATCCAGGTACGTGACCTCGACGGATTGTGTGCCCCTTGGATGAGCCACTGACGGCTCAGTTCGTCAATTCCTCGCGCTCCTGCACCACCACGCCGGCCAGCACGAACGCCATGCCCAGCAGGTCGACCCCACTCGGCCGTTGGTCGAGTGCGATGAACGCCACGACGGTCGCGGTGACGGGAAGCAACGCCAGCAGCACGCTGAAGCGTCGGATGGGAATGCGACGAAGCACCGATTGGTCGATGCCGTAACCGATGGCGTTCGACATCACCCCGACGAACATGCACAGCAGGACGAGATGGGGCGACGACCACACCGGCCCGCTCGACGGAGCGGCGATCGGGGTGACGACGATGGCGCCGATGAGCAGACCGAGTCCGAGTCCGCTGACGCCCCGGTTCTGCTGGGCCACGCGGGACCCGATCACGATGTAGGCGGCCCACATCCCCGAGGCGAGGAAGATGAACAGCAGACCGAGGGGCTCTCCGCTGATCTCCACCCCGGAGAGCACGGCGACGCCCACCGTGGCCAACACGAGGGCGCCCGCATTGCGGCGCGACCGCGTTCGCAACGCCGCGACGGTGATCGGTCCGATGAACTCGATGGCCACGCCCTTGCCCAACGGAAGTCGGTCGATGGCGAGATAGAAGAACGTGTTCATCAACGCGGTCGCCACTCCGAAGATGGTCATGGCGACGAAGTCGGCGCGCGTCCACGGGCGCAACAGGTGCCGGCCCGAGACCAGCAACAGTGCGACCGCGGCGCCGAACACGCGCAACCAGGCGACGGTCGCCGGGTCGACCCGGTCGAATAGGTCGATGGCGATGACGGCGCCGATGTATTGCGCCGTGGCGCTGAGCACGAAGAGGGCCTCGGGAGAGGCCGTGGCCATGAACCTCCCGATCGGCGAGACGGGGGTGGAGGGATCGTCGACGGCGCTCAGTCGAACAGTTCCGGGTCGGTGCGGCAGATCTCCTGCCACAGCGGCTGGAACTGGAACCATCCGGCCAACGAGTGTCCGGTCTGGTCGCGGGTGTACGCGGCGTACTCGTGCTTGATCAACTTCGGGGTTCCGGCGGCCATGGCGAGAAGTTGGGCCTGACACGAGCGATCCATCGACAGGAACCAGAACGCCGCCTCCTCGACGGTGCTGCCCACGGTGAACAATCCGTGGTTCTGGTGGATCGCGGCCTTGCCCCGCGGGAACATCGACGCCAACTCCTTGCCGGCGTCGACGTCGAAGACCACGGCGCCGCCCTGCTCGGAGATGACGGTGTGGTCCTCGTAGAAGATGCAGGCGTCCTGGGTGATGGGGTCGAGCGGGATGCCGAGCGAACTGAAGGCTTTGCCGTGGACCGAGTGAGCGTGCGCGGCGGCAATCACGTCGGGACGGGCGGCGTGAATGGCCGAGTGAATGACGAAAGCCGCACGGTTCACGGGCAGGTCGCCCACCACCACCTCACCATGGTGGTTGACGAGCAACAGATCGCTCACGCGCATGTGGCGGAAGCTGAGGCCGAACGGGTTGACCCAGAAGTGGTCGGGCTTCTCGGGGTCGCGCACGGTGATGTGTCCGGCGACGCCCTCCCCGAATCCGAGGCGTCCGAAGATTCGCAACGCCCCGGCGAGACGGGACTTGCGGTGGGCGCGCTCTTCCTCGACCGTTTCGAAGGACGGCATCGCGAGAAGGTTGGCGTTGCCGCCTTGGGCGGCGTTGGCGAGAGCGGTGTCGGTGTTCACGGGCAAAGACTAGACGCGCGGGCATCCCTGTCCGATCCCGTCGCCGTGACACAATCGACGCATGAACCGCGAGATCGCCCCGGCTTCCATCGCTCCCACCGCGGCGAACTACGCCCATGCGATCCTGAGCGTCGACGCCCGGCGTCTTCTGCACACGTCGGGCGTGGTGCCCATCGCCCCCGACGGCTCGGTGCCCGACGACATCGCCGATCAGGCGGCGGCGGTGTGGTCGAACCTGCTCGCGATTCTCGACGCGGCCGGGATGTCGGCGACCGACGTGGTGTCGGTGACGACCTACGTGGTCGTCGGGCAGCCGTTGGCGCCGGTGATGTCCGCCCGCGACCGGGCCCTCGCTGGGCATCGCGTGGCCAGCACGCTCGTCACGGTGCCGGCTCTGGCTCGCCCCGAATGGAAGATGGAGATCGCCCTCATCGCGGCTTCGTGAATCCCGCTCCTTCTCGGGATAGGCGGTCGAGGGGTGCGCCCCGTACAGTCGGGGGTGATGAGCGACGACATCCGCACCGACTCGGGAATCGAGATCAAGCCCCTCTACACCGCTGCCGATCTGGCGGGTTTCGACGCCGCGGCCCAACTCGGTGAGCCGGGTAAGCCGCCCTACACCCGCGGGGTGTACCCGACCATGTATCGGGGCAAGCTCTGGACGATGCGGCAGTACGCGGGCTTCGGTACGGCCGAGTCGACCAACGAGCGCTTCAAGTTCCTGCTGGGTGCCGGTCAGACCGGGTTGTCGTGTGCGTTCGATCTGCCCACGCAAATGGGGTACGACTCCGACCATCCCCGCGCCGAGGGCGAGGTCGGCAAGGTCGGAGTGGCCATCGACTCCATGGCCGACATGCGGTTGTTGCTCAAGGATCTTCCACTCGACAAGGTCACCACCTCGATGACCATCAATTCGACGGGCGCGATCCTGTTACTGATGTACGAACTGGTCGCCGAGGAGCAGGGCGTGCCGTCCAGCGCGATCAGCGGCACGATCCAGAACGACCTCCTGAAGGAGTACATCGCCCGTGGCACGTACGTCTACCCGCCGCGGCCGAGCATGCGCATCATCACTGACATCTTCGGGTACTGCGCCCGGAACGTTCCGAAATGGAACACGATCTCGATTTCCGGCTACCACATTCGTGAGGCCGGATCGACCGCGGTTCAGGAGATCGCCTTCACCATCGCGAACGGCATCGCGTACGTCGAGGCGGCCATCGCGGCCGGACTGGACGTCGACGACTTCGCCCCGCGCCTGTCGTTCTTCTGGAATGCGCACAACAACTTCTTCGAGGAGGTCGCCAAGTTCCGGGCCTCGCGTCGCATCTGGTACCGACTGATGAACGACCGCTTCGGTGCGAAGAAGGAGTCGAGCAAGCTGTTGCGGTTCCACACCCAAACGGGCGGCAGCACCCTCACCGCGCAGCAACCGGAGAACAACATCGTCCGCGTGGCGCTGCAGAGCATGGCCGCGGTGATGGGCGGGACCCAGAGTCTGCACACCAACGGATTCGACGAGGCGCTCAGTCTGCCCACCGAGCGCGCGGCGCGGATCGCCCTGCGCACGCAGCAGATCATTGGGTACGAGAGCGGTATCGCCGACACCCCCGATCCGCTGGCGGGCAGTTACCTCGTGGAGTCGCTCACCGACGAGATCGAGAAACTGGCCCTCGAGTACATCGCGCGCATCGACGAGATGGGTGGTGCGGTGGCCGCGATCGAGGCCGGCTACCAGATGGACGAGATCGAACAGGCGGCCTACGAGTACGCCAAGAGCATCGACGACGACGAGCGGGTGATCGTGGGAGTGAACAAGTTCGGTGTCGACGACGATCCCGAACCCGAAGTGTTCCCGATCGACCCGGCCCTGGAGCGCGGACAGAAGACGCGCCTCGCCGCCTACAAGGCCGCGCGTGACCCAGGGCGTCTCGATGCCGCACTCGCCGATCTGGTCGCGGCCGCCCGGGGCACCGACAACCTGTTGCCTCCCATGAAGGCGGCACTGCGCGCCGACGCCACACTGGGCGAGATCAGCGACGCCTTGCGCGGAGTGTTCGGGGTCTACCAGCCCTGAGCGATACCGGTTAGCGCGTGATGCGCGCGACGGTCGGCACCGGACGAGCCGGGGTCTCGACCTCGTCGGCAATCCAGCCCACGTAGAAGATGCCCACGATGTGGGTGTAGGTGTCGAATCCCGCGAAGTCGGCCACCGCCGAGTGGGCGCCCTTGGGGCACGACCCCCAGTAGGTGGCGATACCTCGCGACGTGGCGGCCAGCATGAGGTTCTGCACGGCCGCGGCCACGGCGTCACGATTCTCGGCGGTGCGCTCGGGTGAGTCGCCGGGGGCGGAGCCGACGATGAGCACATTGGGAGTCCGCTCGTACTTCGTGCGGGCCTTGAGCACCTTGGCCTCGTCGTCACCGTGGGCCGCCATGGCGTCGGAGACGACGGCACCGAGACGCGCGCGACCGTCACCGGTGACCGAGGCGAAACGCCACGGCCACGTGCGCTTGTGGTTGGGGGCCCATATGGCGAGGGCACAGAGTTCGTCGATCACCGCGTCGGGCACGACCCGCGCACGATCGACGAACATGTTCGTGCGACGTGCCTTGATGATGTCGTCGATCGGATGCGTGTCGCTCACGTCGCGAAGCGCTCCGCGAGTCGTTGCAGCGTCTTCTCGATCGACTGACGGTTCTTGGCCGGGTAGTTCATGACCCGCATCATCAACTGTGACTTCGAGGTGTTCCAGTCGAACTCCTCGGTGACCATGGTGCCGCCCTCGACGGGTTCCAGGATGTAGCGCCACACGTGGCCACCGAAGTGTCGCCATGCGATGCGACGGGGCTCGTCGAACTCCACCACCTCGTTGGTGATCTTGTATTTGACCCCGATCTTCATGTCCATGCCGAACTTCACGCCGAGCGCGAGCCGGGTCGGCGCCGACGACTGAGCGTTCTGCACCGAACCCGAACCGTCGATCTCGCCGTGCTTCGACGGATCGGCGAGCAGGTCGAAGATCTGCTGCGGCGTGGCGTCCACCTTCGTGGTGACCGAGACGATCTTGGCCGGATCGGGGTTCATGTGGGCTCCTTGGTGGGTGTCGTTGGTTGGGTGTCGTTGGCGTCAGTGGCCGAGACGGGCGTGGACGGCTTCGGCGGCGCGACGTCCGGAGAATAACGCGCCTTGGATGGATGCGGTGTCGCGGTGGTCGCCGGCCACGAACATGTTGTCACGAACGTGTACCCGTTTCTTGGGCGAGAACGGCGGACTCTGGTCGGGCTGACCGTGTTCGATTCGGTAGGAGCGCAAGTGGGTCCAACGAGTGGCGCTCGGACCGAACATCTGCACCATCTGCGCCCTCACCCGCTCTTCGAGGTCGTCGTCGAGCGATCCGGGCACGGCGGCGGCGACGAGGTGACGCCCGGACGGCGCGTAATGCGGACTGATGTTGCTCATCACGGCGATGTTGAGTGCCGGACCCTCGGCCGAGCCGTCGAGGATGAGGTAGCGCGAGTCGGTGGGCGGCTCGTCGGCGGCGAAGTAGACGCACGAGACCGAGCGCGAGCGCACCGGGGGCAAGCCGAGCAGTCTCTGGGCGACGGGACCTTCGGTCGCCACCAGGACGGCGCGGGCCCGGATACGACGTCCGTGCACCTCCACCCCGTCGGTGCTGACGGCCGTCACGGGCGACGAGACGTGGATGACGTCCGGTGGCAGATGCTCCGCCAGTTGCGCCGGAATCTCGCCCATCCCTCGGGCCGGAACCGCGGCGTCGCCCAGCGAGAGCATGCGGAAAACCGCGTCGAACATGCGCCGGGAGGCGTCGAGGTTCGGGTCGAGTTGGATGCCGCCGACGAGCGGCGTGAAGAAGGTGCGCAACATGCGTTCCGAGAACCCGGCGTCGCGCAACATCTCGGCGGTGGTGATGTCGGGGCCGCGCAACAAACCGGATCCGTCGCCGCGGCGCACGCGGGCGCGCAGCCGCGCGATGCGGGCCTTGTCGAAGGGTGATCCGATCGGGGCCAGCGCCGTCGAGACCAACGTCGCGGGCTTGCGGAAGGGGTCGGACACCGCGTGCCCACGACCGTCCATCCACACCAGCGCGCCGGGATCGAAGGCGCGCAGGTCGAGTGCGGCCAGATCGAATTGGGTGTGCAACTCGGGGTACGCCGTGAGCAGAACCTGGAATCCCCGGTCGAGCAGGAACCCGTCGACCCGGTCGGTGCGCACCCGCCCGCCGATGCCGTCGGAGGATTCGAGCAACGTCACTTGTCGTCCGAGTCGGTGCAAGGTGCGCGCCGCCGCTAGTCCGGCGAGTCCGGCTCCGACCACCACGACGTCGGTTCGGACGGGCAGTTCGCTCATCGGATCAGCGGTTCAAGAGCGCGCGAAGGGCAGACTCGAGGTCGCCGTGCGCGAACGAGTACCCGTCCGATTGCAAAGCCCGGGGTAGCACCTTTTGGCCGGTGAACAACAGCGCGTCGGCCAATTCGCCACCGAGTAGCAACTTGGGTCCGAACGACGGCACCGGCAGGAACGACGGGCGCTTCAAAACCTTGGCGAGAACCTTGGTGAACTCGGCTTGGGTGACCGGGGTGGGGGCGGTGAGGTTGACGGCTCCCGAAATTTTCGAGGACAACAAGTGGTCGATGGCCGACACCTCGTCGTCGATCGAGATCCAGCTCTGCCACTGGCGGCCACTGCCCATGCGGCCCCCGGCGCCCAACTTGAAAAGGGGAAGCAGTTTCTTGAGCGCGCCGCCTCGCGGGCTGAGTACGATTCCGGTGCGCAGGAAAACGGTGCGGATGCCGGCCTCGACCGCGGCGGCGGCGTTGCGCTCCCACTGCACGCACACGTCGGCGAGGAAACCGTCGCCGGTCGCGGACGTCTCGTCGAAGACGGTGTCGAGCGACTCGCCGTAGATGCCGATCGCCGAGCCCGACAGCAGCACCTTCGGGCCGTCGGCCAAACCGGCCATGGTGGAGGCGAGCAGAGCGGTGCTCTTGGTGCGACTCTCCAAGATCTCGCGCTTGTAGTCGTTGGTCCAACGCCGATCGCCGATACCCGCTCCGGCGAGGTGGACGACGGCATCGACCCCGCGCAGTCGGTCGCCGTCGATCGTTCCTCCGGTCGGGTTCCAGGCGATGGTGTCGGTGCTGCTCGAACCGGATCGGACGAAGCGCACGACGCGGTCGCCTCGCGCGGAGAGGTGGTGTGCCAACGCGGTCCCGATGAGGCCGCTTGCGCCCGTGATGGCGATGGTGCGGGGGGTCATGGCCGCAGGCTACGACCGGACGCCACCGACTGAGAGACCGGAGCCGCGCGCGGACCGCGCGACCAGATCCCCGCGACTAGATCTCGACGTGCGACCCGACCTCGAAGATCTGATCCTTGGGCAGGTTGAAAAATCGTCCGGCGCTGTCAGCGCCTCGATTGAGGAGCACGAACAGATGCTCGGCCAACGGGTGCATGCCGGGAGCCTTACCGGCGACGATCGATTCGTGGCCGAGGAAGAACGTGGCCGTGGCCGCGTCGAACTCGTAGCCCCGTTCCTCGATGTTGTCGAGCGCGGCCACGACGTCGGGCTCCTCCATGAAACCGAACGTCAGCAGGATCTCGAAGACCCCCGGTTCGACCTTGGACAGATGCACCCGCTCGGACGGGTCGACGCGAGGCACCTCGGCCGTGCGCACCGCCACGATGAGCGTGCACTTGTGGAGAACCTTGTTGTGCTTGAGGTTGTTCACCAGAGCCGGGGGTGCCTTTCCGAGGTCCTTGAACATGAAGACCGCGGTTCCGGCCACCCGGGCCACGTCGACGTTCTCGTCGAGCACCTCGACGATCGGGCGCTCGCCGCGGTGGATACGCGCGGCCACCAACTGGCGACCGCGACGCCACGTCCACATCTGCACGAGCAGCGCGACGGCGACGAGGAGCGGGAACCAGCCTCCGTGGGGGATCTTGGGGATGTTGGCGCCGAGGAAGGCGAGGTCGATGGCGAGACCGGGCAGGCAGAGCGCCAACGCCTTGGGTTTCGACCAGCCCCACCGGTTGACGGCCAACACGTAGAACAGAATCGTCGTGATGGCCATGGTCGTCGTGACCGCGATGCCGTAGGCCGCCGCCAGGTTCTTGGAGGTCTGGAACGTGATCACCAACCCGATGCAGCCGGCCATGAGCAACCAGTTCACGAGCGGCACGTATACCTGACCGCGGTGATCCGACGAGGTGTGTTGGATCTTGACGCGGGGGAGATAGTCGAGTTGCACCGCCTGCACGGTGAGCGAGAACGCGCCGGATATGAGGGCTTGCGAGGCGATCACCGTGGCCATGGTCGCCAGCAACACGAGGGGAAGAACGCCCCACTCGGGGACCATCTTGAACAGCGGACGCTCGACGGCGTCGGGGTCACCGAGGATGAGCGCCGCCTGGCCGAAGTAGTTGAGCAGCAGGGCGGGAAGCACGAGGAAGTACCAGGTGAATCGGATCGGCCGACGTCCGAAGTGACCCATGTCGGCGTAGAGGGCCTCGCCTCCGGTGACGACGAGGAAGATCGATCCGAGGGTGAGGAACGATTTCATGGGGGACTCGGCGAAGAAGTCCACGGCGTACATGGGGTTCATCGCCTTGAGCACGCCCGGTCGCTGGGTGACCTGATTGAGGCCGAGGCCGGCCAGCGTGGTGAACCACACGAGCATGATGGGGCCGAACACCCGCCCGATTCCGCCCGTGCCACGACGCTGCACGAGGAAGAGAACGGCCAGGATCGCCACGGCGATCGGGATGATGAGGCTGTCGAGGGCGGTCGTGGATTCCTTGACACCTTCGACGGCCGACAGAACCGAGATGGCCGGGGTGATGAGACCGTCTCCGTAAAGGAGCGCGGTGCCGAAGATGCCGAGCAGGATGGCGACGCTGATCTTCCGGCTGGCCTCACCCTTGGGCATGATCATCGCGGTGAGCGCCAGGATGCCGCCTTCGCCGTGGTTGTCGGCGCGCATGACGAACATCAGGTACTTCACCGAGATGATGATGATCAGGGCCCAGAACGCGAGCGAGGCGACACCCATCGCGTACACCGCGTTCGACGCGTCGAGGTGATGCTCCTCGAACGCCTCGCGGAACGCGTACAGCGGGGAGGTCCCGATGTCGCCGTACACGATTCCGAGAGCGCCGAGGGCCAGGGCGCCGGTGCCCACGGTGTGCGCGGCGTGCGGCGCATCGCCGACCGGCAGCGCAAGGGTCGTCTCCGGGGCGGTGGCCGACCCGTGTTCGGAAGTCACGGTGAAATGCTACTCACGGGGTGCGGGTGCTCGCCGTGTCGGGCCCTAGCCTCGATGATCGTGAAGACCCGCACGCTGATGCTGCTCTCGGTGGTGTGCGGACTGCTGATCGTCCTCGCCGGTGGTGTCAAGTTGTTCCAAGTGGCGTCGGATCGCACCGACATCCCGGTTCTCTCGGTGGGCGACCGCGCACTCGTGGGCGACATGACCGTCGTCGTGGAGTCGATCGAACTCTCACCGGACGGCGTGGCGGTGGCGGTGTCGATGTCCGGGGTGCCCGGCGAGGTCGCTCTCGGGGGCTGGACCATGCTCGGTGACGGCGAGTTGTTGGGCCCAGTCGATGGCGGTGTCTCCGGCGACGGCGGTGACCCCGGCGCGTGCGACCGAGCGACCGTGGTGCCCGAGGACGGCACGACCTTGCACTGCGCGCTGCGATTCCCGGCCGCCGAGGCCGTTCAGTACGTGGCGTACCAGCGGGGTGGCGAGCTGCGGCGCTGGGCGCCCTGATCGACCACGCTAGGAATGCGCAGGGCCGCATGAAATGGGTCATGAGCCCCGTTCCGAACCCCCGGTGACCGCTACCGTTGGTTTCCGCACAGCGCCGCGGGCGCATCGATGTCGGAGGTGGTCCGTACGGCCGAGCAATTTGACCTGGTGGTGATCGGTGGAGGTCCCGGAGGATACGGAGCGGCGCTCTACGCCGCGTCGGCCGGCATGAACGTGGCGCTGGTCGAGCGGGACGCTCTCGGCGGCACCTGTCTGAATCGCGGATGTATCCCGGCCAAGGCGTTCCTCGAGACGGCCGCGGTGTTCCGTCATGTCGCCCATGCGGGTGACTTCGGCATCGTCGCGTCCAGTCCCGCGGTCGACTTCGCCACCACTCAGGCTCGCAAGCGCAAGATCGTCGACGGATTGGTGAAGGGCATCGGCGGCATGTGCAAGGCGCGCAAGGTGACGGTGTTCAACGGCACCGGGTCGCTCGGCGCCAACCGCACCGTCGAGGTGGCCGTCGCCGACGGGTCGACCGAAACCCTGCAGGGGGCGAACGTGATCCTGGCCGCGGGCTCGGTTCCCCGGACCATCCCCGGCTTCGATCGGGGCGGCCCGATCATGACGAGCGACGAGGTGCTCGATCTCGACCACGTGCCGGCCCGGGTGGCCGTCATCGGTGGCGGTGCGATCGGGTGCGAGTTCGCCTCCACCTTCGCCGATCTCGGGGCGACCGTCACGATCCTCGAGGGTCTCCCCAAGATCCTGCCCGGTCTCGACACCGACGTCGCCAACGTCGTCGTGAAGTCGTTCAAGAAGAAGAACATCGACATCCGCACCGGCGTCGCGGTGAAGAGCCACGCTCCGACCGCCTCGGGTGGCACGGTCGTCACCTTCGGCGAAGGTGAGAGCCTCGAAGTCGACGCGGTCGTGGTGTCGGTGGGGCGGCGTCCCTTCGCCGATCTTCTCGGGCTGAAGGGCACCGGCGTGGTCGTGAGCGATCGCGGCTTCGTCGAGGTCGACCCGTGGTGTCGCACCGGCGAACCCGGGGTCTACGCCATCGGCGATTTGATCAACACCCCACAGTTGGCCCACGTGGGGTATGCCGAGGCAGTTTTGGCGGTGAAGCACTTGTTGGGAGAGAGCCCGTTGCCGATCGCGTACGACCGCGTTCCGTGGGCGATCTACTGCCACCCCGAGGTGGCGTGGGCCGGACCGGGCGAGGATGCGGCCAAGGCCGCCGGTCTCGATGTGGTCGTGAGCAAGCACCAGTTCCGTGCCAACAGTCGCGCTCAGATCTTGGGCGAGATCGACGGGTTGGTGAAGATCGTCGCGAAGAAGAACGCCGACGGGTCGGCGGGTCAGATTCTGGGTGTGCACATGGTCGGCCCGTGGGTGACCGAGCAGTTGTCGGGCGGATACCTCGCCGTCAACTGGGAGGCCACGGTCGACGAGGTGGCCGAGTTCATCCAGCCGCATCCGAGTTTGAGCGAGTTGTTCGGTGAGACCGTGCTGTCGATGACCGGCCGTAGCCTCAACTCCTAGAGACACCCAGTGACGCGAACGAGAAACGAAGGATCAGGGACATGGCAGAGGTAACGCTTCCCCAACTCGGTGAAACGGTCACCGAGGGAACCATCACACGTTGGTTCAAGAAGGTGGGCGACACCGTGGCCGCCGACGAGCCACTGTTCGAGGTGTCCACCGACAAAGTCGACACCGAGGTTCCCTCGCCGATCGCGGGCGTGTTGCTCGAGATCCGCGTCCCCGAGGGCGACACCGTTCCGGTTGGCGCGGTGATCGCGGTCGTCGGCGCAGCCGGCGCGGCTCCGGCTCCTGCTCCGGCTCCGGCTCCTGCTCCGGCACCTGCTCCTGCTCCTGCTCCGGCACCTGCTCCGGCCCCGGCTCCGGCACCTGCTCCGGCCCCGGCTCCGGCAGCCACGTCGACGGGGTCGGACAGCCGGTTGCTCTCGCCAGTGGTGCGCCGCTTGGTCGCCGAGCACAACGTCGACGTCGACCGCATCACGGGCACCGGTCCCGGGGGTCGCATCACGCGTGAGGACGTGCTCGACCACATCGACAAGTTCGCCGTTCCCGGTGCCCCAGCTGCGCCGGTCGCGTCGGGGCCGGTCGTGTCGGGTCCGGTCGTGTCGCCGTCGGCGACCGTGGTGGCCGCGGCTCCGACTGTGCGGGTGGGCGAGCGCGACGAGGTGGTCGCGCTGTCGAAGATCCGCCAGTTGACCGGCGCCCACATGGTGATGTCGAAGGGCGTCAGCCCGCACGCGTTCAGCGTCGTCGAGGTCGACTACTTCAACGTCGACCAGACTCGTGGTCGCACCAAGGACGAGTTCAAGTCCTCCGAGGGTTTCAGCCTCACCTATCTGCCGTTCATCGCGCGCGGGGTGGTCGACGCCCTCAGCGAATTCCCGCACATGAACTCCAGCATCTCGGGAGCCGACCTGGTGGTGCACCGTTACGTCGACCTCGGAATTGCGGTCGATCTCGACGGGCAGGGCTTGCTCGTGCCGGTGATCCGGAGTGCCGAGGGCAAGCGGCTGCGCGCGATCGCCCGCGAGATCAGCGACCTCGCCGCACGGGCCAAGAGCCGCAAACTCGGACCCGACGAGATCCAAGGTGGAACGTTCACCATCTCGAACAACGGCTCCGCCGGCAGCGTGCTGACGATGGCCATCATCAACCAGCCGCAGGTGGCGATCCTGTCGACCGATGCGATCGTGCGCAAGCCGGTGGTCGTTTCCACCCCGGGTGGTGGCGAGAGCATCGCGATCCATCCGGTCGGACACCTGGCCATGAGCTGGGACCATCGCGCATTCGACGGTGCGTACGCCGCCGGTTTCCTCGTGCGGATCAAGGAGATCCTCGAAACCCGCGACTGGTCGAGCGAGATCTGAGCCATGCTGCGCGTTCGCTGGATCGGGCGCGTCGCATACCGCGAGGCGCTGGAGTTGCAGTCTGCGCTCTTCGACCACGGGTCCGAGTCGCACCTGCTACTGGTCGAGCACCCACACGTGTTCACCCACGGCCCGCGGGCCGAGATCGACAAGAACCTCAAGTGTGATCCGGCCGCAGTCGGGGCCGACTTCGTCGCCGTCAAGCGCGGCGGTGACATCACGTACCACGGTCCCGGACAGTTGGTGGGCTATCCGATCCTGAACATCGACAACCGCATCGGCGCGTCACAGCACGTGTGCGAGGTCGAGCAATTGGTGATCGACACTCTCACCGAGATCGGCGTGCCGCGCGCCGGTCGCCTCGCCGGATACGCCGGGGTCTGGCTGGACGTGGGTACCGATCGCGTACGCAAGATCAGTGCCATCGGTGTGCGACTCGCGAAAGGACGCACGATGCACGGCTTCGCGTTGAACATCGACCCCGACATGACATACATGCGCGAACACATCGTGCCCTGCGGAATCGGCGAGTTTCCGGTGACCTCGTTGCGCGAGGAGGGATTCGCCGTCGACATGAAGACCGTGGTCGACATCGTCGCCCGGTTGGCCGCCGAGAAGTGGGGCGAGGGTTCGTGCGAACGCCAGGACGTGGCGTGGGTCCACCTTCCCGAGGATCTGTCGCGGTTCTCGCGCGGCGAAGGACCGGGTGAGCCGGTCCGCTTGTTGAGTCGTCTGGCCGATGCCGGTGTCGAGGCCGGACTCGACATCACCGATCGCAAACCCGAGTGGTTGCGCCCGCGCGTGAACATCGGCGAGGACGTGTTGCGCATCAAGCGCACGTTGGCCGATCTCGATCTGGTGACGGTGTGCGAGGAAGCCGGTTGTCCCAACCTGTCCGAATGCTGGAAGGACGGCACCGCCACGTTCATGGTGCTCGGTGAGCGTTGCACGCGTGCGTGCGGCTTCTGCTTGGTCGACACCCGCAAACCCGAGCCGCCCGCGAGCGACGAGCCGGCGCGGGTGGCCGAGGCCGTCGAGCGCATGGGACTGTCGTACGCCGTCCTCACCATGGTGGCCCGCGACGATCTGGCCGATGGTGGTTTCGCGCACGTCGCCGAATGTGTGCGGGTCATCCGCGAGCGCAACCCGCACACCAAAGTGGAGACCTTGGTCTCCGATGCCAAGGGCGAGGCGTCGTCGATCGATTCGTTGGTCGCCGCGCGCCCCGACGTGTTCAACCACAACATCGAGACGGTGGCTCGACTGCAGCGCGCGGTGCGACCCTCGGCCGGTTACGCGCGCAGTCTCGGCGTGCTGTCGCGTGCAAAGTCGGCCGGACTCGTGGTGAAGTCGGGTTTGGTGTTGGGCATGGGCGAGACCGTCGAGGAAGTGGACGGCTGCCTCGCCGATCTGGCCGGCATCGGAGTCGACATCGTAACGATCGGCCAGTACCTGCGACCCACGTCGCACCATTTGCCGGTGGCGCGCTGGATCCACCCCGACGAGTTCGCCCGCTGGAAGAACCTGGGCGAAAGCCTCGGCATCGGACACGTGGAGTCCAGTCCGCTCACGCGCTCCAGCTATCACGCCAAGCAGGCCGCCGAGACGACGGTACCGGTGTCGTTGACGGTGAAGCGTTGAACCGACGGCGAGTGCTCGGCCTCGTCCCGGCGCACCGTCAGGCCGAGGGTGGAGGATTCATCGTCCGACGTCCCTTCCCGTCCGAACGGGTGACGGCCATCGATCCCTTCCTGCTCCTCGACGAAATGGGTCCGGCCGACTACGCCCCGGGGGCCGCGGTGGGTGCCCCGGACCATCCGCACCGTGGGTTCGAGACGGTGACGTACCTGATGTCGGGGGAGATCGAGCATCGTGACTCGAACGGAGGATTCGGGGTCATCACCCCGGGTGCGGTGCAGTGGATGACGGCCGGTGCGGGAATCGTGCACAGCGAGATGCCGACCGAGCGCATGATGCGTGAGGGTGGTCGCATGCACGGCTTCCAACTCTGGGTGAACCTGCGCGCGGCCAGCAAGATGATCCCGCCGCGTTACCAGGGCTACGAAGCGCACGAGATTCCGACGCGGGAACTCGCGGGTGGCGGCCGTCTGCGGGTCATCGCCGGGGAGGTCGACGGGCTTCGGGGAGTCGTCGACACCACGAGCCCGGTGACGTTTGCTCATGTGACGTTGACGCCGGGCGCATCGATCCGCTGGTCGCCCGTGGCCGGACACACCGCACTCGTGCACCCGTTCGTCGGAGGCGTCACCGTCAACGACACCACGGCGGACGAGGGCAGCATGGTGGTGTGCGACCGCGTCGAGGGCGACGTGTCGGTCGTCGCACCGGACTCGGGGTGCGATCTCCTACTGCTCGGAGGCGAGCCCCTGAACGAGCCGATCGCCCGGTACGGGCCGTTTGTGATGAACACCCGTGCCGAGATCATCCAGGCGTTCGAGGATCACGAAGCGGGACGGTTGGGATCGATCGTGGCTACCGGCCCCGGCACCAACCGCGCTTGAATCATCACGTCGGTGGATGCTGAATGGTGTAGCCGGAATTGCCCGGATTGATCCGCCCCGTCCCTTGGGCGCCGAACAGCGTGGTGACGGCGGCCCACAAGTCGTCCACGAGATCCCATCCGGCGGCATTCGTCTCCTCGTAATGTCCCTCGGGTTCGCCGAGTTCACGGCCCAGAGCCTGTCCGTAACGGCAAATCGCAGAGATCGCCTCGGCATCGACCGCCTCGTAGGCCGCGAGGTTCGTGGGCTCGTCGACGATCGACTTGCACGTGGTTCCCGATATCGAATCGGCCTGTTCGATCACCCCGCGCGCGTTGAGGTCGGCGCAGGTCTGTCCGTTGGTGAAGACGATCTCGAGGCACTTCAACCGGTAGTCGGAGGTTGGCACCCAATAGCCGAGTTCGTCCTCGCCCAAACCGACGGTGAAGGTCACCTCGCGGTCGACGAGCGACAGCAGGTAGCCGGGTAGCACGTAGTCGGACCCCTCGGCGTGCAAGCCGTCGCCGTCGATGTAGTACTTCGACGGTTCGGTGTCGAAGTCGGCGGGAAGGCCGACAACGAACTCCGGTGGAAGTTCGCCGGGCATGAAGATGAAGCCGACCGACCCGAGGTCGAGGAACGAGACTCGGGTCTTCACGAAATCCCCGACGCGGATCTGGCTGTCGGTCAAGGGGGTGAGGATCGGGTCGTCGATCACCGCGCCTTCGTCGGATCGGCAGGTGTCGTCGGTGGCGGGAATCCCGGGGTCGCAGGTGTACAGGACGGGCGATCGCCAACCGAGATCGCCGTCGGCGATCAGGAGGCGGAACCCGATGTTCGTGAGACGGGTGTAGAAGGGCTGCACGGTCCACTCCACTTTGTCGATCGACGTTTCGGGAGCGGCCTCGATCAGTGCCATCACGTGTCGGGCCAGCTCGGATCCGATGGCATCGGTGCGGGCCAGGTTTCGACAGCGGTAGTCGTCGCAACCGGCGACGGGCTCGGCGCCTTGCGGTGCGACCCAACCGTTGCCCACCGGATGGGAGTCGTCGATGCGCCAGACGTCGGCTTCGCCGGGTCCGATCTGATTGCCGAGCGGACCGTTCATGTACACGACTTCGGCGAACCCGTTCTGCTGCAGGCGCGTCCGGAGCACTCCCGGATAATCAGCGGTGAAGTACCGACCGTCCGCGTAACAGTCGTCGGCGCTCCATCCCTTGTCGGCGCAGCGGGCCTCGAGGTCTGGAACCGGTGGCTCCCAACCGAGGGTGGTCTCGGGGTGACTGTTCCACTGCACGATGGTCGCGATGGCCGAACCGTCGTCGAGTGAGGAGAAGTGGATGACGTTCAGTCGTGGATCGAACACGATCGGATCCCGTCCGTCGCTGACACCGAATCGGTGCTCGTCGGTCGCTGCCACCGCTCGTGCCGGCCGCATGTTCGCCACGGCGTCGACGACCGCGGCCGCGGCTCGTTGGGCGAGGTGCGCGTAGTAGTCGGGGTTGATGTCGAATGCGACATCGGGACCGTGGTGGTTGTGCGTCGGGGCGATCAGGATCGGGGCGTCCTGCCATACAGGAGGAAGGGATTCCTTGACGATCGACTCGATCTCGTCGGCATCCATCGAGAACGTCATGTACGTGTCGAGCCCGAGGATCACCGCCCGCGAGCCGGATCGCTCGAGCGCGACGGCGGTGGCTCGCACGTCGTCGTGCACCCACGACGCATCACCATTTCCGTTGCTGACCGCCACGTCGCCCTGGTCGAAGGCGGGAACGAAGACACCGATGTCGTCGGGGTCGGCGCCGTCGGCCGCCCAACCCGGCGCGTCGGCCAGATAGTCGGTGGTGCCTCCGACCGTGGGCAGTATGGACGCACTGGCGGCTCCGACCGAGAAACCGTCGGTCGTCGGCGCCTCGGTTGTCGGCGCCGTCGTCGGTGGAGTGGTCGTGTCGTCGGCGCGCGGCGATTCGTTCGAACTGCAGGCGACAAAAAGCAAAGTTGCGGCAACCAGCGCTCGGCGCATCGAATCCCCCTCGGATCGCACGGACGAGCAGAGCATAGACGGATGGCGAGGGCGAGTGGATCGGCCCGGGCCCGACCGCGCCTCGATCCGGGTGCGACAGTAGGTTGTCGATCGTGAGCGGGCATTCGATCGTTTCCGCGCCGGGCGCCGACGCCAGCGTGTTCGCCGATCGTCTCGCGCGCACTCGTGCCGCGATGCGCGAGCAGGGGATCGAGGTCACGTTGTTGTCGGTCGGCCTCGATTTGCCGTACCTCACCGGGTACCACGCCATGCCCCTCGAGCGACTGACGATGCTCGTGCTGCCGGTCGACGGTGACGCGACCCTCGTGGTTCCGCGCCTCGAGGCACCCCGGGTGGCCCACCTTCCCGGGGTCTTCGACATGATCCCGTGGGGTGAGACCGAGGATCCGGTCGCCCTCACCGCGTCACTGGTGGGTGCGGCCGACGTGTTGGCGGTCGGCGACACGATGTGGGCGCGGTTCCTCGTCGAACTGATGGGGCACCTCCCGCTGGCCACGTACCGTCGGGCGGTCGACGTGCTCGGGCCCATTCGCATGCGCAAGGACGCCGCGGAAATCGCGGCGCTGACCGCCGCCGGGGCCGCGGCCGACCGGGTGGCGGCGCAACTTCACGCCGGTGACATCCGCCTGGTCGGGCGCACCGAGGCGCAGGTTTCGGCCGACATCTCGGCGCGTTTGCTGGCCGAGGGTCACGACGTCGTGAACTTCGCCATCGTGGCCGCGGGTGAGAACGCGGCCAGCCCGCACCACCATCCGGGATCCCGCGTCATCGAGCGCGGCGAGATCGTTCTGTGCGACTTCGGTGGAACGATGAACGGCTACTGCAGCGACATCACGCGTTGCGTCCACCTCGGACCCGTACCCGCAGACATCGCCGAGGCGTACGCGGTGTTGAAGGAATCCGAGGCCGCCGGTGTACGCGCCGCGACGGTCGGCACTCCGTGCGAGCAGGTCGACCGCGCCGCTCGAGACGTCATCGACGCCGCCGGTTACGGCGAGTACTTCATCCATCGCACCGGACACGGCATCGGTATGGATGCTCACGAGGACCCCTACATGGTCAGCGGGAACAGCCTGCCGCTCGAGGCCGGCCACGCCTTCAGCGTCGAGCCCGGCATCTACGTCGCCGGTCGTTGGGGAATGCGGCTCGAGGACATCGTGGTGGCCACCACCGACGGTCCCGTCTCCATGAACCACGCCGATCACGACCTGGTCGTGCTCGACGTCTGACCCGCTCAGGTGTGGATCGAGCCGCTGGTCGACTTCAGGCTGCTGGCCGAATGCCCGGTGCGCCGGGCGATGATCTCGGCGCAGATGGCGATGGCGGTTTCCTCGGGGGTGCGACCACCGAGGTCGAGTCCGATGGGGGACATCAAACGAGCGAGTTCGTCAGGTGAGCTCACGCCCACCTCGGCGAGGCGCTCGAGGCGCTTGGCGTGGGTCGTGCGACTTCCCATCACACCGATGTAGCCGACACCGGTGGCCAGCGCCCCCTGCAGCGCGGGCACGTCGAACTTGGGATCGTGGGTCAAGATGCACACCGCGTCGCGCGGACCGAGAGTGGCACCACGATCGGCGAACATCGGGCCGGGCCAGGTGACCATCACCTCGTCCGCCATCGGGAAGCGACGCTTGGTGGCGAAGATCTCGCGGGCGTCGCACACCGTCACGCGGTATCCCAAGACCTTGGCCACGCGGGCCAAGGCCGCGGTGAAATCGACGGCACCGAAGATCCACATCTGCGGTGGCGGAGAGAAACTCTCGATGAAGACGACGACCGTGGGGGTGTCGACGAGGTCCTCGGGGGTCGCCTGTCCTTCGGGTCCGTAATGACGAACCCCGGTGCGACCGGCCTCGAGTTCACCGGCCGCGTCGCGGGCCACCACTCGATCGAGATCGGGATGCCCGAGTCCACCGCTGACGAGCTCGACGCCGTCCACCCGCGCCACCATCAATTTGGCTCCGACACCGGGTCCCTCGACGATCGTGGCCAACGACACCGGGGTCTCGGTCCGGATGTGCGCGCGGAACTCCTCGTACAAGGACACGGGTCACCAATCGAGTCGTTCGATGTAGAGGCGGATGGTGCCACCGCACGTGAGGCCGACGGCGAAGGCCTCGTCGTCGGAGTAGCCGAACGACACGATACGACCAGGGGCCTCGTCATGAATGATGGCGAGCGCTTCGCCGACGACCGCACCCTCGACGCACCCGCCGCTCACCGAGCCGGCCACCTCACCGTCCTCGTTGACAGCCATGGCGGCTCCGGGGTCGCGGGGACCCGAGCCTTCGATGTTCACCACGCGGGCGACCGCGACCCGTTTGCCCGCGTCACGCCAGCGATCGATGTCGTTCAGGATCTCGCGCATGGTCCCGTCATTCTGCCGTGGTCGAACGAGAAGTACCCGTTCAGCCGCCGATCTCCCGCGCCAGTCGCTCCATGGCTTCAATGGAATGGCCCTCGACGAAACTGTCGATGTGGGGCATCGCCGCCGCCATGCCCCGCGCCAACGGCGCGTATCCCGGGGTGACCTTCAACGGGTTCACCCAGATGGTGCGGTGGCTGACCCGGTGCAGCCGCTGCATCTGCTCAGCCAGCACTTCGGGTTCACCTCGATCCCAGCCGTCACTCAACACCACCACGATCGCGCCCCGCGCCATTCCCCGAACGCCCCATTGGTCGTTGAACTCCCGCAGGCATTCGCCGAGTCGAGTGCCGCCGCTCCAATCCCGCACGCGATCAGATGCGAGTCGCAACGCCTTGTCGGGGTCGCGCGAGCCGAGTTCGCGGGTCACGCGCGTCAGGCGGGTTCCGAAGGCGAACGCCTCGACCTTTTGTCGTCCGGCCACCGCGGCCTGCACGAAGCGCAGCAACGCCCGGGCGTAGGGCTCCATGGATCCGGAGATGTCGAGCAACAGAACGAGTCGTCGCAGACGCTGGTCCTTCTCCAGATGATGTCGGGTGACGGGCTCACCGGCCGTGCGCAGACTCGAACGCACCGTGCGACGGAGATCGGGCCGACCGCGGCGCGACCCGGGGACCATTCTGAACGATTCGCGCGGAGTGCCGACGAGACGCAGGTTCGCCATCAATGCCTGGGCGAGTTGCAACTCCTCGGGTGAATAGGCGGCGAAGTCCTTCGACCGCAGGGTCTCGATGCTCGAGAAGCGCAGGGTGATGATGCCGTCGTCGCGATCGTCGGCGTCGACGCTCGCGTCGTCGTCGGACCCCTCGCCGGCGTCCATCTGGACTGTGAGGTGAAAGGACTCCTCGACGACGTCGATCCCGGCCGAGCGCGCGTTCCAGAACACGTCGAAAGCCCGGTTGTAGAGCCCGATGTCCTCCGGACGACGAACGAGGCTCGCCCGCCCGGCCCAGTACACGTCGTCGCGTCGCTCGAGCCCGAGTCGGGTCAGCGACTCGGTGAACGTGATCACGTTGCCGATGGGGTTGGCGATTCCCGCTCCGCGCAACACCCGGCTGAACGCGACCGCCATGCGCTCGGCGGGCGAGACCAAGGTGTCGCTCATGTCAGGCGACGAGGGCGCGTCGTACCGCCGACTTCACGATCTCGGCCATGTCGGCGGCCTCCACTCGCTCTTGATCCTCGCGGTACTTGAGCACCGTGCCCAAGGTGGCGCGCACGCTGTCCTCGTCGAGCGACGAAACCCCGAGACGTCCGAGCGCGGTGGCCCAGTCGATCGTCTCGGCGACCCCGGGCGGTTTGTACAACTGCAACCCGCGTAGGGCCTCGGTGGCCGCGGCGACCTGACGCGCGAGCGCCGTCGCGACCTCGGGGACGCGCATCGTGACGATGGCGACCTCGCGCTCGAAACTCGGATGTTCGACCCAGTGGTAGAGACACCGACGCTTCAAGGCGTCGTGGACGTCGCGCGTGCGGTTGGACGTCAGGATCACAATCGGAGGGCGAGGTGCGGTGAAGGTGCCGAGTTCGGGCACCGTCACCTGGAAGTCGGACAGGACCTCGAGCAGATAGGCCTCGAACTCGTCGTCGGCCCGGTCGATTTCGTCGATCAACAACACCGGAGGATGCTCGCTCGGCGCGAGGGCCCGCAGCACCGCGCGACGGAGCAGGAATCGTTCCTGATAGAGCTGGTTCTCGAGCGCGTCGGCACCCAGACCGGCGGCCTCTCCGCTGGCTTCGGCGGCGCGCAGATGCAACAGCTGCCGCGAATAGTCCCAGTCGTAGATGGCCTGACTCGCGTCGATGCCTTCATAGCACTGCAGCCGGATCAGTTCCCCGCCCGTCCACCGCGACAACACCTTGGCCAACTCGGTCTTGCCGACGCCGGCTTCTCCCTCGAGCAACAACGGACGGCGCAGCGACAAGGCGAGAAACACCGACGTCGCGAGTCCACGGTCGGCGAGATAACCGTGCTGACCGAGGGCCTCGCTGACGGCCTCGACACTGGTGGCTTCACTGGTCATCGCGTTTCAGGCTAGAGGTCGCTCGGTTGTAACCTTCGCTCGAAGGGAGTGACATGTTCGATCTGATCATCCGCGGGGGCACCATCGTCGACGGGACCGGTGCCGCGAGGTTCCGAGCCGACGTCGCCGTATCGAACGGTCGCATCGTCCGCATCGCACCGGTCATCGACGAGGCGGCTGCCGAGGTGATCGACGCCACGGGCCGCGTCGTGACTCCGGGCTTCGTCGACATCCACACCCATTACGACGGTCAGGTGTCGTGGGACGACCTGCTCGAACCGACGTCTGGCCATGGGGTGACCACCATCGTGATGGGGAACTGCGGCGTCGGTTTCGCCCCGGTGCGCCCGGGCCGTGAGGAGTGGCTCGTGCAGTTGATGGAGGGTGTCGAGGACATCCCCGGCACGGCACTGCACGAAGGCATCACGTGGTCGTGGGAGACGTTCCCCGAGTACCTGGACTCCGTCGACGCCCGCCGTTACAGCATGGACGTGGCCGCGTACGTGCCCCACGCGTCGGTGCGGGCGTACGTCATGGGTGACCGTGGTGCGCGTAACGAGGCCGCCACCCCCGAGGACATCGCGGCCATGGGTCGCATCGTGCGCGAGGCCCGCGAGGCCGGCGCGGTGGGTTTCTCCACCAGCCGCACCCTCAACCACAAGGCGCGCGACGGCGAACCGGTGCCGGGAACCTTCGCCGCGCTCGACGAACTGCAGGGCATGGCCGACGCCTTGCTGGCGGCCGGTGGCGGTTTGTTCGAGGTGGCGCCCCAGGGTCTCGAGTTCGACCGCCCGGTGTTCCTCGGCGAGGTGGACTGGATGGCCGGACTGGCCGAACGTAGCGGTCTGCCGGTGACGTTCGCGATGCTGCAGAACGAACTGAACGCCGACTCGTGGCGCGAGGCCCTCGACGTGGTCGACCGGGTGAACGACAAGGGTGGCCGTATGCACCCGCAGATCGCCGCCCGTCCCTTTGGCATGATGGTGGGCTGGGACGGCTACCACTTCTTCTCGAAGCGACCGACGTTCATGGAGTTGGCGTCGCGTCTGTCGATGCCCGAACTACGCGCCGAGTTGCGCCGGGGCGACGTGAAGGCCCGCATCCTCGCCGAGACCGACGCGCCGGCCGATCCCACGAAGCAGTTCGACGGCATCGGGGCGTTCATGCAGATGTCGGTGGACAAGATGTACGCCATGGGCACTCCGCCCGATTACGAGCCCGGACCCGAATTGTCGGTCGCCAATCTGGCCCGAGCCAACGGTCAGGACTCGCTCTCCTTCGCCTACGACCTGTTGAACGAGGATGACGGCCGGGCCTTCTTGATGCTGCCATTCTTCAACTACGTGGGTGGTTCTCAGGACGCGATCTACGAGATGTTGACCCACCCGGCGACGGTGTCGGGCTTGTCCGACGGCGGAGCTCACGTGCGCATGATCTGTGACGCGTCGATCCCCACGTACGTGCTCACGCACTGGGCGCGCGACCGTCGTCGTGGCCCCAAGCTCACGCTTGAGCAGGCGGTGAAGGTGCAGACCCACGACACCGCCAACGTGGTCGGCTTCCACGATCGCGGCGTTCTGGCCGAGGGCAAGAAGGCCGACATCAACATCATCGACATGGATGCGTTGTCGCTGGGGTTCCCGCACGCCGAGGATGACCTGCCCGCCGGTGGTACGCGCCTGTTGCAGACCGCCACGGGTTACGTGGCCACCATTGTGAACGGTGTGGTGACGCGTCGCCACGGCGCCGACACCGGTGCCCGCCCCGGTCGCCTCGTGCGCGCCTGACGGTTCACGAACTCGCGAGCAGGGTCACCAGTTCGGGAGTCTTCGACCGCAGGTCCGCGGGGCCGTCGGGCAACGCGTCCACCGGCCACCACCGCGCGCCCTCGATCGGGCTCAGCGGTGCGTCCATGTCGGCCACGTACAGCCACGCCACGTTCCAATGCCGATGCGGCCGATCACCGCCACGGTCGGTGACGTGCACGAACGCCGGTCCGTCGAACGGGGCGCGCACGTCGAAGCGGGTGAGACCGGTTTCCTCCTCGAGTTCGCGCAACCCGGCCTCGCGCGTCGTCTCGTGTCGCTCGACGTGACCACCCGGAGTCGACCATCCGAGCACCTCGTGCATCACGAGCAAAGTGTGCGTGCCGTCGGGGCTGAGGATCCAGGCGGTGGCGCACACGTGTCCGGTCACCACCGAGACGTCCGAGCCGAGTCCCCGGGACAACGCGTCGCTGTGGTCGTCGGGTGACGACACTCGCTCGACTTCGTGGCGAATCCCAGGCCAATCACCGGGAACGTCGACGGTGGGATGAGGAAAGCCCACGCGGGCTCAGAGTCCCTGGATGAACGCCATCACCTCGGCCCGGGCCGAGGAGTCGGTGCGATAGATACCCCGTACGGCCGTGGTCACCGTCTTGGTGCCGGGCTTGCGCACACCGCGAATCGACATGCAACTGTGTTCGGCTTCCACCACCACCAGCACCCCCACCGGATCGAGCATGCCCTGCATGGCGTCGGCCAACTGGCTGGTGAGACGTTCCTGCACCTGCAGACGTCGCGAATAGCCCTCGACGAGGCGTGCCAACTTGGAGAGC
>JBJTBM010000009.1:0-4567 GCA_046091365.1 Acidimicrobiia bacterium | reverse complement strand
CCGGCCACCATCGGCAGCCGGCCCCGAGACGCGCGTCGGGCGAATTCAGTGGAGGGGCTCGAAGACCTCACCCAACTCGAACTTCACGTACTCCTCACCGGTGTCGACCTCGTTCTCGAACTGGATCACACCCATCTCCTCGAAGCGACGACGCAACCACGCATCGTTTCGGTCGAGCAGTCCGAGCTTCTTGCAGTTCGGGACGATCTTGCTGAAGAGCATCTGCTGGAACACCGCACGGGTCGGATCGTTCAGCACCAACGGGATCACGTCACGGGTGTTCACTCCCATGCGCTCCCATACCTCCTGCGACATGAAACGGTCACGCATGCGCACCGAGGCCTCGTAGGCGAACTCCTGCCGGTCCTTGATCTCCTTGTCGCTCATCTGCGAGTAGACCTCCTGCAACGACAGGACTCCGAAGGCCACGTGACGGGCCTCGTCGCTCATGACGTAGCGGAGCAGTTGCTTCAGGAGAGGCTCCGAGACGAACTGGTACATGTTGCCGAACGCGGCCAACGCCAGACCCTCGACCATCACCTGCATGCCGAGGTACGTCATGTCCCAACGGCTGTCGTTGATGATGTCGTCGAGCAACATGCGCAGGTGGGCGTTGATCTGGTATCCCCCACCCAACTTCTCGTCGAGGTAACGGGCGAAGACCTCCACGTGACGGGCCTCGTCCACCACCTGGGTGCTGGCGTACAACTTGGCGTCGTACCACGGCACGGTCTCGGTGATCTTGGCGGTGCACAACAAGGCTCCCTGCTCACCGTGCATGAACTGCGACAGGCTCCACCGACGCTGCTCCATGGCGAACTCGGTCCACTCCTTGTCGCCCCACTTCTCGGCCGGCGTACCCACATAGTGATCCGCGGTGAGGCCCGACGCCATGGCCGCCAGATCCTTGGACACCTCGGCCTCCAAGTCGACGTCATTGTCCCACGGCAAGTCGGTGGTGGCGTTCCATTGGCCGGTCTTGGCCTTCTCGTACAACTTGCGCAACGCCGGGCGCGACAGCGAATAGTCCCAGGTGAAGATGGCGTCGGCGTTGTCCTTGACGATGTGCTCGACCTCGGTCGGATCCACGGTGGGGATCGCCAGGATCGCGTCGATGTCGTTCAGATCGGAACGACCGAGAATCTGCTGGTTCTCGTTATCGGTGATGCTCATTGTTGGTCTCCTTGTTGTGAATGGTGGTTTGGTGAGAAGTGGTCGTAGCGGATCGTGGACGGGTCAACCCACTGGTGCGCCCTCGAACGCGGCGACGAAAGGACGCAGGAGTTCGCGCGTCGATTCGATGTCGGAGAGATCGAAATGACGACTCGGCGCGAGGAAGAACGAGATGACGAGCCGGGCGAGCAGCTCGACGAACATCTCGGCGTCTTCGGCGCGTAGGTAGTCGGTGAACATCGGTGTGATGTACTCCGACGCGACCGAAAGAATGCGGGGCAAGCCCTCGACCGTGAGCGACTTCAGCGCGGTGCCCTCCTCGGTCGCCAGCATCATCGCCAGATGTTCGTCACGTCGCATCTGGTCGATCGCGTACACCGCCACCTGGGCCGCGAAATCCAGCAGCGAGTCGGCGTGACGCAGATCGTCGCGCAGGCCGGCGAAGAATTCCTGCAGCTCGCGCACCCGCAACGCATCGAACATCACGTCCTTGCCGCCGGGGAACAACCGGTAGAGCGTCGCACGGGACACTCCGGCCTCGGTGGCGACGTCGTCGATCGTCAATTTGCTCAGTCCCCAACGATCGACGCAACGACGAGCGGCATCGAGGACTCGATCCTCCGGGCTCGTAGATGTGACCACGGTCATTCCTGAGACACTACGCCCGTAAATGTCTCAGAGCAAGGTCAGGACCCGACCTCGAATCCCGATTTCCCAATCCCGACAAAACTGGTCGGAATTATGGGTCGGCGGGGTATCCTGTCGGCGCCGCTCACTGCGGACTTCCCCACCCCGAAAGGACCCCACGACATGATCCGTCGTCTTTCTCTGGTCGCCCTCGCGGCGTCCTCCCTCACTCTGGTCGCCTGCGGCGGCGACGATTCGTCGTCGTCCTCATCGGGCGATTGCTCGACCATCACCGAGGGCAAGTTGACCATCGGCACCGGTGCCCCGGCCTATTCACCTTGGGTCGAGAACGACGCCCCCGAGAGTGGCGAGGGCTTCGAGGCCGCCGTCGCTCTGGCCGTCGCCAAGGAGCTTGGCTACGAAGGCGAGGACGTGGTGTGGGTTCGCACCACCTTCGACGAGGCCATTCAGCCCGGCGCCAAGAGCTTCGACTTCAACTTGCAACAGTACACGATCACATCGGAGAGAGCCGAGACCATCAGCTTCAGTGATCCGTACTATGCCGGCAATCAGGCCATCGTCGCTCTGGCCGGATCGGCCGCCGAAGGAGCCACGTCCGTCGCCGACCTCGTCGACGTGAAGTTCGGCGCCCAGGCCGCCACCACCAGCCTCGACTTCATCAACGATGTGATCAAGCCGAGCAACGAACCATTCGTGTACGACGACAACGCCGGCGCCAAGGCCGCCCTTGAAGCCGGGCAGATCGACGCCATCGTCGTCGACCTCCCCACCGCGCTCTACATCTCCGCCGTCGAGATCGAGGGTTCGTCGGTGATCGGTCAGTTCCCCGCCTCGGCCGGTGGCACCACCGACGAGTTCGGTTTGGTCTTCGAAAAGGACAATCCGTTGGTCGGTTGTGTCAACACCGCATTGGCCACCCTGAAGGAGAACGGCTCGCTGGCCGAGTTCGAGAATGCCTGGCTCAGCGACAATGCCGGTGTGCCGGTCATCAGCGTCGGCTGATTGACGTGGGGTTCGTCGACCGGACCTAACCTGAAACCATGAACGAATCGGTGCCCGGGACGGGCGATCGCCCGGGCACCGTCGCGTTCCGGGCCGACCCCACGACGAGAACCACGTCCAGCCGCGAACTCCGGAGGTTGTTCGAACGACGCCAGAAGCGCCGCTCGACGTTGATCGCACTCACCTCCACTCTCGTCGTCATCGGCCTGATCGTCGCCCTCGTGCCGCGAACGTCCGGCTGGTACAAGGTGAAGCGCTCCTTCTTCGACGGCGGGGTCTTCGCCGAGACCTTCCCGCGCTTGCTCGACGCCTTCGTTAAGGACGTGCAGATCTTCCTGTGGTGCGCACCCTGCATCCTGGTGTGGGGCATGGTGCTCGCCGTGTGCCGCAGCGTTCGCACTCCGGCGCTGTTCCCATTGCGCCTTTTCGCCGCCGCGTACACCGACGTCTTCCGTGGAGTCCCCGTGATCCTCACCATCTTGTTGGTCGGTTTCGGCGTGCCCGGACTCGGCATGGACCGACCGTGGAACAGTCCCTACTTGTGGGGATCGGTCGCTCTGGTGTTGACCTATTCGTCGTACGTGGCCGAGGTTTTCCGGGCCGGCATCGAGAGCGTCCACGAGAGCCAGCGTGCCGGAGCCCGCTCGCTCGGACTCTCTTCGGGCCAGACGATGCGTTTTGTCGTCATCCCCCAGGCCGTGCGTCGCGTCGTGCCTCCCCTGATGAACGACCTCGTGAGCCTGCAGAAGGACGTCGCACTCGTGAGCCTGATCGGTCCGATCGAGATTCTCCGACAGGCCGGCATCGACAAGTCCAAGTTCGCCAACTTCACGCCGTACGTCGGAGCCGCACTCATCTTCCTCGTACTCACCATCCCCGAGACCCGCTTCGTCGACCACCTCATGACGCGCGAGCGTCGCCGGACCTCGGGAACCGCGATTCGATGAGTGCGAAGATCTCGTTGCAGTCGGTTGTCAAGGCGTTCGGTGAACGCACCGTGCTCGATGGCGTCGACCTCGATGTCGCTCCGAGCGAGGTGATCGCTTTCATCGGGTCGTCGGGCTCGGGAAAGAGCACCCTCTTGCGCTGTATCAACCTGCTCGAGTCCATCGACGACGGCGCGATCCTCCTCGACAGCGCGGACATCAGCCTCCCCGGCTTGGACCCCGATCCCGTGCGGCGTCGCATCGGTATGGTCTTCCAGAACTTCAACCTCTTCCCGCACATGAACGTGCTGCGCAACATCACGCTCGCACCGCGCAAGGTGCTCGGACTCTCGGCCGTCGAGGCCGATGCCCGCGGTCGCGAACTACTGACACGTCTCGGGTTGCAGGACCGCGCCGATGCGTACCCCGACCAATTGTCGGGAGGACAACAGCAACGGGTCGCGATCGCCCGCAGCCTGGCCATGGATCCCGAGGTGATGTTGCTCGACGAGATCACCAGCGCCCTCGATCCCGAATTGGTCGGCGAGGTGCTCGACGTGGTGCGCGAACTGAGGAGCAACGGGATGACCATGCTGCTGGCGACCCACGAGATGGCGTTCGCTCGGGAGATCGCCGATCGCGTCTGCTTCCTGCACGAGGGACGCGTTCTCGAATGCGCGCCCCCGGCCGAGTTGTTCGGCTCGCCACGCCACGAGCGCACGCGCCAGTTCTTGCAACGGGTGGTGGAATCCGGGCGTCTCTAACCCGAGATTCGACCCGAGGTGACGCCGCACACCACGTCGCGGTGAAGACAGTAC
>JBJTBM010000008.1:0-6900 GCA_046091365.1 Acidimicrobiia bacterium | reverse complement strand
GGGGCGGGGGCGGAGCCGGCCCGCGAAACTCCGCCGCGACCCTGCCGTGCAACGGAGATCAGACTAGCGGTGGAGTTTCCGCTGGGCACCGACCCCGAAGGGGCTTGAATTGAGGGCACCATCATCGAGGACCTTGCCTTGGCCGAATTGCCGTCCGAATGGTTGGACACGCCGATACTGATCGCCCCGTCCCACAATCACCATGGTCCCGATGTCGTATTCGACATCAACCCCGACTACTACGAGCACCTCGCTGCGCAAGCCGTGACTGCGATCGTCGAAGCGGTTTCGAAGGTCGCCCCAGCCACAGCCGTCGCTGCAACCGGTGCGCACCGGTTCGGTGTCAGCGATGGGCGGGACCCCATCGTCTTCGATCCGCGTCTCGATGTTCTCGAGTTCGTCAATTCCGATAGGGCGCCGATCGTCAGGGTCGTTCAGTGGAACAGCCATCCGGTGACCACTCTCGGGTAGGAACCCCCGGTGCCCGATTTGGCCACGCGGTGCGCGACGAAGGGATGGGAAAGCGACAACTGCTTCGCCGACGGGCGCTACATCACCGCGGACTATCCCGGTGTTCTTCGTACCCGGCTGAAGCAAGTAGGAGGGGGAGAGGTTTTGTTCATGAACGGTGCTCTGGCAACCAGATCGGCCCCGGAGAGGCCGACGTCTGGTTGGTGAGCAACGAACATCCCGTCGGGTCCGGTTGGGTCGTTCCCGACGGAGCGTCACCGGTGGCGGGTTGCGACGATTACCGTTGCCGAAATCTGGCTCGAACTGAAGCAGTCGGAAGCCAGCTCGCGGTCCTCGACCTCCTCGAATCCGCTTCGGTGGTGGACGTCAGCACCGTGTCTTGGACCGTGCAGCCCTTCTTCACGAAATTGACCAACATTGGGTTCCGTCTCTGGATCGCCGACGGGGACCTCGGATAGCAGCCCATCTCGTTGTACAACTGCGAGCCGGGACAGCCATTGTCGGAGGAGACCTGTGTCTCTGATGAGGGGAAATTGGAGGATGATCCGGTTCTCACCCCGCTGGTCGGCAGTCAGATCAGAGTTGGAGACGTCGTCAGGACCCGAGTGTCCTTCCTCGATCTCGGTTCGGTGGGATTCGTCTTCATGCCCGGTGAATTGCCTCCGGAGATGGTTCTCGGATTGCCAGCCGACTTCGACACCGCGACACAGAAGTACTACCTCAAGGGTGAAGGTCTTCATGCCGAGGGACCGGACTACGACTTCCCCGGTTATGTGACGTCGCTCGTCGAGCGGTCGGTTCTGTTCACCGTTGGTCTCGGGGAGGACGAATTCGGCTATTGGGTGCCGGTGAACGAGTATCGAGTGAAGTGTCTGGAGGTCGTCTTCGGTAAGGGTCAGACCTGTGCCGATCTGTTCGCCCGTGGCATCATCCCGTACGCCGACGCGATCGACGGTCCTACCTGAAAGAAGATCACCGACGACCCGACCGCCCTGCAGGCGTACGAGCAAGCCGAAGCCGTCGCTGCCCCGTGTCGATACGGACAGGCTCTCGGACGAGAGTTGGGTGAGCCGGCGGGTCATTACGAGGAAACGAACTCGGCGGGTTGGGATCTGGTCGAGGACTTCTGGGACGCGGTCACCACCTTGTTCGGCGCGTCCAGCAGTGGACGCATCAATCCGGACAATCCGGGGTACACGACTCAGTACCCACCGTCGTAGAACTCGGGCGTCGACTGGAGTTTGTCGAGCCCGTCGATGCGTCGACCCCTTCCGACCCCGGCCATGAAAGTGGGTCGGATGTCGCGTCGGGGTGTCAGGAAAATCCTCGGGAGTCGACGGCGGACTCCTCGGGGGTTCAGGTTGCGGCGAGTGATCGTCGACTGGACCGGGTCCGGCGTCGGGAGAGTCGTCCGACGATGCCGTCAGGCAACATAACGGCCGCCACCACCAGCATTGCACCGTTCACTGCGAACTGGTAGCGACTCGCGTCCTGACCGATCGCCACCGTGAGCACTCCGCCCGACGCCATGATGCCGGCCAACAGGGCTCCTAGTGGTGTGCCGATTCCGGCGAGATACACAATCGCCACGAGCACGATCGATCCGAAGGCACCGAACGAACCCACCGACAACGTGCGTTGCTGATAGGCCACCAACGCGCCGGCGATTCCGGCGATGAAAGCCGACATGGCGATCGATTGGAGCTTCACGCGCGACACGGCCACTCCGATCGCCGCTGCGGCGCGTTCGTTGCTACGCACGGCGAGCCAGCGATGGGCCGTGGCGCTGCGTCCGAACTGCACGGCGGACCACAGGATCAACGTGGCCACCACGATCACCATCAGGCCGAAGGCCCGACGGGGATACGAGTCGCCGATCGCCTGGATGTCGAGGTCGAGTCCGGGCAGTCGCGGCGCGGGAACGGTCGTGCCGGCCACTCCTCCGGTGAGCCAACTCCACGGGAACACCAGATTCTCGACGGCCAACGCCGCGGCGAGAGTGGCCATGGCGAGGGTCAAGCCGCGCACCCGTAGCGCCGGAAGACCGATGGCTGTTCCGATAACAGTGGCCACGACGGTAGCCAAGAGCGGTGCCCAGGGGAATCCGAGTCTCCACTCGGTCGAGAGTTTCACGAGCACGAATGCGCTCACACCGGCGAAGGCCGACGTGGCGAGGCTGATCTGTCCGACATAACCGGTGGTGATGACGATCGACAGGGCACTCAGTGATCCGATGGCGGTGATGATCAGCGCGGTGCGCCACTGACTGGAACCGAACCACATCACGACTCCGGCGAGGGCGCCCGCGGCGATCACGAGGGTTCCGGCGCCTCGTGGAATGGCCACCGATGGCAAGCGGATCTGACCGAGCGCCCCGCGGGCGGGCAGGGC
Source organism: Acidimicrobiia bacterium (assembly GCA_046091365.1). GTDB lineage: Bacteria > Actinomycetota > Acidimicrobiia > Acidimicrobiales > Ilumatobacteraceae > Casp-actino8. The sequence continues at coordinate 4,038 of JBJTBM010000008.1, read as the reverse complement.
GCCGGCGCGCAAGGCCAACACCGCGAGAGTCACGACGAGGGGAACGCCCTGCTGCAATCCGACGTCGGGCAACCACGCCCAGATGGTCTGCAGGTAGAGGATTTCGCTCTGGATCATCCCGATCGCAAGCGCTGCTCCGACGGCGAGGAGGGGCGACGAGAATCGGGCCACCAGTGCGGCGGCGATCGCCGGCACCACCAACATGCTGGTCTCGACCGGCTGCAGTTTCGTGATCGGTGCGGCGAGGATCATCGCCATCGCGGCGAGCATGCTGGCCAGCACCCAGTTGAACCCGGCGACGACATCGGCCCGCACGCCGAGCATGACGGCGGCGCGCTCGTTCTCGGCGACGGCTCGGGTGGCGAGGCCGAACCTCGTGAATCTTCCGATCGCGGCCAACACCCCCGCCGAGACCACCGCGACACCCGCGAGCCACAACCGGTCCTGGTAGATCGCGATGCGGTCACCGAGTCGCACGAGCCCGTCGGGTAGCACCGGGCGGATCACGAGCGACGTGGCACCGCGAGGTCCGAAGCGCGTGGCGCACACCTCGATCAGGTACAACATCACGCCGAGCGAGGCGACCATGCGGGCCAGCGGCGACCCGAGCCGCAAGGGTCGGTACACCAATACGGCCAACACCAGACCGATCGCACCGGCAATCACGATGACGGCCAGCATCGAGGTGATCACGGTGGGTCGACCTCCCAGATCGAGGTCGGGCACGCCGAACACCGGCAACACGAGACGTCCGGTGGATCGGAAGTTGGTGAAGGCGAAGGCCGAGTAGGTGCCGAGCGCCGCGTGCGCGAAGTTCACGACACCACTCGATTGATAGGTCACCACCAATCCAAGGGCGAGCACGGCCACCACCGCCCCACCGCCGACACCGAGCAACAGATATGTGACGTGCGAGGAAATCGTGCACTCGTTTCGGTGAGTCGGTCAGAGATCGGCGACGTACGAGGGGACGTCGATCCACTCGTCGACGATGCTGGTTACGCCTCCGACGTCGTCGAGCACCTTGAACAAGGTCTGCTGCGGTGAGCACAGTGCCGGGAATCCGGGCACCTGGCGACGGTCGCAGGTGTAGGGGTGGCCCCAGAAACTCGGTGCATCGACCGCGGACAGGAGCTGTTCGGAGATCGCGTCGGGTGTGATCGGTGAACCGGCGGAATCGACGGCCACCAGCGCGGCCCACAGATTCATCATCGCTCGGAAGCTCACGGTTCCCGATCCGCCGGCCGGCTCGTCGACATAGCGCTCAGTGGCGGCGAGGAACAGGTTGCCTTCGATGGTCTCCGAGGTGGGCGGTCCCTCGCTGTTGAAGATGATTCGCGCCTGGATCTCGTCGGGGATCTCGGCGACGATCTCTCGGGCCGCGCAGGCTCCCACCGAGTACACCTGACCGGTGTAGCCGAGATCGAAAGTGGTGGTGATCACCGGCACGCACGCCGTGTCGGCCGCTGCGACGATCACCGCTTCGGCTCCCGAGTCGATGGCGGCCTGGATCACCGGAAGGTAGTCGGTGGTTCCGAGGGCGAAGGGAACAAGGGTCGTCTTGAGGCCGAGTTTCTCGGCCACCTTGGCGCCGTACTCCTTGGCGGGCACCTCGAAACTCTCGAATTGTCCGTAGGCGATGGCCACCTTGGTGGCCCCTTGGGCGGCGGCGTGCGAGATGAACGCGACGTAGGCACCGGTGATGCTGCCACTGAACGACACCACCTTTTCGTTGCGAAGTTCGGCCAACGTGGTGGGAAGGGCGCTGATGAGAGGAATGCCGTTCTGCTCGAGAATCGGCAACGAACCATTGGCGGTGATGTCGATGCCGCTGATCACCGCGACGGCTCCCTTTTGCACGAGTTCCTGGGCGCACGCCTGCGACTGCTCTACCGAGAAACTGGTGATGCAAGGCACCAGCTCGATGGGCCGACCGTTCACTCCACCCAACTCCGCATTGATCCAGCCGACCGCGGCCTGCACCGCTGCTCGCATCTCGGGGAACGAACCGACCGGCGAGTTCTCCTGGTTGATCATGCCGACCACGATGGGTGCCAAAGATTTGTCGGCAGCGGTACCTGCACCCGGAACCGTTCCGGCGAACCACTCCGCTCCAGCGAACTCCGAGACGATGGATCCGTCACTCGCGACGAGGGTGGTGTCGGTGGCGCTGGTCGACGCGTCGGTGGTTGCGGGGGCGGACTCGGTGCCCGGTGCGTTACCTTCGGTACACGACGCCACCACAGCGAAGGCCATGAAGAATCGAATAAGACGATGGGACATTGGATACCCCCCTATACGAATCCTAGACCTTCCGAATCGTTGCGCTGGTGGAGAACTCGACGCTGCCTGTCCTGACCCCCTGAAAAAGGTCCATCTCCCATGAAGTAAGGGATCCCTGAAGAATGGGGTTGGGGGATGGAGATGAAACGGTCCAGACATACTCCTGAGCAGATTGTTCGCAAGCTGGAGTTGACCCTCTATCGGCGTCGCACTGAGCTGGGGCGACCACCTCACCACGGGCCGCCTGGCCGCACTCGCTCCGTGAACACGAGAACTGGGGTACACCAACGAACCGCGCTCGGGTTTTGACTTTGGTTGAATCAAATGGAAGTCCGTTAGATCCAACTGAGCCCGTTCGGTTTCGGTCCCCCCGAACCAGCCTCCGCGGTCGGTCGGTTCAGTCTGTGAAGTGTTTCGCGGGCCGGCTCCGACCCCAAAGGGGCTTGAATTGAGGGCACAAGCTCGGATGACTCCATCCACGGTGTGTGGACCTGGCTCTTCCACGTTCTGTCCTCGCATTTTCGAGAGGTTTGCTCGGCAGGCCGCCGATGCGAGAGCCGATGGTGATCGGCCAGCTCGGCGACTACGGAGAATGGTCGCCTTGGTGTTCCACATCATGGCCGTGACAATGAAGTCGATCCATTGGCGGGTCTGGCTATAACTTCGGGCCCGTTGCCCTGATAGCAGTCGTACCTTGTAACGAGCATTCAAAGACTCGTCCAGAGGTCGGCTGGCAGCGGTGCCACCGCAGCCCTCACATCGATCTCTACCTCGCCCACCGTCTGTGCCCCCACCACGACCGACGCAACGGCCTCGTGTCGCAATGCGAACTGCACAGCAGCCGCCACGATCGACACCCCACGAGCCGCGCACGCTCCAGCCAGATCGCGCGCCTTGTCGCGCATCGCTTCGGGAGCCGGGCCGTAATCGAATGTGGAATTCGCAGTCGGATCGGCCAGCAGACCACTGTTGAACACACCGCCGACCACCACCCCCACTCCGCGCTCGACGCACCGAGGCAACAGAAGATCCCCGCCACTCCGATCGAGCAGCGAGTAACGCCCCGCCAGCAAGACACAGTCGAGGTCAACGCGTTGCACGAATCGATCGAGCATCTGCCACAGGTTCATCCCGCAACCCACCGCGGAAATCACACCCTGATCGCGCAATTCGATCAGCGCAGGAAAGGCACCAGCGAGTGCCTCGTCCTCGTGATCATCTGGATCGTGGACGTGCACGACGTCGATTCGGTCGAGTCCGAGCCTCAACAAACTCTCCTCGATCGATCGCTGTACTGAGTCTCGGGCGTATGCGTACACCGGATCAAGGCGCGGTGCGTTGGCAAAAATCGTGTCAAGTTTCGTCCCGGCCGCCGGCTCGCGCAACAACCGCCCGACTTTCGTGCACAACACAAACTGATCGCGAGGCCGCTTCGCCAACGCGGCACCGACTCGAAGTTCCGACAAGCCGTTCCCATACAACGGCGCGGTATCGAAGAAGCGAATCCCCGCATCCCACGCTGTGTCGACCACGGCGGAGGCCGACTCGTCGTCGATGGCGCGGTAGAGATTTCCGAGTCGCGCGCAACCAAGCCCGACTGCCGTCACCCGCGGGCCGCGACGCCCCCACGGCCGCTCCCCCAGAGCAGCGAGCACTCCGCTCAACTCGTCCATTCCGACCCAGTTGGGTACGTGAGAGCCGCGATCGAATCAGCTTTCATCTCGATCGAGTAACCGGGTGCTTCCGGAACGAGAT
>JBJTBM010000007.1:0-19338 GCA_046091365.1 Acidimicrobiia bacterium | reverse complement strand
GCGACGAGCACGACATGCAGCACACGTTCCTGTTCAGTCGTGCGCACACCATCTATGCCGGGTCCACCGAGATCCAGCGCAACATCGTGGGCGAGCGCGTGCTGGGCCTGCCCCGCGAGTGATCGTCACGTCTTCGGAGGTTCCCAAGTCGGGTTGAAGGCTTTCAGGTAGGCGTAAAAGTCGACGTCGCCTTCGGTGGTGGCGTGCAGCATGTCGCAACCCGTGAAGTTGGCCGTCGAGCGATCGACACCCACCAGGTTGGCGCCTTTCAGATTCGCCCATTCGAAGTTGGCTCCGGTCACGATGGCGTCACGCAATTGCGCGAACACCAGCACCGCTCCCGAAAGGTCGGCATCGGTGAGGTTCGCACCTCGCAGATCGGCGCTGCCGAGTTTGGCGCCTTTCAGATTCGCCCCCGTCAGGTCGACACCGGCCAACTGCGCACCGGTCAGGTCGTAGCCGGCCAGCCGGGCCCCCGGACCGATGTCGAGAACGCGCCGGCAGATGACGACGCGCCGTTCGATCTTGCTCATGATTTCCCCCATCGCACCCAGCGTTGCCACCGTTCCCTCGCGGGTGGTTGGCGGATCGTCGTCGGGCTGGGTCCCTCGGATCCTCTTTATGGACGAGACCGACCATAACGACTCGTGCGAACCTTGAGCGAGCCCTTTCTCACACCGTTTCTGAGCGATCTCGGTCGGTGAAAGGGCCGAAAGACGGCACATATCCGACCGAGAACGTTGCCGTTACAGGCGCTGGATGATGGTGGCGGTGCCCATGCCACCGCCGGTGCACATGGTGATCAGCGCGGTCTCTTTGTCCTGACGCTCCAGCTCGTCGAGAGCAGTCTGGATGAGGATCGGTCCGCTGCCGCCGATGGGATGTCCGAGAGCGATGGCCCCACCGTTCACGTTCACGTTCTCGGGGGTGATACCCAATTCGCGCATGGCCTTCAACGGAATCGCGGCGAAGGCCTCGTTGATCTCCCACAGGTCGATGTCGCTCACCTTCATGCCCGCACGCTCGAGGCACTTCTTCGATGCCGGAGCGGGAGCAGTGAGCATGATCACGGGCTCGGCGCCGGCCACCGCCGACATCACGATGCGGGCTCGCGGCTTCAGGCCGTGCGCTTTGGCGTACTCGGGGGTGGTCACCATGATCACGCCCGCTCCGTCCACCACGCCCGACGAGTTGCCCGCGTGGTGCACGTGGTTCACGCCGGCGATCTGCGGGTATACCTGCTTGCACATGTCGTCGAACGATTTCTCGAATCCGTCGAGCACTCGCCCGCCGAGCCGCTCGAATGACGGCGCGAGACCGGCCAACGACTCCATGGTGGTGCTCGGCCGCAGGTGCTCGTCCTTGGCCAACGCCACCGAACCGTCGGGGTTCATGATCGGCACGATGCTGCGATCGAAGCGCCCCTCTTCCTGGGCCCGCGCGGCGCGCCGCTGACTCTCGAAGGCCAGCGCGTCCACGTCCTCGCGGGTGAAGCCCTCGATGGTGGCGATGAGGTCGGCCGAAACGCCCTGGGGCACCAGCGGGTACATCTCGCGCAGAGCGGCGTTGCCCACGGTGAAGTCGGGCGGTCCGCTGGGTGCGGGCCAACGCGACATCGACTCCACGCCGCCGGCCACCACCACGTCCTGGTGTCCGGCCTGCACGGCCATGGCCGCCCAGGACACGGCCTGCTGGCCCGAGCCACAGAAGCGGTTGATGGTCACGCCCGGGGCCTCCACGGGCCATCCGGCGGCCAGCACCGCCATTCGTCCGATGCACGCGCCGTGATCGCCGGCGTCGTTTCCGTTGCCGATTATCACGTCGTCGACGTCGGTCGGATCGAAACCCACCCGTGACTGCAAGCCCTTGAGTACCTGGGCCAGCAGTTCCTGGGGGTGGATGTGGTGCAGGGAACCGGTGTCCTTGCCCTTACCGCGCGGACTGCGCACTCCATCGATGATCCAAGCTTCGGCCATGGTGACTCTCCTCGTCAGTGGGGACGAGGGAACCGTAGTGGACGAAGGTGGACCCGAGTCGCCTCAGCCCACGGTGCCGGACTGCTCGTCGCCGGCAGAGACCGAGTTCAAGATGTCGGTGCGGGCCCGCGACACCCGGGAGCGGATCGTTCCCACCGGGCACTGGCAAACTTCGGCGGCCTCGTGATAGCCGAGCCCCAGAATTTGGGTTAGCACGAAGGCGTCCCGTCGATCGGGTTCGAGGGCGGTCACGAGTTGGGTGAGTTCCACGTCGTGTCGGGGCGCCGTGGCGTCGTCGTGGCGACCACCTTGCAGCCGTCGAAGCAGGTTGCGTCGTCGTATCTGGGATCTGATGTGGTCGGCGCACGCCCGCCGGGCGATGGTGAGCAACCACACCTTGGCGTCGCAGTCTCCGCGGAACCGATGCAGCGATCCGATGGCTCGGGCGTAGGTGTCCTGGGTGACGTCATCGGCGACTTGGGCGTCGGTGAGATACGCGCAGTAACGCCACACGTCGGGCTGGCTCATCTCGACGAGGCGAGCCAGGGCACGACGGTCGCCCCTTTGGGCCAGTATCGCCAAGGTGTTCAGTGAGTCGGATCCGGACATCGCCTTCCCATTATGGACGATGTAGGGAACCAAAGCGTGTTTCGCGACGACTGTTCGATCGTGGATGAGCAGGAAAGGGTCTTTGGTCCCGGGGCAGTTGAAGCGCGCCAACGGCGTGCGGGCAGATTGTCGTCCATGGATTGCGTCGGAGCCCGGGAGATCCTGTCGGCCGACCTCGATCATGAGGCGAGCGTTCTCGAAGCTCGTTCGGCCCATCGACACGCCGAGGGGTGTGCCGAGTGTCGGGCATGGTTCGACGACGTGGAGAGTCTGCAGCGACGTTTGAGAGTGCGCGAGGCCGAGTGGGTTCCCGACCTGTCGAGCGCCATTCTCGAGCGTTCGCATCCTCCTCATCCCGGTCGCGGCGAATGGATTCGGTACTCGTTGGCCGTGGTGGCTCTCACCCAACTGATCGTGGCGCTTCCGTGGCTGTTGGCCGGCAGCGATCCGGGGGCGACCGTCCACGAGTCTCGCCACATCGGAGCCATGAGTGTTGCCCTGGCCTTGGGCTTGCTGTACACCGTGAAGAATCCCTCGCGGGCCTATGGCATCCTGCCGATCACGGCCGCATTGGCGTTCACCATGCTCGTCTCGGCTGTCGTCGACGTGATCCGCGATTCGACACCGTTGTTGGGCGAGGCGATACACGTTCTGGAAGTGATGGGCTTCGCGCTGGTGTGGATGCTCGCGGGTCGACCGGGATCACCGCGTTTCGCGCGACGCGCACCCCGGTCCGTGAAGGCGGTTCCTTCTCGACAGCGCGACGCCGCCTGAACCTCACGCCGCCTGAACCTCACGGCGTCTGAACCTCACGGTGCCGGAATATCGAACCCGACGATCGATCGTCACGCTCCGTTAGTCCCCGCGCATCACAAGGCGGCGGCCAACCGTGCTTCCTCGCGACGCCGCAGGGCGATGTTCACCTGCTGGCGCTCGAGCACCTGCTCGAGGGTCTTGGCCGACTGCGGAATTGGGTGCTCGGCGAAGAAGGCCCGGGCGTGTGCTCCGAGTTCGGGAGAGTCGAGACCGGACACGGGTTGCACCATGCGAATGATGGAGTTCACCGGGAACGTCGCGTTGGCGTGTTGCCAAGCGTCCTGCACGCGGCGCCAGGCCACGGCACCGTGTCGGCGGTTCTGCATGGCGCGGGCCAGCACGAACGGTGCGTTCTGTGATTTCACTTCGCCCGACAGGGCGAAGTCACACGTGCGTGCGATCAGTTCGGGGTCGTCGAAGTCGGCCAGCGCGTACAGGAAGCGCAACTGTTCTTGTGGCGTGCGCGCGTTACGGAAGGCCACGATGAACCGCTCGTAGTCGTCCGGACCACCGGTGGCGGCCACGACGGTGGTGGCGGACGCGGCCAGTTCGGGATGTACCGAGGTTGGGTCGGAACCGGCGGATTCGAGGATCGCACGACACCGCACCATCGCGTCGACGTCGGCTCCGTTCACCGCGAGCAGTGTGACGAGTAATCCGCGCAGTTTGGCGCGCAGATCGTCCTCGCCCGGTGTCGGATCCCAGCCCACGTCGCTCAAAGCACCGGCCACCAATTTCCGCACGCGCGCGGCCAGGCCGGATTGGCGGTCCTCGGGCACGATCCGCGTCACACCGCGCAACCCGATCGAGATCGTCTGCCACACCGCGAGCTCGCGCTCGTGGGCGAAACCGGCCACGAAATCGAGATAATCGGCGGCCGCCAGACGGCCCGCGACCACCGCGTTCCATGCGTCGTCGACGAGGTTGTAGCGCTCGACGGTGGTCATGCCCGCGACCACCTCGGGCGTGAGCCTGCCGAGCAAATCGGGGGAGTAGTCGACTCGGTAAAACCCGTGACCGTCGGCGTTGACGATCACCGCGGCGTCGGGGGTGTCGAGTGGAACGCGCAGTGGATCGGCGCCGAGCAAGTGTTTCGAGATACCCACAGCGGTCCGCACGTGCACGGGTACCAACCAATGCTGGGACGAGTCCGCGGACGGGTCGAAGGAGAACCGCCGTTGGTCGAGCACGAGTTCGTCACCGTCGAGACGGGCCGCGACGATCGGATACCCCGGCTGCCATATCCAGGAGTCCATCAGCGCTCGCACGGGCTCTCCGCCACCGTCGGTCTCGACGACCGATTCGATGGCGTCCCATAGGTCGGAGGTCTCGGTGTTGCCGTAACTGTGGGTGCGCAGATAGTGCCGGATTCCCTCACGGAATCGTCGCTCCCCGAGGAACTGCTCGAGCATGCGCAGGATCGCGCCGCCCTTTTCGTATGTGAGGACGTCGAACATTCCCTCGCAATCGTCGGGCGAACGCACCTCGAACTCGATGGGGCGGGTGCTGGCGAGCGAATCGGTGTCGAACGCAGCGGTTCGTTCGAGCGAGAAGGTGGTCCAGCGCTCCCAGTCGGGGCGATACGCCGCACACGCGGCCACCTCCATGAAAGTGGCGAAGGCCTCGTTCAGCCAGATGCCGTTCCACCACTTCATCGTCACCAGGTCGCCGAACCACATATGGGCCAGTTCGTGACTGACGACGTCGACCACGAGTTGTTGCTCGGCCTGCGTGCTGGTGGCCGGGTCGACCAACAGCAAAGACTCGCGATACGTGATGCAGCCCACGTTCTCCATGGCCCCGGCGGCGAAGTCGGGCAAGGCCACCATGTCGATTTTGGCATCCGGGTAGGGGATGCCGTAGTAGTCGACGAACCAGCGCAGACTCGCCGCGCCCACGTCGAGCCCGAACGCGGTGAGGTGCGACTTCCCCGGCACGTGGACGAGGCGCAACGGCACACCGTTAACGTCGACCGGATCGGTGGCCTCGAGGGGACCCACGACGAAGGCCACGAGGTAGGTGCTCATCGGCATGGTGTCGGCGAACCGCACCGCGACCTTCCCCTCGCTCGTGGGCTCGCGCTCGACCTCGGGACCGTTGCTTATGGCGAGATGATCGGCGTCACACACCAACGTGACCCCGAAGACTGCCTTGACATCGGGTTCGTCGAAACACGGGAAAGCGCGTCGGCAATCGGTCGACTGCATCTGAGAGGCGGCGATCACCTGCTCGTGCCCGCGATCGTCCCGGTAGGTGCTGCGGTAGAAGCCCCGCAGCTTGTCGTTGAGTACACCCGTGAATCCGATGTCGATCATCGTCGTTCCCACGGCGAGTTCCTCGATGGGGGAGATGATGAGGCGCTCGGCGCCCTCGTCGAGGGCGTGCACGGCCGGATTTCCGTCGACGAAGACGGTGTCGATCCGTAACTCCTTGGCGTTGAGGACGAGCAGGCGAGTCGGCTCGCTCACCTCGGCCTCGACAACGACTCGGCCCGTGAACGTCGCCTCGTCCAGGTTCGGTTCGAGGCGAATCTCGTAACGGAACGGGCGCACGTGGCGGGGCAGGCGATACGGGTCGAGTTCTGAGCGGCTCGTGGGGGTGGACGTCACGTTTTCATGGTAGTTCGTGTCCGTCGAGGTCGCTCCCTGTCGAAGTCGTCGGGCGGGTCGACGCGCGAACTAGCGTGTCCCGACGTGCCCGTCGCTCCCGCTCGCTACGACGTCGTCGGCATCGGCAACGCCCTCGTCGACGTGATCGCCAACGCGACCGACGAATTCATCGCCCGCGAGTCGTTGGTGAAGGGATCGATGACACTCATCGACACCGACCGTGCGTTGCACCTCTACAAGGCACTCGGCTCGGCGATCGAGATGAGTGGCGGTTCGGCCGCCAACACCGTTTGCGGGGTGGCGAGTTTCGGGGGAAAGGCCGCCTACATCGGCAAGGTGAGCAACGACGATCTCGGCCAGGTGTTCGGACACGATCTCCACGCCGTCGGGGTGCACTTCAGTCCGGGTGCGCACATCGACGCGATCCCCACCGGACGATGCATCATCGTCGTCACGGCCGACGCCCAACGCACGATGAACACGTACCTCGGAGTGTCGAGCTACCTCGACCGACACGACGTCGACGAGCGCACCGTGGCCGACGGCAAGGTGCTGTACATGGAGGGGTACCTCTTCGACCGCGAGGACGCCAAGGAAGCGTTCCGGTACGCGGCTCGAGTCGCGCACGCCGCCGGTCGCGAGGTGTCGCTCAGCCTCTCCGACAGTTTCTGCGTCGAGCGACACCGCGACGACTTTCGCGACCTCGTCGCCGACGAGGTCGACATTCTTTTCGGCAACGAGGCCGAACTCTGTTCGTTGTACCAACTGGACTCGTTCGACGACGCGGTGTCGGCCGTGCGCCGCGACAGTTCGCTCGCCGTGATCACCCGCGGTCCTCGGGGCACCTCGATCGTGACTCGCGAGGAAGTGCTCCACGTCGAGGCCGAGGACGTGAAGCAGGTCATCGACACCACGGGGGCGGGTGACCTGTACGCGGCCGGATTCTTGTTCGGGTACACCAACGGCTACACCCTCCGCCAGAGTGGGTGGCTCGGTTCGGTCGCCGCCGGAGAGGTGATCTCGCACATGGGCCCGCGTCCCTTGGTCGAGTTGCGTACCCTCATGCCGGTGTTCTGAGGCGACATGTCGGAACGACGAGTCACGGCCGAACGGTGGCTCGCCGCCGAACCCGACGACGACGTGCGCGCCGAGTTGATCGAATTGCTGAGGGGGGATCCCGGGATCCTCGATGAGCGATTCGCGAACGGACTGTCGTTCGGCACGGCCGGCCTGCGTGCCGCCATCGGTGCCGGACCGTCCCGCATGAACCGGCTCGTCGTGCGTCGAGCGGCGGCCGGCTTGGTCGACCATCTCCTCGCCTCGCGGCCCGATGCGGCTGGGCGCGGGTTGTTGATCGCCTGCGATGCGCGCCGCAAGAGCGCCGATTTCGCGCTCGACACGGCGCGCGTGGCCGTGGCCCGGGGAATGCGCGCGACCCTCATCGAGGGAACCACTCCCACTCCCGTGCTCGCCTACAACGTGGCGCGACTCGGGGTCGCCGCCGGAGTGATGGTCACCGCGAGTCACAACCCGCGCGACGACAACGGGTACAAGGTGTACCTCGGCGACGGAGCACAGATCGTCCCGCCCCACGATGTCGAGATCGCCGGGCGGATCGACGCACTCGACGCGACGACGATCGATGTCGCCGAGCCGGATCATCCCCTCATCGAACGGCTCAGCGACGAACCGACCGCGGCCTACCTCGAGTGGTTGCCGGCGGTAAGGAGACGCCCCGATGTGACCGGGGTGCGCGTCGGGTACACCGCGATGCACGGGGTCGGGGGAGCGGTGGTGGCGCGGGCCTTCGCGCGTTGCGGCCTGCCCGCCCCGGTGGTGGTCGAGGCCCAGCAATCGCCCGATGCCACTTTCCCGACCGTGGCTTTCCCGAATCCCGAGGAACCCGGCGCCATGGACATGGTGATCGCCCTCGGTGTGCGGGAGGGGCTCGACGTCGTGATCGCCAACGACCCCGACGCTGATCGCCTCGGTGTGGCCGTGCGAACCGGTGACGGCTTCCGGTTGCTGCGCGGCGACGAGATTGGATGGTTGCTCGCCGACCACATCTTGCGACACACCAGCGGGCACGACCGGTTGGTGGTGACGACCGTGGTGTCGTCGTCGTTGCTCGCCGACATGGCCGCGGCCCACGGTGTGGAGTGTCGCGAGACATTCACCGGCTTCAAGTGGATCGCCCGGGCGGCGCTCGACGCGGAGGATCGGCGACTGGTGTTCGCCTACGAGCAGGCTCTCGGCTACCTGGTGGCGGACCGGCCGCTCGACAAGGACGGTGTTTCGGCCGCGGTCGTGATGGCCGAACTCGCGGCGACTGTCGTCGCCGAGGGCACGACCATCCTCGGTCGACTGGATGCCATCGCCGAGCGATTCGGACGCCACCTGACGGCCGAGCGCAGCATCCACATGGAACCGTCCGTGGGGGCCGCTCTCGTGCGCTCGATGACGGCCGACCCGCCGACCACGATCGGGGGGCGCCCGGTGGTGGCGGTGCGCGAGTTCACCGAGGCCAACCTGTTGCGACTCTGGCTCGACGAGGAGGGCGGACGAGGTGTGCGACTTCAGGTGCGTCCGAGCGGCACCGAACCCAAGGTCAAGATCTATGGCGAAGCCGTCGACGCCCCGGTGGGAATGCTCGACGGCTTGCTCGACGCGCTCGTGGCCCTGATCGACACGACGCGCGGACGCTGATCACTCGTCGATGCCGACCGGAGCACCGTCGATGATCTGGTCGAGGTACTCCGAGAGTCCGTAACCGACCTTGCCGGCGTGCTCGGCCGACGTCATCTCCCAGCGGGTCATCCCCTCGCTGATGCGCGTCGTGAGCCATTCGCCGTCGGGCGCCTGCCGCCGATTGCGGAGTGGGATCAGGCTCATCACGTCGCCGGAGAACCGCCACTCGCGGTCGCTACGACTGCTGCGCAACACCGCTTCGATCTTGTCGTGATAGTTGTCGTCACCCTCGAAGACCGTGGTGATCTCGGCATGATCGCAGAGGTGCATGGTCCCGTTCTCCCACACGAAGCCCCCTCGCGTGCCGGGTCCGTTCTTCTTGGCGACGCGGGAGAGCATGAAACCGAGGTTCTGGTCGAAGTTGGCCGTGAGCCAGCGGTAGTACCACGGCGCCTGCCAATAGCGGGGGCCCCAGGAGTGGTCGCGTAGACCGAAACCGGAGATCTCCCATTCGCGATCGCCCACCCTGATGCTCCCGTGGGCCGCGACCAACTGTTCGTAGTGCCCCTTGGCGAACTCCTCTCCCGGAGTCTCGTGTGGGGTGTCGGGCTCGCCACCGAACATGCTCGCACGACCCTGACCGGTGAAGGTGATGTGGGCCTCGCACTCGGCGTAGGGGTTGTTCTTGAACGCGGTCTTGGGGTCGACCATCTGCGTGGGCTCCGCCAACACCACGACCTTTCCGGTGAAGTCGATGCGCAACTCCTCGAATGGCTTCACCATGGTCCACGTGAGTCCGCCGGCGTCGAGTCGGTCGTTGTTGTCGATGTTCGGACGCTTGAACATGAACGCCACCGAGCCGTCGGGCAAGTAGATGCACACGGTCATCTCGGCGTACCCCTCGTTCGCCCGGTTACCCATGCGGAACCATCCGCCGACCTTGTTCCGGGGGTCGAAGCAGTTGATGTACATGCTCTCGTTGAAGTTCGACTCGGGGCCGAGCTCGTGCATGTATTCGTCTTCAGGATCCAGTCGTACGCCCATGGGGCGAGGGTAGTCGCTCAGAAGAGAGTGAGTTGCTCCCAGGTCACCGCCACGTCGCTCACCGGAGTCCAGACGAGCTTGCGTCGCTTCCCTGGTCGCTTCACCTCGAGCTTCTCGGGCCGCAACGAGCGTGCCGCACCGTGCGAGTCGTGAACCGTGATGCTGCCGTCACGCTCGACGCACGAGATTCGACCGGACTGCCACCGGCCGCGGTCGGCCCGTCGGAAGCGAACCTCCTCGCCGGCCACCAGACCGAGGTGTCGGAGCACTTCGGCCTGCTCGTTGGTCGACTTGGGCGGCACGTTCAGCCGTTTCCGAGAACCCGGGCCTGCAGTTTGCGCATACCGCCGAGCCAGCGATCTCGATCGGCCGCCTTGCGCTGCTCGTAATCGGCGACCTCGGGGTGGGGGAGGATCAGGAAGCGTTCGGCGGCGATGGCGTCGCTCACAACCTCGGCCACCCGGGAAGGTTCGAGTACCACCCCGGCCGCACGGACGACGTTGGTGGCGTTCCCGAATCCCTCGTCGCTCTGGCGCAACATGTTGGTGTTCACGCCCTGAGGGCACAGACAACTCACCTTGACCCCGCGGTCGCCGTAGGTGATCGACACCCACTCGGCGAAGGACACCGCGGCGTGTTTGGTGACCGAGTACGGACCCGATCCGATCTGGCTCAACAGACCGGCGGCCGACGCGGTGGAGCAGAAGTAGCCACCACCGCGCGCGAGCCAGTCGCCGATGAGGTACTTCATCGCCCAACGGTGCGCGTGCACGTTGACCGCGAACGCCAGGTTCCATTGATCCTCGCTCGTGTTCTCGAGAAAGGTGCCGCCACCGACCCCGGCGTTGGCGAAGAAGAGGTCGATGCCGTCGCCATCATCCTGCTGGAGGAACGCGCGGGCCGCGGTCACGAGTTCCCGGTTGCCTTCCTCGGTCGAGACGTCGGCGGTGATCGCCGACACCGAGCGCGGGCGAACGGCGTTCAGTTCGGCGGCCAGAGCCGCGATGCCCGCGGGTTGCACGTCGCTGGCGACCACCCGCGCTCCAAGCGCGTGGAACCGACGCACCAAGGCGTCTCCGATGCCGCCCGATGCCCCGGTGACGACCGTTCCTGCCCCGTTCAGATCCATGGTCGGATCGTAGGTGCTGGGCATCGTTCGAAACGATGTACGGGTATGCCCGGTGTGTCCGACACCTCAGGTGTACGATCCGCGTCAGGGGAACGTGCGTGAGTTACCTTCACGGAGTCACCTTCACGGACAGCAACCGACGTCGGGTCACCGGCGCACGGTGATCGACAGGAGAACCCGATGACATCGATGACATCTCAGGTAGCCGAGGAGATCACCGAACTCGACATCAACGACATCCGGGTGGTGTCGTCTGAAGTCATCGACCAGGCGCTGGCGGCCATCGACGGCGCGTTGGCCCAGATGGTTCGGCGCGAGTTGGTGTCGGCCGGTGAGGTCAGCGACCTGTTGCTCGACGTGCGCAACCTGTTGACCTCCGCGGTTCGCGGCTGATCACTTCGGTCGCGGCGTCCGCTTCTTCTTGGGCCGCACCGCGGCCACCAGGTCGGCGAAGGCTCCCTGCAGCGAATCGCGCAACAATTCCGGATCGCTCACGGCTCCCGCATCGACGTTGAGACCCATGTCGAGGCTGCCCACGTGGGACAACAAGGTGAGGTTGAACGCCACCCCGCCGAGTGGCCCGAGCGGGTAGTTGGCCACGATCTCCGAGCCGGCGACGTAGACCGGGATCGGGGTTCCCTTCACGTTCGACGTCGCGAAGTCGATGGTCTGCGACTGCAGGCGGGCGACGCGGGTGATGAGGCCGGTCGGCAACGAGGTGGCCAGCGAGGCAGCGGTGCCGACCAGGGAACCGGCCGACCCGTCAGCGGCGGCGACCGTGGCCTCGTGCACGGCGGCGAAGCGTTCGCGAACCGCCATGTCGCCCGTGGGCACCAGCATGCGTGCGAGGGAGAACGCATTGGGAGCCTCGCCGTCGAGCTTGCGCGTGCTGATGGCCATCGACGCGCGCAAATGTTCGACCGGAATGCCCAGAGCGCGGTGGTGGCGACCCGCGGCATCGGCGGCGGCACACAGGAGTGCGGTGTTCAATGTGCCGCCCAGTTCCCGGGCGGCATCACGGGTGGCCGCGAACGGGGCGCGCAACACCTCGGAGTGTCGCCGCAATGAACGGGTGGTCCACAGTGGCGATCGTGCCGGTTCGACGTCGGTGAGTTGACCGACGACACCGCGCAACGAATCGATCGTGGCCGAGCCGTTCGCCGGGATCTGACCGGGGTCGGCGATGAGATCGCGCACCTGCTTAACGAGAGCCAAGGGCAACTTCAGTGGCCCGGCGAGCATCTCGCGCCACACGTCGAGGTTGACCATCGAACTGGTGTCGGATTCCGGCTCCCACCGCAACGGGGCCGGTTCGGGGGCGTCGCGCTCGAAGTCGAAGAATTGCAACGACAACTGCACACTGCCCTCGCCGTCGGCGATCGAGTGGTGCAGTTTCTCGACCAGCACCGCGCGGCCGCCTTCGAGACCTTCGATGACGACGAACTGCCACAAAGGTCGGGTGCGGTCGAAGGGGTCGTTCGTGATCAGGGTCGCGAGGTCGAGCATCTGGCGCATCGAGCCCGGCGCCGGAAGTGCGATTCTTCGCACGTGGTAGTCGATGTCGAAGTCGGGATCGTCCACCCACAGCGGTGGTGTCAGGTTCGCCGGTGCGGACTGAACCCGTTGGCGCAGGCGCGGGATGGCGATCGACGCCCGATCCATGCGTCGACGTAGACGATCGAAGTCCGGCGCGCGGTCGAGGACCGACAGGTTTGCGAACGTCGACGACAGGTAGGGGTCCTTGTCGAGACGCCATATGAGTCCCTCGGCCTCGGACATCTTTCGATCAAAGCGGATTCCCGTGGTCACGGTTTCGAGGCTACGGTTCGCCGACGATGAAGCGCCCGGTCCGAGTCGTGCTGGTCGCGATCGTGCTGGTCGCCTGTGGTCCGGGGTCGACGGTCCCCGCTGGACCATTCTCGGTCGACCCACTCGGTGCGCTCCTCGCCCGCGCGCGAACCCGCCTCGACGGTGCGAACGGTCCCGACACCTGGGAAGTGGCGGTGTGTCGCGTGCCGGTGGGCGTGGCCGATCCGTACTACGCCGATGTCGACGGGCGTATGAAACGGTCGGCCGAGGAGATCGTCGGGCTCCTGGAACCGGTTTCGGACTACTTCGCCCGGTGGTCGGGTGGCGCCTACGTCCCGCGGTTCGTGCCCGCCACCCGTGAGGTGTCGATCCTCGCGGACGAGTCGTCGCCGGAATGCGTCGAGCGGGCGATCGACCAGTCGGCGGACGAATCCGACGGAGTCATCGTGATCGCCGATGCCCAACACGCCGAGGACGTCGAGGGCGGGCGCGGCGGCCCGGGTCGACCGTGCACGGACGATTGCTCGGCTCGCGCGACGCGTCGATACGTGTACGTCGGCGCGTCAGATTTCATGCCGATGTGGAACGACACGCCGCCGCTCGACCTGATCGAACACGAACTGGGACACGG
Source organism: Acidimicrobiia bacterium (assembly GCA_046091365.1). Lineage (GTDB taxonomy): Bacteria > Actinomycetota > Acidimicrobiia > Acidimicrobiales > Ilumatobacteraceae > Casp-actino8. Next base: position 6,027 of record JBJTBM010000007.1, on the reverse strand, counting down.
TCTCGACTGGCCGCACAGTTCCCTGACCGAGCAGGGACTCGGGGGTCACTCGTACGACAGTCCGTTCGACCTCATGAGTGACAGCGCGGCGGCTCGCTCGGCCGAGCCGACCCGACGCCACGGACCGGGTGCTCTGGCGATCGACCTCGTCGCAGTGGGCTGGATCGGACGCGAACGAGTGGTCGAAACGCTTGGTGGACGCTCGACCGTCGAAATCGGCGCGCGGTCGGCGCCCGAGGGTCCGGTTCTGGTCGTTGTTCCGCTCGACGGGACATCGCTGTTGACCGTCGAGTTGGTGAGTGCCGCCGGAGACGACGGATTCCACGACTCGGACTTCGTCATCGTGCACCGTGTCGAGTTCGGTGACGAGCGTGAAGAGGCGTCGGGGATCGATCGTCGGCAATTCGCGGTTTCCGGCGAACTACGCGCGGGTGACCGATGGCAAGGTGAGGGTCGCGGGGTGCGGGTGGTCGGGATCGCGGGCGGCATCGCCCGTCTGGAGATCAGCGCAGGCGCTTGACCAAGGGGCGAACCAGCATGCCGAGACCGAGCCCGACGACCGCGCCGCCGATCACGTCGCTGGCGTGGTGGATGCGAACGAAGGCCCGGCTCGTGCCCACCACCGCGGCCAGGCCGAACCAGAGAGGAGCCGACCGCTTGCCGTCCCAGGTCGTGAGGATCGTCGCGGCGAAGACGGCCGAACTGGCGTGCCCGCTCGGGAAGCTGCTCGTCGACGGCGTACGAACGTCGAAGCGCTCGTCGCCGCCGGTGGTCGGACGCTCGCGCTTGAAGACCCGCTTCACTCCCTGATTCACGATCAACGACTCGGCGCCCAACAACGCCGACAGCGCCACCGCCTGAGCGGCGCGCTTGGGGCTGGTGACGCCGCGCGCCGCGCCGAGGAGATGCCAGACCAGACTGAAGTCGCCGAGTTGGCTGGCCGCGGTGAACACGCGCGAGGCCGAGGAGTTCGAACGCCACGGTTCGAGAACCTCGTCGGCACGGGCGTCGAGTCGATCGACCCCGGGGCCGAACGCGCCCGAACCCGGGGTGTCGACGATCTCGGTCATGGTTCGAGCGTGTCGGCGAAGGTGTCGACGATGCGTGCGATGCGCACCGGGTCGACGAAGGGGCCGAAATGGTCGAGGTCGCTGTACTCGATGTGCTTGCCCTGCGGGAGACGGTCGGCGATGGCCTCGGCGAAGCCCGAGGGTTGGAAGGGCTCGGGATGTCCGCTCAGGACCCAGACGGGGATGTCGATGTCGGGCAACTTCTTCCAGAGGTTGGGAATCTGGGGGTTCTTGAAGTTCTCCGACTCGAGTTCGGGCGAGCACTTGAGGTGCACCTGACCGTCGTCGCCCTTGCGGAAGCCGCCGTGCACGTAGGCCTCGAGGGCTTCGGGGGTGAAACCGGACATCGGCAACTTCGACGAATAGTTCTTGATCGCGTCGTCGATCGATTTGAACGAGGGCTTGCGTCGAGCCGCACCGTCGGCGAGCGCGTTTGGACGGTTCGCCGGTCGCTTCACGTCGTCGGGAAACAGGATCGGTTCGTACAACAGGAGTCCACGGAAGAGACCGGGGTTCTTCATCGCGGTGAGAAGGAGGGTGGCCCCGCCCATCGAGTGACCGACGCCGATGATGCCGCCCTTCTGCGCGACAGCCTTGGCGGCGGCGGTGGCGTCGGCGGCGTAACCCGCCCACGCGACCTTCCAGTCCGCGGGAGCGGCGGTGTCGCCGTGCCCGCGGTGGTCGTGTGCCCAACAATGGAACCTTTTCACGAGGTTTGCCGCCACCGGTTTCCAGCACAGCCCGTGGAAGCCGTTGGCGTGCGACATGAGCATGTTCGGGCCCGTGCCACCGAGGTCGTGCAATTCGACCTTCACGCCGTTCGTGGATGCGACTTTCACGATTCTGTACCCATGATCCCGTTGATGGCCAAGAGGGAGAATTCTACGGGCGATGGGACGATCTTGGACGCCGACCGTCCCCCCGCCCAATGACCAAAATGCGACAATTTGTCGCTTTGTGTGCACGCCGCGTGTACACAAAGCGACAAATTGTCGCATTTACGTGGGGTTAGTGCGAGGGGTCGCGGGGGAGGCCGAGCAGGCGTTCCCCGATGATGTTGCGCTGCACCTGGCTCGTCCCGCCCGCGATCCGACCGCCGGGCGCCGACAGCAACCCGAACGCGTCAGCCCCCTCCAGAGTGGCCTCCACCCCGGCGATGTCGGCCCGCAGCATCGCCGTGTCGAACATCATCTCGGTGATCCCCAGCTTCATCAGTGACGCCGCGGTCGAGGCCACCGGCCCCTGTCGTTGGGCCATCGCCTTGTAGGCCATGCCCTTGGACAGCAACTTGGTCAGTTCCTGGGTTTCGGTCGCGCTCAACTTGCGCCCTTGTGCCAGCCGTGAGATCGACTCCAGTCGCCGCTCGAGTGAGATGACGCTCGTGCCGATGTGTCCGCGTTCCGAGGTGAGCACCGCCATTCCGACGCCCCAGCCCCCGTGCAACGGTCCGAGCAGTGCGTCGGCGGGCAATTCGACGTCGGTGAAGAACACCTCGTCGAACTCGGCCTCACCGGTCATCTGCTTCAGCGGTCGGATCTCGATGCCGGGCAGGCTCATGTCCATCAGGAAGAAACTGATCCCCTTGTGCTTGGGCGCGTCGACATCGGTGCGGGCCATGAGGATGCCCCAGTTGCTGTAGCGACCACCGGAGCACCACACCTTCTGTCCGTTGACGATGTACCGATCTCCGTCGCGAACCGCCCGCGTGCTCAACGAGCCCAGGTCGCTGCCCGCACCCGGCTCACTGAACAACTGGCACCACACGTGATCGGCGCGCACCGTGGCCTCGAGGTGTCGGCGTTGCTGCTCGGGGGTGCCGAATTTCTGGATCGCACCACCGGCCAACACCAGACCCACCATGTTGAACACGCCCGGCACTCCGGCTAACGCGCATTCGTACAGCCACTGCGCCTGGTGGGCCGCCGTGAGACCCTGCCCACCGAACTCGGTCGGCCAATGGATGCCGGCGTACCGGGAGGCGTACAGGTGCCGTTGCCAGGCGAGGCCGGCGTCGACGAGGTCGGGCGGGCAGATCGCGCCGTAATCGCGCGGAGCGAGCTTCTTGTTGGTCGCCAGCCATTCGCTGGCCCGGTGTCCGAATTCCTCGACGTCGATCATCGGTGGGTCCTCACTTGAAGAAGGGTAGGAACAGTGCGGTCTCGTCACCGAGGTTGTTGGGGACCGAGTAGGTCGAACGATCGGTGATCGTGTCCCAGTTGCCCTGCACGTCCTCGGGAGTGAGGTTCGGGTTGTAGTAACCGTTCGTCTCGCCGAGGAAGACCTGGGCGACGCGCCCGCCGCCGACCGAGAACAACTGGCCCGACACTGGGCAGTCCTCGTGGGCCAGGAACGCGACGAGCGGAGACACCAGACCCGGGTCGAGTTTGTCCTTCAGACCGCCGAGGATGTTCTCGGTCATACGGGTCATGGCCAACGGCGCAATGGCGTTGGCCTTGATGTTGAACTTGGCGCCCTCGACCCCGAGAACCCGCGTGAATCCGACCAAGCCCATCTTGGCGGCGCCGTAGTTGGTCTGACCGAAGTTGCCAAACACACCGGCGGCCGACGAGGTGGAGACGATGCGCCCGTATCCCTGCTCGCGCATGCGCACGAACGCCGGCTTTGTGACGTAGAAGGCACCTTTCAGGTGCACGTCGAGCACCGGGTTGAGCAGATCCGGCTCCATGTTGTGGAACGCTTTGTCGCGCAGGATTCCGGCGTTGTTGATCACGATGTCGACGCGACCGAATGCGTCGATCGCGGTCTGCACGATGGCCGCGCCGCCCTCGGGGGTGGCCACCGTGTTGTGATCGGCGACCGCCTCGCCTCCGGCGGCCTTGATCTCGTCGACGACCTTCTGGGCCGCCGACGCATTGGCTCCGGTCCCGTCGATCGATCCACCGAGGTCGTTCACGACGATCAGCGCGCCGCGCCGAGCCATGAGCAACGCGTGCTGGCGGCCGAGGCCACCACCGGCGCCGGTGATGATCGCGACCTTGCCGTCGTATCCGAGTGCTGCCATGGGTACCGCTCCTGGTTCGTGTCCGAGGATGTGACCCGGACGGTGGGGGAGGAATCGCCGTCGGACGCTAGCCGAGCGACTTCGCCGCCCGCTCGGTGAGGCTCTGGTAGTCGAGTTTTCCGTTTCCGGCCCGACCGACGGATTCGACGAACACCACGCGTTTGGGGGCTTTGTAGGCGGCCAGGCGCGAACGCACGTGGGCGATGATCGCGGCTTCGTCGACGGTCCGGTCGGGGAGGGGCTCGACGAGTGCGGTGATGGCTTGACCGAAGCGGTCGTCGGGCAGACCGACCACCGCGGCGTCGGCGACGTCGGGATGCAACTTCAGAACCTCCTCGACCTCCTCGGGGTAGACCTTTTCGCCTCCCGTGTTGATGCACTGGCTACCGCGCCCGAGCAACTGCACGGTTCCGTCGGCGTCGACCGTGGCCCAGTCACCGGGGATCGACCAACGGACCCCGTCGTACTCGACGAAGGTCTTGGCCGACTTCTCGGGATCCTTGTAGTAGCCGATCGGTGTGTGCCCGCGCAGTGCGACGCGTCCCAACTCTCCACTGCCCGGCACCACCTCGCGCCCCTCCTCGGTGAGCACCTTGGTTCGCGGTCCGAGTTGGAAGGTGGCGGTCTTGGACGAACCGTCGGCGGTGGTGGTGTTCTGTGCCATGCCGATGGCCTCGGACGAACCGAGCGCGTCGACCATGATGAGACGCGAGTTGTGGCGCAGTAAACCCGCCTTGGTCTCGGCGGCGAACATCACACCGCTCGAGATGATGACGCGCAGTGACGCCGTGCTCCAGCGATCGGGTTCGGCATCGAGCGCGCGCAGGATGGGCTTGGCGAAGGCGTCGCCGACGATCGACATGGAGTTCACGCCGAGCTGGTCGATGGTGTCGAGCAGTTCGACCGGATCGAACTTGCGACCGCGCATGGTGACGATCGAACCGGCCACCATCAGGTTGCTCATGGCGTTGAACAGACCGGTTCCGTGCATCAGCGGCGCGGCGGGAAGGTTGCGCGGGCCGCGCTTGGCGACGCGCTGGTCGAGCGCGTCGGCGGTCGGCGTCGCCGGCAACTTGACGCGGTTCGCATCGTCGAGGGCGAGCAACAGGTCCTCCTGACGCCACATGACGCCCTTGGGCATGCCGGTGGTGCCGCCCGTGTAGATCAGCAGGAGATCGTCGCCGGATCGTCCCCACGGTGCCACCACCGGTTCGGCGGTGCCGGCCGCGGCCGCGGCCTCGTAATCGGTCGCCCACCCGGGGCAGGGTCCACTTCCGTCGTCGACCCACAACCACGAGACGACGCGGGGCACGCGGTGACGCAGGCCGTCGATGGTGTCGGCGAAACAACCGTGGAAGACGACGGCCACGACGTCGGCGTTGTCCCAGATGTAGACCAGTTCGTCGGGTGTGTAGCGATAGTTGGTGTTCACCGGGGCCAGGCCCGCCTTGAACGTGGCCAGGATGCTCTCGAGGTACTGCGGACAGTTGTACATGTACTGCGCCACCTTGTCCTGGTGCGACGCACCCGACGCGATCAGGGTGGAGGCGATGCCGTTCGCGCGGCGGTCGAACTGGGACCAGGTGTGGTCGACCCGCGACCCGTCGCGGTGCGAGAACCCGTATTGGGCGGGTGCGTCGGGGATCGCTCGGGCGATGGCCTCCCACGAGTCCGAGAAGTTCCACGTGTGGCTGGGACCGAGGCGGGACACTTTGCGATGGTACGCCGATGGGGGTCTCCCCAATATTCTCGCCACATGGATTTCCAGATGCCCGCCGCCGACGATCCGCGTCGCGTCGCCGTGCGCGACTGGATCGCCGCCAATCCCCGTCCGAGCGGGCGACAGTTGGCCGAGGCCGGATACGTCGCCCCGCACTGGCCCGCGCCGTACGGGCACGATGCCGACCCGATCCATCAACTGATCATCGACGACGA
>JBJTBM010000006.1:0-88056 GCA_046091365.1 Acidimicrobiia bacterium | reverse complement strand
CGGTCGGATCAGAACACCCGCGACAGCCGACCCCGCGGCGACGATGTCGCGCACCAGATCGACGCCGTGTTGGTAGGCCACTTCGTGGGTCACGTCGGTGAGGGCGTGCTCCAGTCGCGCTCCGTCCAGATCGCGGACGCCGACGAACTTGTCGGCCCGGGGGACGAGGTACGTGCCGGTACCGTCGGTGTGTACCAGCACCAACGCACCGCGATCACGCATCTCGTGGGTGATCGCGGGTTCGACGACTCCCGCCGGCGACATGTCGAAGAACTCGCCCAGAGCCCTCGACAACGCGTCGACCGTGACGCCCGTGTAGAGGCGATGGATCGCGTCGACGCTCAGCTGCTCCTCGATCAGCTCGCCGATGTAGGTCATGGTCAACTCGGCCGAGCCCCGGGTGCCGGTGTCGTGCGCTCGTTGTTCGTCCCGGAAGGTGCGACTGATGGCGTATCGATGGTGACCGTCGGCGATGACCACGTCGGCCGATCCCACCGCGGCCGAGATGGCGGCCACCCGGACGGGATCGTCGACTCGCTCGATGGTGTGCACCACGCCCTCGGCCCCGACCACGCCCACCACCTCGCCCGGCTCCTGGAGCAGTTCGGTCAACCCCTGCGCCAGCGACAGGCCCCAGACCGGCGAGAGGTTGGTGAGGGTGGCGCGCGTGAGATCGAGGCGATCGGTCTTGGCCTTGGGGGTGGTTCGCTCGTGGGGCAGGACCCCGCCGGCGCCTTCGTCGACCACCTCGAGGGCTCCGATCACCCCGACGGTGGTGCGGGGACGACCCGACTCGTCGCTGAACGCCATGCGATAGATCGAGAACGAGGGACGGGGGTCGCGCACCAGGACACCGTCGGCCACCCAGACCCGCAACACCGCGTTGGCGGCGTCGTAGCGACCGGGGCCGTCGGATTCGCGGGGAACGTCGACGTGCACGATGTTGTCCGGGTGTCGGTTCGCTAGATCCTCGCGGTCGGCTTCGGACAGAACGTCGTAGGGCGGAGCGGCCACCGCGTTCAAGTCGGAGGTCGAATATCGCAACGCTGTGAAGGGTTCGAAGCGGGGCACCCTTCTAGGTTGTCACCTTCGGTGGCAGAATCACTACCCGATGAAGCCCGTGGTTCTGTGCGATCTCGACGGTGTGGTGTGGTTGGCCCACCGACCGATCCCGGGGTCGAGCGACGCCGTGGCGCGGTTGCGTGCGGCGGGCCATCGGGTTCTTTTCGTGACCAACAATTCCTCGGCGACCGTCGGCGACCAGGAGCGTGCCCTGGCCGATGTCGGCATCCCGGCCCGTGGCGACGTGGTGACCTCGGCGATGGCGGGGGCCCGGATGGTGCGCGCGGGTGAACGGGTGTTGGTGTGCGGTGGCCCCGGGATCCACGAAGCTCTCGCCGCGGACGTCATGGTTGTGTCGGCGGCCCGTGTCGACGCTGGCGAGATGGTCGACGTGGTCCTGGTGGGGTTCCACCGCGACTTCGACTATGACGTGATGCGTCGCGCCGCCACCGCGGTGCGCCTCGGTGCCCGCCTGGTCGGCACCAACGACGACGCGACCTATCCCACCCCGGACGGGCCGATCCCGGGTGGCGGAAGCATCCTGGCGGCCATCGCAACGGCGGCGGGATGCGCGCCAACGGTGGCCGGCAAACCGCATGCGCCCATGGCCGAAGTGGTGCGGGCCGTCGAGTCCGGGGTCGACGCCGCGGCGGTGATGGTGGGCGATCGACCGAGCACCGACGGTTCCTTCGCGGTCACACTCGGGTGCCGTTACGCACTGGTGCGCTCGGGTGTGACCCCGCCGGGAGCACGGGTCGACGACCTCGCGATCTGGTTCGACGGTCCCGATCTGGCCGCGGTGGCCACTCGACTACTCGACGTCTGAGTCGCTCGCCACATCGAGAATTTTTCGGTTCCCGCCGGGGGTAGCGTGGCGTCATGGCGAAGAACCAGATCTCGAAGAATTCCCTCAAGAAGTTGCTCGACACCGTGACCCCGATGTCGCCCGACATCGCCGAGAAGTTCGTGCGCGACCTGCTCAAGGCGGGGGATCAGCGACGCAAAGATGCCGAGAAAGTGGTGGCCGAGGTGAGCGCCGTCGCGCGTCGATCGGCCGAGCAGTTCTCGATGTCGGTGCAAAAAGAGGTGGCCAAGCAACTCGGACGACTGATGGTGCGTATCGACCAACTGGAGAAGCAGGTCGAAGTCCTGAACAAGAGCCTCGACGCCACCCGCACGTTGTTGGTGTCAGCGGCCACCAAGGGACTGGCGAAGAAGCCCGCGACCACCCCGCCGGCTGCGACGAAGAAAGCCGCGACGAAGAAAGCCGCGACGAAGAAAGCTGCGACGAAGAAAGCTGCGACCAAGAAGGCTGCGACCAAGAAGGCTGCGCCGACTGCGGGCGGCCCAAGCGCCGTCTGAGTTCGCATGTCCCGTCGACAGCGGCTCGACGCCGAACTGGTCCGTCGGGGGCTGGTGAGCGGTCGTCGTGAAGCCACCGAGTTGATCGACGCCCAGCGCGTGCGGGTGAACGGCGCGATCGCCGACAAGGCCGCGCGACAGGTCGACCCGGCCGACGCCGTGCTGATCGACGGTCCGCCCGCGCGATTCGTGAGCCGTGGGGGAGACAAGCTCGATGCGGCGCTGTCGGGCTTGGGTCTCGACGTGAGCGGTCTGCGGGTGCTCGACGCGGGTGCCTCGACCGGTGGGTTCACCGATTGTCTGTTACAACGCGGTGCCCGGCACGTGGTGGCCCTCGACGTGGGCCACGGACAACTGCATCCACGCATCCGGGCGCACGATGACGTGACCGTGATCGAGCGTTTCAACGTGCGTGAGGTGACACCGGACTCCATCGGGGGTCGGGTCGACGCGGTGGTGGCCGACCTCTCCTTCATTTCGCTCACCCTCGTCGTGGCGGCCCTCGTGAGCGTGTGTGAGCCCGGCGCATTCATGGTGCTGCTCGTGAAGCCGCAGTTCGAGGTGGGCAAGCGGGACGTGTCGCGCGGGCGTGGGGTGATCACCGATCCCGCCTTGCACGACGTCGCCGTGGCCGACGTTCGGGCGGCCTGCGAGGCCGCGGGTGCATCGGTCGCCCATGTGATTCCCTCGCCGATCACCGGCGCCGAAGGCAACCGTGAGTTCCTCTTGCACGCGGTTCTGCCACACCGGCATGGAATGATGAACCCGTGAACGTCCTGATCGTCGGTACCACCGACCGCCCCGAGGCCGCCACGGTGGCCGGGCGGGTGGCGCGTTGGCTCATCGCGCACGGCCACCATCCCGTCGCCTTGGCTCTCGACGCCGCCACCTTGAGGGTGGATGCGATCGAGACGGTGACCGGGGTCGCCGCCGACACCGGCCTCGTCGTGAGTATCGGTGGTGACGGAACCATGTTGCGCGCTGTCGCCCTGCTCGAGGGGGCGGACGTCCCGGTTCTGGGGGTGAACGTCGGATTGCTCGGGTATCTCGCCGAGGTCGAACCGGCTCACGCCGAAGCGGCACTCGCACGATTCTTCGCCCACGAGGTGCACATCGAACGGCGGCTGGTTCTCGATGTGGTGGCCACCACGGCAGCGGGTCGACACGCGTGGCGATCGTTGAACGAGGCGTCATTCGAGAAGCAGCACGCGGGGCAGACCGTGCGCTTGCGACTGCACATTGACGGCGCCCCATTCACGACCTACCAAGCCGACGGAATACTTGTCGCCACACCCACCGGCTCAACGGCCTATTCGCTCTCGGCGCGTGGTCCCGTGATTTCGCCGGAACATCAGGCCATTCTCATCACCCCCTTGGCCCCGCACATGTTGTTCGACCGCTCGCTCGTGCTGCGCTCCGACGAGTCGGTGGAGATCGAGGTGGTGGGCCAGCGTCCGGTCGGCCTCACCGTCGACGGACAGGAAGCGGTGGTGTTGCAACCCGGTGACCGGGTGCGTTGTTCGGCGTCCGATCGACCCGCTCACTTCGTACGACTCGAGAGCCGACGGTTCCATCAGGTTCTGAAGGCCAAGTTCGGACTTGCCGACCGCTGACCGTCATGTTGACCGAACTCCATATCGAAGACCTGGGTTTGATCGACCGACTCGACGTGGTGTTCTCCGAGGGGCTGATCGTGCTCACCGGTGAGACCGGGGCCGGCAAGACCATGATCATCGAGGCCATTTCGCTGTTGGTGGGCGGTCGTGCCGACGCCGCGCGGGTGCGCGCCGGCGCCACCGAAGCCCGCGTGGAGGGTCGATTCGTGGTCGGAGACGATGAGCATGTGCTGACGCGGGTGGTGCCCCTCGACGGGCGATCGCGCGCCTACGTCGACGGTCGCCTGGCGACGGTGAGCCAGTTGGCCGAACTCGGAGCACGTCTCGTCGACCTTCACGGACAGCACACGCACCAGAGTTTGTTGGCCGCGACGGTGCAACGGGCGGCCCTCGACGAGTTCGCCGGTAGTGACCTCGGCCCCCTCCGCGCGGCCCGGGGGCGCATCACCGAGATCGACGCCGCCCTGGCCGCCCTCGGCGGTGACGCCAAGAGTCGGGCCCGTGAGATCGACCTGTTGCGGTTCCAGGTCGACGAAATCGAGGCGTTGGGAATCGCCGACCCCGAGGAGGACCAGCGTCTCGAGGTCCTGGAGGACACCTTGGCCGACGCCACCGCACATCGCGAGGCGGGGGAGGCCGCTGTGGCCGCCCTCGATGCCGACGGCGCCGCTGGTGACGCCATCGGGTCGGCCATCGCTGGGCTCAACGGCCGCGGGCCGTTCGCCGCCGAGTTGGCCCGGTTGCGCGATCTGGCCTCGGAGTTGGCCGACCTGACCCGTGACCTGCGGCGGGTCACCGAGGCCTGTGAGGACGATCCCGAGCGTTTGGCCGAGGTGCGTGGCCGTCGCCGTGACCTGCGGGAACTGCAGCGCAAGTACGGCGATTCTCTGGCCGAAGTACTCGCTTACCAGGGTGAGAGCGCCAAACGGCTGGCCGAACTGGAGTCATTCGAGGTGCGGGTGCGCGAACTCGAGGTGCAACGGCGCACGGCGCTGGCCGTCGAGCGCTCGGCCGCGGCCGCGGTGGCCGCCGCCCGGCGTGGTGCCGCCGCCACGCTCGGTCGTCAGGTCACCGAGCACCTGGCCGAACTGGCCATGGAGCGCGCGATCGTCAGCATCGAGGTTGCCGGTGACGACCCCGCCGACGACGTGACGTTCCTGCTGGCCGCCAACCCGGGTTCGCCGGCCGCTCCGCTGGCCAAAGTGGCCTCGGGAGGCGAGTTGGCCCGCACGATGTTGGCGATCCGCATGGTCCTCACCGACGGGCCGCCGATTCTCATTTTCGACGAGGTCGACGCCGGAATCGGCGGAACCGCTGCCAACGCCGTCGCACAGTGTCTGTCCCGTCTGGCCCGCGAGCACCAGGTGTTCGTCGTCACCCATTTGGCTCAGGTGGCCGCAGTCGCCGATCGCCACATCGTCGTTCGCAAGCAGATCGTCACGGTCGACGGAGCCGAGCGCACGCGGGCCAGCGCCGAGGTGGTGGCTGGCAACGAACGGGTCGACGAGGTCGCGCGCATGCTCTCGGGCCGTCCCGACAGCGCCGCCGCTCGTCGACACGCCCGCGAGTTGCTGGCGGGCTGACTGCCGTCGGCTCCCGTCGGTATGTCGGTGAGTCGGTCGTCGGGCGGGTAGGGTGTTATCCCGTTGTGGGTGCTCGTTGGGCGCCATGAAACGGGAGGTCGACATGTCGAAGCACATCTTCGTGACCGGAGGGGTCGCGAGTTCGCTCGGCAAGGGTCTCACCGCTTCCTCGCTCGGACGACTGTTGAAGTTGCGCGGTCTGCGGGTGACGATGCAGAAACTCGATCCCTACATCAACGTCGACCCCGGCACCATGAATCCCTTCGAACACGGAGAGGTGTTCGTCACCGACGACGGCGGCGAGACCGATCTCGATCTCGGTCACTACGAGCGATTCATCGACGAGAACCTCACTCGCAATTCCAACGCCACGACCGGTTCGATCTATCAAGCGGTGCTGGCCGCGGAACGTCGCGGCGATTACCTCGGCAAGACCGTGCAGGTGATCCCGCACATCACCGACGAGATCAAGCGACGTATTCGGCGCATGGCCACCGAGGACGTCGACGTGGTGATCACCGAAGTCGGCGGAACGGTCGGCGACATCGAAATCCTCCCGTTTTTGGAGGCGATTCGCCAGTATCGCAAGGAAGCCGGTCGCGACCACGTGTGCTACATCCACGTGACGTTGGTGCCGTTCATCGGCCCTTCGGGTGAGCAGAAGACCAAGCCGACCCAGCACTCGGTCACCGAACTGCGCAGCCGGGGCATCCAACCCGACGTCATCGTGTGCCGTAGCGAGGAGCCCTTGAGCCCGAGCCTGAAGCGCAAGGTGTCGAACCTCTGCGACGTCGACGAGCGTGCGGTGGTGAACGCGGCTGACGTGCGCAACATCTACGAGTTGCCGCTCGTGCTGCACGACGAGGGTCTCGACGCGGTGGTCTGCGAGACGCTGCGCATCGACGCCCAACCCGACTTGAGTTCGTGGGAGCGCGTGGTGACGATGGTCGAGAGCGCGACCAAGCCGGTACGCATCGGATTGATCGGCAAGTACATAGAGTTGCACGACGCGTATCTCTCGGTCGTCGAGAGCATCAAGCACGCTGGCTTTCATCACGGTGCGCAGGTGGAGATCGATTGGATCCAAGCCGAAGAGGTGGAGGGACTCCTGGCCGCGGGTCGACTCGGCGATCTCGACGGCATGGTGATCCCGGGTGGCTTCGGTGTGCGCGGGGTCGAGGGCAAGATCGCCGCGGCCGAGTACGCGCGCGTCAACAACGTTCCGTGTCTCGGCTTGTGCCTCGGCATGCAGGTGATGACCATCGAGTTCGCGCGACACGTGCTCGGCATGAGCGATGCGCACTCGTCCGAGTTCGATCCCAGCAGTCAGCATCCCGTGATCGACATCATGAACGATCAACGCGACGTGACCGACAAAGGCGGCACCATGCGCCTCGGGGCGTATTACGCCGTTTTGCAGCCGGGCACCAAGGTGGCCCGGGCGTACGGGGAGCCAGTGGTCAGCGAACGCCATCGTCACCGGTACGAGTTCAACAGCCAATACCGGAACCGTTTCGAGGCGGCCGGTTTCCTGTGCAGTGGAACCTCGCCCGACAAGAGGCTCGTGGAGTTCATCGAGTTGGTCGACCACCCGTTCTGGGTGGGTACCCAAGCGCACCCCGAGTTCAAGAGCCGTCCCGACCGTCCCCACCCGCTGTTCCGAGACCTGATGTCGGCCTCGCTCGACTACCGCGCGGCCCACCGCCCGGCGGAGGCCACCGCCCCGCACGTCTCGAACGCGTGACCGCGCGGCGCTTCGAACATCTCGGTGACCGGTCGGTCTACCGGGGCTACCTCTGGGAGGTGGTGGTCGGGACGTTCCGCGATCCGAACGGCGAGGAGTTCACGCGCGACATCGTGCGTTCGCCCGGTGCCGTGGCCGTGGTGCCCGTGCTCGTCGAAGGCGATGGGAGCCTCTCGGTGGTTCTGCTGCGCCAGTACCGGGCGGCATTTGGCCGGGAGATCGTCGAGGTACCCGCGGGCATGCGCGACGTTGTTGGCGAGCCCCCCGAGCGCACGGCGCAGCGCGAGTTGCTCGAAGAGGCCGGTTACACCGCCGGACGACTGCGACTGTTGCACCGGTTCTACCCGTCGACGGGCATGACGGACTCGGAATTGCACGTGTACCTGGCCACCGACCTCGTGGCGGTGGAGCGCGAGCACCATGGTCCCGAGGAGACCCACATGGAGGTGTTCACGGTTCCGTTCGAACGCGCCGTCGAGATGGTGGTCGCCGGTGAGATCCGGGACGCGAAGTCGACCATCGGGTTGTTGTTGGCCGACCGTCTGATCCGTGGAGTCGATGAGGATGTGACGAGGGGATGATCCCCGCGGATCTTCCGGTCGAGGTGGAGGAGTTCCTGGGTTGGTTGTCGGCCGAACGTGGTCGGTCGCTCAACACCGTGTCGGCCTACCGCCGCGACCTCGGGGGCTACTGCGCGTGGTTGACCGCCCGCGGCCTCGATGTGCGGTCGGTGCGACCACCCGACGTCGATCGTTTCGCCAACGAACGGCGCGGGTCGGGAGCGGCGGCCTCGAGCGTGGCGCGCCTCATGGCCGCGGTGCGAACGTTCCACCGCTTCATGGTGGACGAGGGGGTGCGCACCGACGACCCGACCGCGGACTTCGAGGGAATCAAGGTGCCCGCGGGCATCCCCAAGCCGCTCGCCGAAGAAGAAGTCGGGGCGCTGATCGCCGCGGTGGTTGGCGACGACCCGATCGCCCTGCGGGACCGCGCCCTGCTCGAACTGCTCTACGGCACCGGAGCACGGATCTCCGAGGTGTGCGCATTGTCGTCGGGTGACCTCGATCTGGAGTCCGGCATGGTGCGCTTGTACGGCAAGGGGGCAAAAGAGCGTCTGGTGCCGGTGGGCTCGCACGCCCGCGATGCCGTTCACCGCTGGTTGACCGAGGGTCGCGGCCAACTGGTGCCCCCGCGATGGGCGCGGCGCGGTGATGCCGAGGCGGTGTTCTTGAACCAGCGCGGGGGTCGACTCGGACGCCAAGCGGCGTACGCGATCGTCGTTCGTCACGGCGATCGCGCCGGTCTGACCGCGCATCTTTCCCCGCACGCGTTGCGACACTCGTGCGCCACCCACATGCTCGACCACGGTGCCGATCTGCGTATCGTGCAGGAGTTGCTCGGTCACGCGACCATCTCGACGACGCAGGTGTACACGCGGGTGTCACAGGAGCGATTGTTCGATCAGTATCGAACCGCTCACCCCCGTGCCGGCGTGGGCCGAGGCGAGTGAGGAACGTGCGCCGGTCCGTTCATCTCGCGCGGAGGTGGTGGAGGTCCCTGTCGTCGACCGAGCCGTCGACCGACGATCTGCAGTGGGTTGACTCGATCCTCGGTCCGGGTGAGCGCGAGCTCTGGGGGACGATGGTGGTCGCCGACCGTCGCCACTCGATCGAGGTGGCTCGCCGTTTCGTCGGTCTCTTGCCACAGGCGTCGCGGGCGGCCACGGCCGCCGCGCTCCTTCACGATTTGGGCAAGAACGTCGCGTCTCTGTCGACGGCGGGTCGTGTGGTGGCCACCGTCGTGGGCGCGCGGGGTCGGCGGTTCCGCGATTACCACCGACACGTGGAGATCGGGCTCGAACTGTGTCGGCGGGCGGGTTCATGCGCCGAGACCTTGGCGGTGTTGGCGGGCCGGGGCCCCGATGAAGTGGTGGCGGCCCTTCTTCGGGCCGACGACATCTGAGCGCTCCGGACGACGGCACCTCGACGAGTCCTCATCTACTATGGACGTTCAATGGGTGCCGCACGTCGATTCCTCGCGCGGGTCACGACGACCGTCGTAATCATCACGCTGACCCCGGTGTCAGCGTCGGTGTCGGCGTCGCCGGCGACAGCATCGACTGCCGGATCGTCGGCATTTCGCGGTGTGGATCCCGTTCGCATCCTCGACACCCGCGGTGGCCCGCGACCGGGAACGAATTCGTCGACGGTGGTCGCCGTCGCCGGCGTATTCGGCGTGCCCGCCGACGCCACGTCGGTGGTGCTCAACGTGACGGCGTACCAGCCGGATCGGGCGGGTTTCGTCACCGTGTATCCGTGGGGGTCCGCTCAACCCAACACCTCGAACGTGAACATGTCGGACAATCGAACCATCGTGCCCAATCTCGTGACCGCCAAGGTCGGGGTGTGGGGCAACATCGTCCTGTACGCCTCGGTGGGATCTCATCTGATCGTCGACCTCTTCGGGTACTACGTGCCGGCCACCACGTCACGGATCGGGAGATTCGTTCCCGCCGATGCGCCCCGCCGGGTGCTCGACACCCGTCGCACGACGGTGGTGCCCGTCGACGGCCGGGTCAACGTACAAATTCCGTCCGAGGTCCCCTTCGCCACCGAGGGCGTCGAGGGTCTGGTGTTCAACGTCACCGCGGTGGACTCCAAGGTGCGTGCCAACGGTTTCGCGTACTGGACGGCGGTAGCGGCCGGTGCCGCGCTTCCCGAAACGTCCAACCTCAACGTGCTGCGCGCCGGCCAGACCATTGCCAACCAAGTGATCGTGCGTCCCAACGCGAACGGAGTCGACTTCTACTCGTACGCCGGGGGGAACTTGGTCGTCGACTACATGGGGTACTACACCGGCTCGGGTGCGGCCGTCGATGACGACGGGCTCTTCGTCGCGGTGGCCCCGACCCGTTTGCTCGACACCCGGTCGGGCCCGGACCCGTTGGGAGCCAGCGTGGCTCTCCATCACGACTGGTCGGTGGAGGTGGCGACGACTGGAACGGCCGGGGTGCCGTCGACGGGGGCGTCGGCGGTGGCGCTCAACGTGACCATGACCCGTGCTTTCGACGAGGGATACGTCACCGTGTACCCGGCGGGTCGGGCACGACCGGACGCGTCGAACATCAACTCGGATCGGGCGGGGACCACCGTACCCAACCACGTGCAAGTTCGCTCGGCCACCCGGGGCGTGACGCTGTATTCGTACGGTGGCACCGACGTCATCGTCGACATCTTCGGCTGGTTCATCGGATCGCCGTTGGCATCGATTCATGGGGCGCCGGCCAATCAGTTGCCGTCGGCCCAGTACTTCCCGGGACAGTTGTGGATTCCCGACGTGAAACTCTCGACGAAGGTGCGCGAGCACGTGTACTTCGTCGACAAGGATCCCTCGCACCTCGTCGAGTCCCGCACTCCCGACCAGCCCGGCAACGTGGCCATCTTCGGGCATCGGACATCTCACGGTCACGAGTTCCGCAACCTCGACAAGTTGCGCGTCGGTTCGCCCATTTATCTGACCGTGGACGGGAAGGTGTACACCTACAGCACGACGGCGATCGACATTCGCACCCCGACCGATCCGATGCTCTATACGACGAATTCCGACAACCAGACCCTGTCGTTGGTCGCCTGTCACCCGCCGGGCAGCGTGAAGTTCCGCATCGTCGTCCACGCCGAACTGGTGGACGTCGGCGTTCTCTGACCTCAGTCGGGTCGTAGGAGGCCCATGTTGTCGTGGGCGCGCTCCAGGGTGCGCGCGGCCACGGCGCGGGCCTTTTCGGCGCCGAATCGCAGGAGCCGCGACAACTCCGCGCGGTCGCCGAGCAACTCTCGACAGCGGGTTTGGATCGGCGCGAGCAACGCGACCACCGCCTCACCGGTGTCGTTCTTGAGCGGGCCGTACTGCGAGTACCCGGCGGCCACCGACAGCGGATCGCGACCGGTACAGGCGGCCAGGATCTCGATCAGGTTCGACACCCCGGGCTTGGTGGCTCGGTCGAAGCGCACCTCACCGTCACTGTCGGTGACGGCCCGTTTGAACTTCTTCATGATCGCGGCGGGCTCGTCGGTCAGGTAGACGATGCCCGCCTCGCTGCCGGCCGATTTCGACATCTTGGCGGCGGGGTCCTGGAGGTCGGTCACTTTGGCGCCGGCTTTGGGGGTGACGACCCGGGGCACGACGAAGGTCTCGCCGAACCGGCCGTTGAACCGCACGGCGATGTCCCGGGTGATCTCGACGTGCTGGCGTTGGTCCTCGCCGACGGGCACCTCGTCGGCGTCGTACAACAAGATGTCGGCGGCCTGCAGCGCGGGGTAGGTGAACAGACCCGCCGACACGAAGTCGGCCTCGCGTTTGGCGGCCTTGTCCTTGAACTGCGTCATGCGGCTCAGTTCGCCGTACGAGACGGTGCATTCCATGATCCAGCCCAGTTGCGAGTGCTCGGGAACGTGGCTCTGCACGAACACCGTGGCGACGTCGGGATCGAGGCCGACGGCGAACAGCGTCGCGGCCAGTTCGAGAGTGCTCGGACCCACCACTCCGGGCCGATCGGTGACGGTGAGGGCGTGGAGATCGACGATACCGTGGAACGCGTCGCACTCGTGTTGTCCGCTGACCCAGTTGCGCAGTGCTCCGAGATAGTTGCCGAGATGGACCACCCCAGTGGGCTGGATGCACGACAGAACGCGGGTCACGCGTGCAGGCTAACGGTGGACCGCGGTCGGGGGAGGCGAATATCGGCGGCGATCGATAACCGGAGCCGTGGCCGGTTCGGCGATTAGCCTCGGGTCATGGCCGTCGACGTCTCCACGCCCGTGTTCGAGGGGCCGTTCGACCTCTTGTTGCACTTGATCCTGAAAGAGCAGGTCGACATCCACGAGGTCAGCCTGTCGGTGATCGTCGACGCGTATCTCGCCGAGCTGTCCACCATGCAGACCCTCGATCTCGAGGTGGCCACCGAGTTCCTGCTGATCGCCGCAACGTTGGTCGAACTCAAGGCCCGACGCTTGCTTCCCGGGCGAGAGGAGGTCGACCTCGACGAGGAGTTGGCGCTGTGGGAAGAGCGCGACCTGCTCCTGGCACGCTTGCTCGAATGCAAGACGTTCAAGGACGTGGGTCAGGTGTTCGGCCGTCTCGCCGATGCCGCCGACCGCACCTACGCCCGTTCCGTCGGGCCGGACGAGCGTTACTCGTCACTGATGCCCGATCTGCTCGAGGGTGTCTCGCCCAAGCAGGTGCACGCCGCCTACGTGAGGGCCAGTACTCCCAAGGTGGTGCCCAAGGTCGACTTGTTCCATGTGGCAGCGATCAAGGCCAGTGTCGGCGACGCCTTGGCCGAGTTGGTCGACGAACTCCCGCGCGTCGGGCGCATCAGCTTCCGGCGTCTCACGGCCGATCTGGTCGAACGTATGGAGGTGATCGTGCGTTTCCTCGCCCTGCTCGAACTGTTCAAACAAGGTTTCGTCGAGCTCGATCAAGGCGAGTGCTTCGGTGACATCGAGATCGTCTGGGTGGGCGATGGCGAGCTGGTCTCCACCGGTGCGATATCGATCGACGATTACGAAGGCTGAGAGAGGACCCATGGCTGACAAGGAACCGAAGCCGACCATCGACGGCGATCTCGTGCGTGCGCTCGAGGCCGTGATCCTGGTGGCGACCGAACCGGTCCCGGCCGATCTGCTGGCTCAGATCCTCGACCAGCCGGTCGACGTGGTGACGTCCTTGTGCGACTCGCTCGCCGAGGCCTATGACGAGGCGGGTCACGGATTCCAGTTGGTTCAAGTGGCCGGGGGCTACCGCTACCAGAGTCACCCTGACACCGCGGCGTACGTCGAGCGGTACATCCTCGACGGCCAAAAGGCTCGACTGTCGGGGGCGGCACTCGAGACGCTGGCGATCATCGCCTACAAGCAGCCGATCTCGCGCGCCCAGGTGGCCGCTATCCGCGGTGTCGACCCCGACGGGGTGATGCGCACGTTGCTCGGCCGCGGGTACATCGACCAGGTGGGTCGCGACCCCGGTCCCGGCCAGGCGGTGATGT
Source organism: Acidimicrobiia bacterium (assembly GCA_046091365.1). Classification (GTDB taxonomy): domain Bacteria; phylum Actinomycetota; class Acidimicrobiia; order Acidimicrobiales; family Ilumatobacteraceae; genus Casp-actino8. The sequence goes on along the minus strand of JBJTBM010000006.1, from coordinate 74,649 downwards.
GGGGCACCACGCCGGCGTTCCTCGAGAAGTTGGGCGTCAACTCCGTCGCCGATCTTCCTGCCCTCGCCGAGTTCGTGCCCGGTGCCGACGTCGTCGAGGCACTGGAGGAGGGGCTGCGTATCCCGCAGCTCCCCGACCTACCCGGTCCCACCGAGCACCCCGCCTGAGGCATGTCCGAGCGTCGCCCCGAGCCACCGTTGTGGGAACAGTTGGCGGCGAAGTCGCGTGCGATGCCCCAAGGTGACCGCCTGCAGAAGGTGTTGGCCCGTCATGGTTTCGGTTCGCGTCGGGTGTGCGAGGAGATGATTGCCGCCGGGCGCGTGAGCGTGAACGGAACGGTGGCCGAATTGGGTCGTCGGGTCGACGTCGAGAGCGACGCGATCGTGGTCGACGGCGTGCCGATCGGGGTTCGCCCCGGTCTCGTGTACTACCTCGTGAACAAACCGGCCGGGGTGGTGACGACCTCGAGTGACACCCATGGTCGACCGATCATCATCGACATCGTCCCGAGCGAACCCCGTGTGTTCGCAGTGGGGCGCCTCGACGTCGAGACTGAGGGTCTGATCCTGCTGACGAACGACGGTGAACTCGCGAACCTGATCGCCCATCCGAGTCACGGGGTCGAAAAGGAATATCTCGCCGAGGTGTCCGGTGGAGACGTGTCGAACGGAAAATTGGCCCGGCTTCGCGACGGAGTCGAGCTGGACGATGGCGTCACCGCTCCCGCACGGGTGTCACAACCGGAGCCGGGCGTCCTGCGTATCGTGATCCATGAGGGTCGCAATCGACAGGTGCGGCGCATGTGCGAGGCCGTCGGGCATCCCGTGCGGCGACTGGTGCGCACTCGCATCGGTCCCGTGAGTGATCGCACGTTGGGTCCGGGGCGTTGGCGCGAACTGACGACGGAGGAACTGCGGGCGCTCACCGAAGCCGTGGCGAGCGAGGTGCGCCGGTACGATCGGGAGCGATGAGCGATCGAAATCCGCCCTCACGCCGAGCCAACGTGCTGGGGCTCGGATTGATCGGAGGCTCCGTGTGCGTGGCCCTGCGCGACCGTGGTTGGTTCGTGTCGGGCGACGATGCCGATCCTGCGCGCTGCGCCGAAGCTTCACGTCGGGGACTGGTCGCCGCGGTCGGACTCGACCCGACGGCCGAGGTCACTTTCGTGGCGGTGCCGGTGATGGCCGTGACCGAGCAGGTGCGACGCGCCCTCGCGCAGACCACCGGCGTGGTCACCGACGTAGGGAGCGTCAAGACCGCCGTTTGCGAGTCGGTGGCCGACCCTCGTTTCATCGGCGGTCATCCGATGGCCGGCAGCGAACTCGAAGGCCTCGACGGGGCGGATCCCGATTTGTTCAGCGGGGCGGTCTGGGTGCTGACTCCCACGGAGAACACCTCCGACGAGGCCTTCGCGACGGTCGCAGCGATCGTCAACGACCTCGGCGCCGAGGTGGTGGGCCTCGAACCACGACGTCATGACGAATTGGTCGCCGTCGTGAGCCATGTTCCGCATCTCACCGCGGCCACGCTCATGGGAGTGGCGGGTTCGCGTGCGAACGAACATGCGGCGCTCCTACGTTTGGCCGCCGGTGGATTCCGCGACATGACGCGCATCGCCTCGGGGCACCCGGCGATCTGGCTCGACATCTGCGACGAGAATCGTGACGCCATCGTCCTGGCGTTGTCGGGCCTGATCGACGGCCTGACCTCGATGCGGTCGATCGTGGCCGACGGTGATCGTCAGCGACTGCTGGACCGGTTGGTTTCGGCCCGAGAGGCCCGGGCCAACCTGCCGAGTCGCATCAAGGAACCGTCGCAGTTGTCCGAGGTGCGCATCCCGATCCCCGATCGTCCCGGGGCCGCGGCCGAGGTGTTCACTTTGGCCGCCGAGTTGGGGGTCAACATTCCCAACTTCGAGGTGGTCCACTCGGTGGAGGGCGATCGAGGAATCGCGGTCGTGTTGGTAGAGACCGCGGCGGTCGAGTTGTTCCGGGGCGGCCTCATGGCCCGCGGGTTCCGTCCCGCGGTGCAGCGACTGGACTGACTCGTGGCCCCGTTGCCCACGGTCCACGGGCCGATCCGCGCCACCATCGCGGTGCCGGGATCCAAGAGCATCGCGAACCGCGCTCTGGTGTGCGCGGCGCTCGCCACGGGACGCTCGACGATCGAGCACGTGGCTCCGGGAGACGACACGGTGGCGATGGTCGAGGGATTGCGGGCGCTCGGCTCGAAGATCACGGTGTCGGGAGCGACGGTGATCGTCGACGGCGGAGCTCTGCGGGGCGGTGCGACGATCGACGCCCGGCTCGCCGGCACGACCTCACGTTTTCTCACCGCGCTCGCCGCGTTGTCGCCCGAACCGACCGTCGTCGACGGTGGTGAAGCGTTACGTCGACGCCCGATGGCTGAACTGCACGACTCCCTGCGGTCGCTCGGCGCCGACGTGCGGTCGACCAGCGGATGTCTTCCGGTGACCGTCGCGCGGGCCGCTCTGACCGGTGGCCGGGTCGAATTGCGTGGAGACGTGTCGAGTCAGTTCGTGTCGGCGTTGATGATGATCGGGCCGACGTTGCCCGGTGGTCTTCGCATCGATCTGTCGACGCCCCTCGTGTCGCGACCGTACGTCGCGATCACGGCGTCGGTCATGTCATCTTTCGGTGCCGAAGGCATCACGGTTGGCGAGCGGTCGATCGGCGTGGAGTCGAGTGCGTACCGAGGTTGCTCGTACGTGATCGAGTCCGACGCATCGTCCGCTTCCTACCCTCTGGCGGCGGCGGCGATAACGGGCGGGGCGGTGCGCGTGCTCGGAATCGGCCGGGGGGCATTGCAGGGTGACGCGCGCTTCGCCGATCTCATGGTCGACATGGGTTGTCGGATCGAGCGAGACGAATCGGGCACGACCGTGATCGGCACGGGTCGTTTACGGGGGATCGACGTCGACATGGCCGACATCTCCGATCTCGTGCCGACCGTGGCCGCGGTGGCCGCTTTCGCCGACACCCCCACGCGGATCGCCGGTGTCGGATTCATCCGGCACAAGGAGAGCGATCGCATCGCCGACGTCGTGGACGGTCTGCGGGCGATCGGCTGTCCGGCCGAGGAGACCGATGACGGCCTCGTCGTGCGACCGGTCGATCGGACCAACTATCGCGGAACATCGTTGCGGGTCCATGACGATCATCGGCTGGCCATGAGTTGGTCGTTGCTCGCCCTCGCGGTTCCCGACATCGAAATCGACGATCCGACGGTGGTGGCCAAGAGTTGGCCGGAGTGGTGGACGGTGCGTTCGGACCTCCTCGGTGGCGACGTTCGGTAAACTCGCAGCGATGGGTGCCGCGCACGACTCCGACGGCAGCGTGGCGTCTCCGCCCACCGTGGCCGCCTTCGACGTCGACCTCACGCTCACCCGCCGCGATTGCGTGGTGCCCTTCCTGCGGGAGGTCGCGGGCTGGCGTTGGTACGTGGGCTTGTTGCGTCGGGTGGTGCCGTTGTCGGTGGCGGTCGTGCGGCGGGATCGCGACGCCGTGAAGGGCATCGTGACCGCCGCCGCGTTGGCTGGCCGCTCCGAATCCAACGTGGAGTCGGTCGCCGAGCGGTTCGCCAGTCGGGTTTTCCCCGACTGGTTGCGTCCCGACACGGTTCAACGGTTGCGCTGGCACCGCGAGCAGGGACACCGCGTGGTCCTCGTGTCGGCGTCGTACCGACCGTATCTCGAACATCTGGCCCGCCTGCTCGGCTGCGACGACGTTCTGGCGACCGAGATCGAAGTGGGTTCGAGTGGTTCGTGCACCGGTCGGTTGCGAGGTCGCAATTGTCGGGGTCAGGAGAAAGAACGTCGACTGCGGGACTGGATGTCGTCGCGCGGTCTGCTGGGCGCCCGGGTCTTCGCGTACGGCGACTCCGCCGGTGACGACGAGATGCTCGCGATGGCCACCGTCCCGGTGCGGGTGGGTCGCGATCCGATCAGTCCCGTGCCGGTGGCCGCATGAGCCCGGCGGCACTCCTTCGCGAGGCCCGTCCCAAACAGTGGACGAAGAACGTTCTCGTCGTCGCCGCGCCGGGCGCCGCTGGCGTGTTGAACGAATGGTCGGCGTTGTGGCCGACATTGGTCGCCTTTTCTGCCTTGTGCCTGGCCGCCAGCGGCACGTACTACTGGAACGACATCCTCGACGTGGAGGCCGATCGGGCCCACCCGCGCAAACGATTCCGTCCGGTCGCCTCGGGTGCCGTGTCGATGGCCTCGGCGCGGGTGGTGGGAACGTCGTTGTTACTCGGTGGACTGGCCCTCGGTTTCGTCCCCGACTGGCGTTGTGGCCTGGCCATCGGCGTGTACGTGGTGCTGACGGTTTCGTATTCGTCGTTTCTCAAGCACGAGGCGGTGCTCGACATCATGGCGGTCTCCGGTGGCTTCGTCATCCGCGCCATCGCCGGGGCGGAGGCATCGAGCGTCGAGATGAGCACGTGGTTCTTGTTGTGCGCGAGTTTCGGAGCGTTGTTCATCGTGACCGGCAAGCGGTACGCCGAGTTGCGTGACGCCGGCGAGAACGTGGGCGAGACACGGGAGGCGCTCACCGCGTACACCTTGGGTTATCTCCGGATCGTCGTGTCGATCAGCCTGGCCGCGACGCTCGTCGCCTACTGCATCTGGGCGTTCGCCACCAAGGAGATCTCGGGCTCCTCGTGGCCCTTCTACGAGTTGTCGATCGTCCCCATGCTCGGCGCACTGTTGCGCTACCTGTTGGTGCTCGAACAGGGTCAGGGTGCCGCACCCGAGGAAGTGTTCATGGCCGATCGCACGCTGCAGGTGATGGGTCTCGTGTGGGTCGTGGTTTTCGGACTCGGCGTGTACGTGGGCTGAACCCCGGCATCGGTAGGATTCGCCCCCGTGCCCGTCGATCGTGTTCCGACCCGACTCAGTGGTTGGGGGCTCACCGCGCCGTCGTCGGCCTGGGTCTCAGCGGTCGCGCTCGACGATCTGGCCGCCCACGTGAAGGGGTCGGGTCCGCGTGGAGCCATCGCCCGTGGTCTCGGGCGCTCGTACGGTGATGCCGCGCAGAACGCCGGTGGTTCGGTGATACGCCTGGTCGGCTCGATGGCCGACGTGGTGGTGAACGCCGCGAATGCGACGGTCACCGCACCCGCCGCCGTGAGCCTCGACGATTTGCTGAAGACGATCGTCCCCCGGGGATTCTTCGTTCCGGTCACCCCCGGTACCCGCTTCGTCACGGTCGGTGGGGCGATCGCGAGCGACATTCACGGCAAGAACCACCACGCCGAAGGTTCGTTCGGCAATCACGTGACCCGACTGTCGCTGTTGCTCGCTGACGGCACCGTGCGCGAACTGACCCCGGACGGTGCGGATGCCGACGTCTTCTGGGCCTCCATCGGTGGCATGGGTTTGACCGGAATCGTGCTCGACGCCACCTTCAAGGTGATCCCCATCGAGACGAGCCGGTGCATCGTCGACACCACGCGCTGCGACGATCTCGATGCGTTGCTGTCGGCGATGTCGACCGGGGACGAATTGCACCGCTATTCGGTGTCGTGGGTCGACCTGCTCGCCGCCGGGCGCTCGTTCGGGCGCGGGGTTTTGTGGCGTGGTGACCACGCACGACTCGACCAACTCGACGCGAAGCAGGCGGGCGACCCGCTCGCGTACCGACCCCGCCGCCTGACGTCCGTTCCGCCGGTGATCCCGGCCCCCGGTCTCGTGAACCGCCTGTCGTCCCGGGCATTCAACGAGCTGTGGCTGCGCAAGGAACCTCGCCACAAGAGCGGTCAGATCAAGACCATCCCCGGTTATTTCCACCCCCTCGATTCGGTGGGCGACTGGAATCGTCTGTACGGACCGCGCGGTTTCATCCAGTACCAGTTCGTGGTGCCGTTCGAACGCGAGGACGCGTTGCGCAAGGTGATCGAGTTGGTGGTGGCTTCCGGTTTGTCCAGTCCGCTCGTGGTGCTCAAGCGTTTCGGTGTTGCCAATGCCGCCCCGCTCAGTTTTCCCATGCCGGGCTGGACCTTGACCGTCGACATGCCGGCCGGTGCCGCGGACCTGCCGGCGCTGTGTCACCGACTCGACGAGATCGTCCTGGCCGCCGGCGGTCGGCACTATCTCGCCAAGGATGCCCACACGTCGCCGCGCTCGATCGCGATGGGGTATCCGCGACTTGGCGAGTGGCGGCGGGTGCGCGACAGGGTCGACCCGGAGCGCGTGTGGCAGAGCGATCTGGCGCGACGCCTCGCGCTCGTGGACTGAAGGAGCACCATGGAGAACGCGTTCGGAGAGCCGCAGAACATCGTCGTGCTCGGCGGCATGAGCGAGATCGGTCTGGCCATCGCCCGTCGTCTCGTCTCGCCGGCGACGAAGTCGGTCGTGCTCGCTTGCCGTCGTCCCGACGAGGCAGCGAAGTCGGTGGATGCGTTGTCGCGACCCGGACTGGTGGTCGAGGCCGTGCCGTTCGACGCGGCCGACACCGACTCGCACGCCACGTTCGTCGACGAGACGACGAGGCGTCACGGCGATCCCGACGTCGTGATCGTGGCTTTCGGACAATTGGGTGATCAGGCGGTCTTCGACGACCGTCCGGAGGAGGCGGTGCGCGTCGCCCATGTCAACTACACCGGCGCCGTCTCGGTCTCGCTCCACGTGGCGCGGCAACTGCGCCGTCAAGGACACGGACGTTTGGTGATCGTGTCGAGCGTGGCCGGCGAGCGCGTGCGCAAGGCGAACTTCGTGTACGGATCCACCAAGGCGGGTATCGACGGGTTCGCACAAGGCCTCTCGGATTCGCTCGATGGCACGGGAGCCGCGGTGCTGATCGTGCGCCCCGGTTTCGTGCACTCGGCGATGACGGCCGGAATGAAGGCGGCGCCGTTCGCCACCACTCCCGACGCCGTCGCCGACTCGACCGTGAGGGCCCTGCGCGCCGGACGACGCATCGTATGGACTCCGGGCATTCTGCGCTGGGTGTTCGCGGCCCTGCGTCACCTGCCCGGACCCGTGTGGCGGCGGTTACCGCTCGGTTGAGCGAGCGTCAATTGGTCTCGACGACGCTGGTGTCGATGTCGGCGAAGTCCGGGTCGAAACGCCCCCGACACGTCGGCGTGCAGGTGCCGTCGGGACGCGGCGGAACGGGCACACGCACCTCGACTGCGTAGTCGTAGCGGGGCTCGTAGGGCGCGTCGTACGGCCCGACGCTGTCACCGGTCGCGCATCGTTGGTAGAGCCGCACCAGATCGTGTTGGTAGGAACCCCGTAAGCAGAATTCGTCCTCGACGACGCGATTGGGTTCGTCCGGGCCGAACACGATCGAGTCGTTCGGTTCGATCCAGCCGGCCCAGAAGCGGGTCAGGACGAGCCAGTCGGCCGAGCGAACGTCGTCGGCGAGACGTGAACCCTCCACGTTGGCGATTCCGGGGTCCATCTCGATGAAGTAGGTCGCCGGGTCGAGTTCGGGAAAGAGATGGTAGAAGAACGCGTCGCTGTAGACGGTCGAACGCAGGTCGACGGGGCCAACGAACAGGCGCTCGCCGGGTCGCGACAGACGATCGAGGTCGGCGATCACCGCGCGTGAGGCGAGGTGCGGGCGTTCGTCACCGAGATAGAAGTTCCGACCGTGACGCGACACCTCGTACTCCGGGACGACACCACGGATGCTGTCGGAAGCCAGTGCAACCCACGTGCGCGCGGTGTACGACGGCGTGACGACCAGGACGAGCACGACCATGACGAACGCGGCGACGAATCGCCTCACCACGGGCTGCGAGCCGGGTCGCCGCAACCGCATGAACTCGATGACGGCCGGAATCAGGAACGGCCAGGGCACCGCGGCCACCCACAGGAGGTGGGCGCTGTCGGGTCGTTGGATCGCTTGTGGGAGGAGTCCGACCGACAGAGCACCGACGACGATCAGCACCAGTGCGCGCGATCGAGTGGCCGGGTCCGCATGCACCCGACGTCGTCGGATGCCGACGGCCAGAACGAAAACGGCCGATACCGGGAGCAGGAAGAACCACACGAACAACTGCTTAGATTCCGCGACATGCGGCAGGGGCCAGGAGGGGGCGACCTTCTCGGCGATGATCTGCAACGCGCCGTCGAGATGAGACCAGGACGGGGGTCGGGGAAGTGCGCGCCCGGCCCGCAGGTCGACGACGGGCTCGACGATCATCCCGCGGATCACGCGTCCGGGTCCGGCTTGGACGAGGTGGACCCACAGGGAAGTGGCACCGACGACGAGGCCGACGACGGTCGCTCCACGGCGGCGCCAGGTGGTCCGCGCCACGCTGATGCCGAGCACGAGTGCGACCGCGATCACCATGTCGGGTCGGAAGGTCAGAGCGATACCCCCGACGAAGCCGGCCACGAGATGGTCATGGCGACGACCACGGTGCATCGCCCGCAGAGCCAGCACCGCGCACCATGCGGACAGACCGAGTCCACCGCTCCAGGCCAGGGCCTGCAGGCCGATGGGCGTGAGCACGAACAACGACGCGACCATTCCGACGCTGGTTGCGACCCGTCGTCCCCATGGCCGGGCCAGGGCGTAGAGAGCCGTGATGGTGAGCAGGTGTTGAAGCAGTCCGAACATCCGCTCGGAGGTGAGCGTCGTTCCGAATGCCGCGAACCACCCGGCCAGTGCGTGCAATGAACCGGGTCCGTAGAGGTGCAGGAAATCGACGTTGGCGATGTCACCCTTGGCGACGCGCTCGGGGAAGACGAGCATGAAGCCCTCCTCCATGGTCGCCCCCACGCCCCGCAGGAGTGCCGGGAGGGCCACGAACACGGGAGCCAAAATCGCGGCGACGGCGGCCCATGATCGCCGGGACGACCACCGAAGCGCCAGCCGCGGATGGGCCGATGCGCCGGTGACGAAGGTGACGGGGGTCGCCTCGGGGGGATCGACGTGCGAGGACGGGAATCGACGGCGGAGGCGATCGACGACGGGCATGACTCCGAGGGCGGACAGTACGCACAGCAACGGCTCCGCCGGCACTCGGAAGCGGGTCGTGCCGTACGCGTACGCCGCGGTGAGAGTGACGCTGATGAAGATCGCGGCGAGCGGGACGAGAGTCGTTCGCCGACGGCGCAAGGACACCACCCCGACGGCCGACATCGCCGCCAACACGTAGTACATGAAGAGTCCGGCGCGCGCGGCTTGCTTGTCGCGGCCCTCGATGGGAGCGAACTCGACGTTCTGCAGAGGCCGGAAGAGTTCCCACTGTCGCGCCACGCGGGCGACGACCACTTTGGGCAGCTCCGAGGCGTGCTCGCGGGCGTAGTCGAATCCCACGCGTCGCCAGAAGAGCGCCTTGTCGGCCTCGTCACCGGTGGCATCGACTCCCTCGGCACGCAGATCCTCCTGACACGCGAAGGACCAGAAGCCGAGGAACTTGCCCGAGTAGGTGGCGTCGCAGTTCGCGTACACGAAGAGTTCGTTGCCGTTCGTCGACAGGGGTACCGAGGACTCGAAGGATCGTTCGTTGCGCAGCGACCACGGCGCGAGAACGACCACGCAGGCGACCGCCGCCCACGCGAGGTGTGCGATACGGCGCCGCATCGGAACATCGCGGCGACGCGCGACGAGGGGCACGATCAGCAGAACCGACAACAGCAGTCCTTCGCCCCGGGTGAGGGCGGCGAGCCCGGTGAGTACTCCCATGGCGACGGCCCAGCGTCGGGCCGGGGTAGACGACCAGCGATACGCGCACACGACGACGAGTGTCGTGCACAACGCCATGAGGCCTTCGGGGAAGAGCACACCGTCGACGATCCAGAGGTTGGGGTACACGGCGCCGAGAACCATCGCGATCACCGCGGTGCGATCGCGGGAGGCGGCGGGGGCCAACATCCGGGCGAGCAGACCGATGGCCGAGACGACCCCGGTGCCGATCACGAGCGAGAGCATCTTGTGGTCGAAGAACGTGGTACCCCCGAAACGGGACGAAAGGGACAACACGACGGGATAAAGGGGTCCGTGGAGGGCGCTCGCGATCCACCGTTGGTGAGCGATGTAGTTCAGCGGTTCGGGAAAGCCGAGGCCATTGGCGAGCAGGTTGGCGGTCGAATGGTAGAAGAGCGGGTCGCCGGCATCGGTTCGGGTCGGGGCCACGGTGAGAAGCGTGAACAATCGCACGGAGAACGCCAGACCGAGCGCCGTGGCGGTCGACGTCGAAAAACTCGGCCACCGGAGTTCGCCGCGGAGCAGACGGCGTCCCGCGACGTCGACGAACGACCCGATCACGGCCGACAATGACGCCACGGTCACGAGCGACCAGACGAAGAGCGGGAGTTGGGGGCCCACCATTCGATCGACCATTCCGTGCGCGTCGAGGGTGACCCGTTCGACGTGTTGGCGGGCCAACAGATCGACGATCGAACGTCCGACGAGGAGGGCTCCGACGGCGACCTGGACGACGAGGAGCCGCTTGGCGCCCAGCGCCGAGCGCGCCGGGAGGACGCGACGCAACCGACCACGACGACGGTCCGACCATTGCACCGCGCCCACGAGCGCGAGGGTCGTGAGCGCGAACATGGAGGGTCCCGGACCCATCGCATCGTGGGCGCCGACGAAGACGAGCGCCGGGCCGATCGCGTCGCGCAGGGAGAGCGCATGGTCGAGGACCGAGAGAGCCAACGCGGACCACCACACGCCGTAGGCGACGAACAACGTGCGACCGAGACGACGTTGCAGTGGTGGAAGGACCACCACGCTGAGAATGGTGGCCAGGGCCAAGGCGGCACCGAGCACGACCATCACGTCGACCCACGGCGCGATGTCGGTCGTTTCGTCGAGTTCGGCGACCCGCAGCGCGAGGTGCGTCGAGCCGGCCGCGGCGAGCAATCGAACCGGACGGTCGAGCGTTTGCGCTTTCAGCAACGTGGCGAACTCCGTGAGCTTCGACGAACGTGCTCGACGGGGTGGAGGCAGCGGGTCGGTCGTCATCGTGTCGGAGCCGGTATCGCCGGCGAGGTCCTCGGCCAATGGTACTTTCACCGTCCTGTGGAGGAGTTGACCCCGCGCGCCCGCCGGGCCACGACCCGGATCACACGATCGATCCGCCGATCGGGTGCCCGGCGACGGGTTCTGGCGGTCGTCGTCATCGTCGTCATCGGGTTGTATTGGTGGTGGCCGGGTCTGGTGGGTGACCACGCCCGCCAGCCGGCGGTGCTGGTGGTGGGCAACGGCGAGTTGTCACGAGGTGAGGAAAAGGTCCTGCGGCGTCTCCGCGAGGAGGGATACTCGGCCGTCTGGTCGTCCCCCGTGGAGTCCTGGTGCGACGTGGCGGCCGCCGTCGACGGACCGATCCGGTCGACCCGGGCCATCGTCGTGCACGTCGAGGATCAGAACGACGACTGCCGCGACGACGCCGTCGGGGCCTTGGTCGATGCGTCCCGTGACTGGGACACCCGTTTGATCGTCGTCGTGGGTCTCGTCGAGGACGACCGCGACGTGGTCTCCGTGTTGCCCGCCGATACGACCGTGGTCGACCCCGTCGAACTGATCGGTGAGCCGTCCCGCCGCGATGCCCATGTCGATTGCCTGTGGTGGGACGACTGTGTCGTCGACGGTGAGGGAACGGGGTACGTGGTGGTGCGCGACGACGGTGGTCTGACCGCCGCGGGTCAACAACGAGTGGCGCGAGCGATCGTGGCCGCGGTGCAGTGATGGAGCGTGCCGACGGAGCCGTACTCGCTGATCTGGCCGGCGACCTGATCGCCGCCGGGGTCCGCCGGATACACGTGCTGGCGTGGCGCGACCTCGACGACGACGAGGCTGGCGGTTCGGAGAACCACGCGGACGAGTTCATGCGGCGTTGGCAACACGCCGGTCTCTCGGTGCTGCACCGCACGTCGCGGGTGGAGGGCCGACCGGCGATGGCCGTGCGCAACGGTTACGACGTCGTGCGGCGGGGTGGTCGGATGACGGTCTTCCCGCGGGTGGCGGTCTCGGAGACCCTGCGTCGCATGGGACCGTACGACGCGCTCGTGGAGATCTGGAACGGTGTGCCATGGATGTCGCCCATCTGGTGTCGTAAGCCGCGGGTGTTGATCCTTCATCACGTTCACGGACCGATGTGGGGCCAGATGTTCCCGCGCCCGGTGGCGGCGCTCGGTCGGGCCATCGAAACGCGTCTCGCACCGCCGTTCTACCGACGCACGCCGACCGTCACGACGTCGACCGACACCCACGAGGAGTTGTTGCAGCTCGGTTGGCGACCCGAACTGGTGACCACCGGTCCCGTGGGTGTCGACGGGTTCTTCTCGCCCGGTGGTGAGAAAAGCCGTGCGCCGTCGATCCTGGCCGTCGGACGTCAAGCGCCCGTGAAGCGTTTCGTCGAACTACTCGAGCAGGTGGCCCGGGCCCGCGAGCGGGTTCCCGATTTGACGCTGACGATGATCGGCGACGGTCCGCAGCGCACCCGCATCACCGAATGGATCCGCTCCCACGACGCCACCTGGGTGCACCTCGCGGGTCACGTGGACCGCACCGAACTCCGGGATCACTATCGTCGCTCGTGGGTGATCGCCTCGGCGTCACTCGCCGAGGGCTGGGGTTTGGCACTCACCGAGGCCGCGGGCTGCGGGACCCCGGCGGTGGCCACCGACATCAGCGGACACCGCTGTTCGGTGTTGCACGAACGCACCGGCTTGCTCGCACCGCTCGAGTCGCTCGGCGATCGCATCGCGGACGTGCTGCTCGACGGTCCGATGCGAGTCCGGCTCGCCACGGCCGCCGAAGAACGCGCGCGAACCCTCACATGGGATGCTCTCGCCGTCGGCGTGCTTCGACCGTTACACACCCAGGTCGTCGGTGCCCATCGGTAGGATGCCCGTGTGACCACGACGGTTTCGACGCGGAGGTTGTTCCGCGGGGCCGCGCTGATCGCCGTGATCGTTTCGATACCGATGTTGGCGGCGTTGATCGTCCTGCTCGGTGGCGATCGTTGGTTCCCGTGCGGCGACATGGCGCAAGCCGAATTGCACATGCGCGGCTTCTTGTCCCATCCGCCCCTCGTCGGGGCCGCCGGACGCATCGTCGACGACAGCGGGTTCCAGGGGTCGCACCCTGGTCCGAGCCTGTGGGTGTCGATGTATCCCGTGTACGCCATCGGGGGGCGCACCAGTGCCTCGCTCATGGCGGCCGTGGTGAGCGTTCATTTGTCGTCGATCTTCGTCGCGGTCTACTTGGGGTCGCGGCGCTGGGGCCGCTCGGGGGCCACCGCGGTCGGTCTGCTGTGCCTGATCCTCTTGCGCTCGTCGGGGAGTGACTTCATGGTGGAGCCGTGGAACGTCTGGATGGCGTTGCTGCCCTTTCTCGTGATGATGTTGCTGGTGATCGACGTGGTGACTCCGACAGCCGATCTCGGCGAACGGGCCCGGGTGTGGCGTTGGGTCGCCGCCCTCGTGGTGGGATCGCACTGCGTTCAGTCGCACGCGGGCTACCTCGTGATCGTGGTCGCGGCCCTCGTCGGGTCCGGCATGGTGCTCGTGCGACACACCGATCACCGACGGACGATGTTGATCAGCGGGGCGGTGGCGACCCTCGTCATGTGGTCCGCGCCCCTGCTCGACCAGCTGCGACGCTCGCCGGGCAACCTCACGATCCTGCGCGAGCACTTCACGAGTCCGAGCGAGCCGTACATCTCGTTGTCGCTCGCGGTTCGGATCATCACCACCCAGTTCAACGTGGTCGGACCCTGGATCACGGGTCCGGCGGCACATGTTCCTCCGAACGAGTTCCTCCGCTGGATCGGATTCGTGGGTATGGTCGCCCTGGTGGCCGCGGCGTGGCGGCGCGACGGTGGTCAACGACGGGTGCTGCTGCTCGTGAACGGCGTGACTTTGGTGGCGATGTTCTCGGTGGTGCGCATCTTCGGCCCGTACTACGAGTACACGGTGCGTTTCTTCTGGGTGCTCGTCGGAATCGACGTCGTCGTGTGCCTCCGGGCGTTGTTCGCAGACCGAGCCGTCGGGTGGCGTTCGCCAGCGTCGAGGATGGGGGCGGCCGTGGCCGTCGCACTGTTGACTCTGACGACGTATCAGGCCGTCGACGGATTGCACCTGCCGGGGGCCACGGACTCGCGCATCGTGTCGGAATTGGCGCCCCAATTGCGATCCACGCTCGATCGTGAGGAGAGCTACCTCGTTCGGATGTACGACCCCTACACGCTCAACGCGACCGGATTCGGCACGATGTTGCAGCTGGCCCGCGACGGGTACGACGTGGGAGTCGATCTGAACTTCGCCGCGGCGGCCCTTCCGCACCGGGTGGTGGCCGAGTCCGACGTCGATCTCATTCTGTGGGTCGTGGTCGGCGAGCCGATCGAACGAGCACGCCGCGATCCGGATCTCACCGAGATCGCATCGGCCGATCCCCGGTCGCCGGAACAACAGCAGGTGGCCCGACGTTTACTCGAGCAGATCCGTGCCGGACTCGTTCTGACCGGTCGAAACGACATGCTGGCCTCGCTCGATCGCCCGGGTGCGTCGTTGATCTTCGCCGAACCGCCACTCGAACCCGACGTCGCCGACGATGTGCGCGCACTGATCCGACTGGGCCAACCCGTCGCGGTCTTCTCGTCACGACCCGGTGTCAGCATCGCGGCATTCGACGGCAGTTAGGCGTGGTGTCCCGAGGGCGGGCACCGACGAGGAGTAGATTCCTCCCGTGCGAGCCACGGTCGTTCTTCCCACCTACAACGAGGCGCAGAATCTCGAGGCTCTGGTCGCGCGGATTCGCGAGGTGGTGCCCGACATCGGTGTGTTGATCGTGGATGACAACAGTCCCGACGGCACGGGCCGTATCGCCGACGGTTTGGCGGCTCGATTGGACGGAGTCGCGGTCATCCACCGACCGGGCAAACAAGGATTGGGCAACGCCTATCGGCACGCGTTCTCGACGGTTCTCCGCGGCGACGTGGACGCAGTGGTGACCATGGACGTGGACTTCTCGCACGACCCCTCGGCGATACCGGGCATGCTGGCGGCCATCGAGACCGGAGCCGACGCCGTGGTCGGCTCGCGCTACGTCCGCGGGGGGCGCACCGTGAACTGGCCCCTCCATCGCCGCATCCTGTCGCGATGGGGAAACCTCTACACCGCGGGGATACTCGGTCTGTCGACCCGCGACTGCACATCCGGTTTTCGCGCCTACCGGGCCACGGCTCTGGCGGCGATCGCCCCCGAGACCACCCGCGCCGACGGTTACGCCTTCCTGACCGAGCTGGTGCTGCGTTTGTCGCGCCTCGGCCACCGAATCGACGAGGTGCCGATCACCTTCACCGAACGCGTGCACGGGGCGTCGAAGATGTCGGGGCGCATCATCGCCGAATCGATGCTGCTCGTGACCCGCTGGGGGATAGGCGGACGGGTCCGTCGACTGCGCCGGGTCGGTTCGCGATGATCGGGTCGCTCTAGCGGTCGAGGAACCGCGCGAGATACTTGTCGCCGACGGCCGAGTAGCGCACGATGCAGTAGATGGCCCGCACTCCGTCGCGCCAGCCGATCTTCTTGCCCTCGTCGTACGTGCGACCCGAGTAGGAGATGCCAACCTCGTAGATGCGCCAGCGACCACGGGCCAACTTGGCCGTGATCTCGGGCTCGAAACCGAATCGGTCCTCCTCGATGGGAATCGACTGGATCACCTCGCGACGGAAACACTTGTAACACGTCTCCATATCGGTGAGGTTCAAGTCGGTGAACATGTTCGACATGAGGGTGAGGAACTTGTTGCCCATGCTGTGCCAGAAATAGAGGACCCGGTGCGGACGCCCGGACAAGAACCGCGAACCGAACACCACGTCGGCCCGATCGGTCAGGAGCGGTTCGAGCAACACTCCGTATTCGTCGGGGTCGTATTCGAGGTCGGCGTCCTGAACGACGACGTAATCGTGGCTGGCGTGGGCGAAACCGGTGCGCAACGCCGCACCCTTGCCGTGGTTCACGTCGTGGAGGATCACCCGCACCCGAGGATTGTCGACACCGCTCAGGATCTCACGCGAGCGATCGCGTGATCCGTCGTCGACGACGATCACCTCGGCGACCCAGGGTGAGGCCAGCACCAGAGCGAGAAGGCTCTCGATCGTCGCCTCCTCGTTGTAGCACGGGACGACGACGCTCAGGCACGGGCGCGGATCGAGGTTCACGAGTGGGAAATCCTACTGGTCGCGTCGGCGCCGGGGCCGTCGACGCCCCCGGGGACATCGAGTTCGTCGTCTGTGTCACCGAAACACCCGAGCAGGCCGAGGGTCAAGGTGGCGGCGAACATCGCGCCGTGCACCTTGGCGTAGACGCCGGGCCAGCCGAAGCCGGCCGGGGTTCCGTAACGCACCTGTTGAACGACCACATAGACGAACCCGATGGCGACGACGGCCACCAGTGTGCGTTCGAGTAAGCGTCGGCGTGCCGCCGCCGCCACGCCGGCGGCGACCACCGCGGTGAGCGGATGCACGAACAGGGCGATCACCCCGAGCGTGCCGGCGACGACGGTGCGACGTGACGACGCGGTCGACGGCCGGGCGACTGACGCTCGGCCGATCGGCCGACGGCGCCACGGCCCCACCGCAAGCACGACGAGGGCCCCGAGCACGAAGGCGAGCGAGACGCCGATTCCCCACCACATGAGTCGTTGGGGGGTCCAGGTGGCGTCGAACACCACCGCGGTCGCAGCGGAGTAGGTCCAAAGGTCGCGTCCCGCACCGCTGGCCGCGGGTGCACCGACGGACCGACCGTCCACCGATCCCGACCACCCGCCGTTGGCGCCGTCGAGTCCCTCGACCCAGCACAGCGAGCAGGCCGGCCACGTGGACGACCGCGTGGTGCGCGTGCGCGTCTCGGGGACGGTGGTCGACGGATCGGGACGGGACGCGCGCTCGGATCGCAACGTGACGCCGTCGACCGGGGACCACAACAGGTGATTACCGGCGTCGAGAGCCAACGGTTCACAGGCCTCGAGGAGTCCGTCACCGTCGACCCGTACCGCGACGGACTCTCCGTCGACGTCGAGTAAATCGTCGCGACAGCTCGACGACCCAAGGGTGAGCGTTTCTCTCAGTGCCGGGCCGAGGTGGCCGGTCAGCGTGAACGAATCGGCGTGAGCAACGTCGAAATCACGGCGGATCGCGGTCTCGGGGTCGTGACGTCGTTCGTCGAGGGGGTCGGCGAGGAGGCGTGCGAAGACGTAGGACACCGGGGTCTCCGGGCCGACCACCGAGGTCGCATCGCTCGGAACCCGCACCCACTCGGGACTGCGCGACCCTGTCGGCAACACCTCGGCCCATCCACTCGGCGCGTCGCTCGGTCGGGCGGCGACGGCGTCGATGCGCAGACGCACGTCTCGCTTGGCGGGGTCGATGTCGACGCGACCCTCGACAACGGCGCTCGAGCGCCACGGGCCACCGTCGACGCTGATCGAGAACGCGGTCACCGGACGTTCGGGCGCGGGGACGAGTTCGAGGTGATCGAGTACATCGCGCACGTGGATCGTCAGGATCTTGCCGACGGGATCCTGCCCCCATCCGACGAGCCACGCCGTCGCGGGGTCGCCATCGGTGGCCATCGTGGGGCGGTACTCGGGGAAGTACGACAGTGCGGCGCCGTACGCGGTCGCGGTGGTGATCCACGATCGCTCGTCGGCGATGTGCGTGCTGGTGTCGCCGTCAGCTGCCGGGAAGACCGGCAATCGGTTGTCGAAGACGTCGGGGACGTCGAGGGTCGGGCGTTCACCTTCGGTCGCACCCCACACGTCCTGCGAACCGCGCCAGTGGTGGGCGCGCCGACGGTTGCCGTCGGTGACGACGAGTTCGTTGGCCGCCCCCAAGGTCTGCTCGAGGGTCGGGTTCGTCGCGTCGGAGAACGCGGCCGACGTCAGCACCACGGTGCGACCGTCGATGACTCCGGCTCTCGCAGCGTCGACGAGGCCGGTTCCGTCCCCGGACACCACGACCGGGGACGTCTCGACGCGCATCCCGGTGGAGAACTCGTCCACGGCGTAGAGACTGATCTCGGGCAGCCGACGGGGAGGGACGACGGTCGTCGGACCGACGTTCTCGGTCGGTGCACCGAAGTCGCCGAGGTGCACGAGTCCCGGGGCGTTCGCGACCACGTCGACCGAACGTTCTGGTTGGGGCAGACCGAATCGCTCGTACTGATAGGAATTCACGACCATCACCGTGTCCACACCGAGCAAACGGGCAATGGGCGCGATCTCCTTCGGATCGGCCGTGCCGTCCTGGAATCGATCGTCGAGGGCGTAGAGCAGGTCCATCTGCGCCGCGCTTCCTTGCGGGATCCAGTCACGATTGAGCATCGGCTTTACGGTCGTTCCGGGCAGGATCGGATCGACGGGATAGCCCCAGCGAAACGCCGCCGATTCGATGCCGGGCAGCATCAGGACCGCGCCGGTGTGTCCGTCCTCGTACCGCTCGTCGAGGAATCGGGCGGCGTCGGTCCACGCGGTGGGCAATGCCTCCGGGCGCACCAGAACGGGGTCGACGATGCGACCGGTGAAGAGTGCGGGCTGGTTCGCCGCGATCAGCAACAGCACGACGGGAACGAGAACGGGCCGGTCGTAGCGGCGCACGAGCGAACGCACGAGATGTCCGAGCCCGAACGCGAGGGCCAACACGACGAGCGGGGCCGCGCGCGTCGAGGAGCGCAGCGCGAGGCTGACGGCACTTTGGGGTCGATCGACGAGGAGACGCCAGAACGGAGTCGGCGACGAATAGGGGAACGCCCCGACCGACAAGATGACGCCGGCGAGCAACATCATCGACAGCGGACGACGCACCCGCGCGGAAAGTCGGGTCAGGCCGACGAGCCCTCCGACGGCGATGGAGGCACCGATCACCAGCACCAACGGGTTGGTGAGGTGCGGGGTGGACGCCGACGTGAGCGCGACCACGTCGTTGCGGTCGTAGAACAACCAGTAGCCGAGACCCCGCACGACCTCGGCCGCGGTGGAGGTGGCCGCCGTCGAGGGAAGGGCCTCGGTGTAGGAGAGCACCGCCGAACCATGGCGGCCCTGGATGACGAGTCCCACGATCCACCAGAGGCTGGCGAGAATCGCCGTCACGCCCAACTGCGCGGCCCGCGCGAGTGCCGCCGTCCAGCGGATCTCGCGGCGCCAGAGGTGATCGATGATGACCGCGATCGGTGCCGGGGCGATCATCAACAACGCGGTGGCGTTGAGGCCACCACTCGAGGCGATCAACAACGCGAACACGGCCAGCCGACCGAGGCGTGGCTCGCGCACGAAGTCGATGGAAACGGCCACGATCCAGCCGAGAAGGGCCCACGGCAGGAGCAGGGCCGACGTGCGTGACACGTAGGGCAGGACGTACGGACTGAGTTCGTAGGCCACTGCCGCCACGACGACGGTCTCGCTCGACAGTCCGAGGCGTCGACCGAGGTGCACGACTCCCGCGCCGGCCACGAACAACAACGTGCCGACCCACAAGCGGTGGGCGACCCAGTCGGGCACCCGCAGCAGATCGAAGGCACCGAACCACGGTCCCGTCGGCCACAGATAGCCGACGTTCTGATGGGGGACCCAACCACCGAATTGTCGGGAATCCCAGCTGTAGGCGGCGTCGGACATCAATCGCCACGGGTCGAGGTAGAGGTAGAGCTTGGTGTCGCCGGGCACCTTGCCGCGCGCGGTTGCCAACATGGGTAGGTATGCGATCAGCGCCAGCCCGAGATGCAGTCGTCGGCGCATCCAGTCCATCAGGGCACGGCCCCGTACGCGCCGTAGAGCGCGGTGATCGTGACGAGGCCGGACAGACACACGCCCATCACGTAGGGCCACCAGTCGCGTCGGCGCGGATCATCGAGCCACACCGCCGCCGCGACGAAGAGCGGGAACGCGGTGTAGATGAAACGCGGTCGTGCGGTCACCGTGGCGGGCAGGAGCATCAAGATGACGATCACCGCGGAGTACGCGGCGGCTGTCGCCGGCAATCGGTGCCTCCGCCAGGCGATCCAGACCACGAGCAGGGTGCACACGAACGACGCGGCGGTCACCATGTCGGTCGGAGACGTGAGCGGCTGCGTGAAGGTCTCGAGCGTTCGACGAATCGCCGTCAGACCGAAACTCGCGCCCTCCTTCCAGGCCTCGCCTTGCACCCTGAACCACACCCGGTTCTCGTCGGTGTGAGCGTCGATCCAGAGTTGGTAACCGATGAAACCGACGGGAGCGAGCAGGGCGGCGATCACGGGACGCCCGTTCTTGTCGCGACGCACGGCCAACAGGGCGGCCACCACACAGGCCGCCACCACGGCGACGCCGTTCGGGCGGGTCGCGCTGGCCACCGCCGCGAGCAGTCCGGCCACCAGCCAGCGCTCGCGATGGAGCGCGTAGAGGCACGCGGCGGCCAGGGTGAGGAGCAGGGCCTCGGAGTAGGCGAACGACAACACGAAACTGCCGGGGAACACGGCGCACAACACCATCGCGGTCCGACAATGGTGGGCCCCGAACCAGGCCCGGGTGAGCAAGCCGACGAGAACGATGAAGACGGCCCCGAGTGCCGCGTTGACAAACAACGCCGCGAACGTGTCACCACCGGGTAGCACGCGGTCGACGAATCGAACGAGATAGGGATACGCGGGGAAGAAGGCCACGCGCGCTTGTGGTTGCTCGTAGGTGATTCCCGCGGGGACGAACGCCGGGTAGCCGTGGCGGACGATGCGCATGTACCACAAGCCGTCCCACGAGGTGAGCACGTCGAGAATCATTGAACCAGCGGAGCGGGGGAGCACGACGCCGCGCGAGTGCGGGTCGACCCGACCGTCGAGTCCGAAGATGATCTGGGAGCGCACCTTGTTCTCGTCCGCGCGCAGCTCGGCGGCCACGATCGCGGCCCCCACGAACACCATGAGTCGGGACAGGACGTAGGTGCAGAGAGCCGTGCGCAACGCGCGATGCCAGACCTGACGCTCGACCGAGACGTCGGAGATGAGGGCGGGCTCGTTCATCGGTGCGGAAACGCTAACACTCGAAGGCGCGCTCGCCGGTCGACCCCTGACACAATGGCACGATGACGTCGAATTCCCCGGTCATCGTGCTCGAGAAGCCTCGTGCGGGAGTGACTCTCCTGCGTCTCAATCGCCCCGATCGGCTGAACGCGATGTCGGCCGACTTGGTGGAGGACCTTCACGCCAAACTGGCCGCGATCGCGATCGATCCGGAGTGTCGCGCGGTGATCCTCACCGGTGCGGGTCGGGGATTCTGCGCCGGCCTCGATCTCTCGGGCTACGGAACGGCGCCACACACCGATCACCTCGGTCCGACGCAGACCGCGTTCGCGGTGCAGAAGCACATTGCCACCCTCATCGCCCGCATGCGCTCGATTCCCCAGCCGATCATCGCCGCGGTCAACGGTGCGGCGGCCGGAGGGGGTCTCGCACTCGTGCTCGGCAGCGACATCCGACTCGGCTCGACGGCGTCCAAATTTAACGTCGCGTTCATCCGCGTCGGATTCTCGGCCTGCGACATCGGGACGAGTTGGCTCCTGCCGCGCATCGTCGGCGTCGCGCGGGCCCAGGAGATGATGCTCACGGGTCGCGTCATCGATGCCCACGAGGCACTGCGTATCGGCTTGGTGGTCGAACTGCACGAGCCGGCGGAACTCGAAGCCGCCGCGCTCGCCAAGGCCGAGTTGGTGTTGGCGAACACCCCGTTCGGCGTCGCGCTCACCAAGGAGGCGATGTGGACCGCGCTCGAGATTCCGGCGATGCAGTCGGCGATCGATCTCGAGAACCGTCAGCAGATCATGGCGAGCCACACCGACGATGCGCGCGAGTCGATGCGGGCCTTCCTCGAGAAGCGTCCGCCGGAGTACCGCAACCGTTGAGTCAGGCGGTACGGACGCTCACGGGTGCGTCGCCACCGAAGAGCGGGTGATGACAGGCCACGAAATGCCCCGGCTCCAGCTCGCGCAGCGTGGGCTCCTCGGTGCGACAACGGTCGGACGCGTGGGGGCAGCGGGGGTTGAAGCGACAACCCGTGGGGGGATTCACGGGAGAAGGCGGTTCGCCGTCGACGCCCACCTTGCGGGCCGCGACGGTCGGATCGGGAACCGGAATCGAGTCGAGCAGGACGTTGGTGTAGGGGTGGGCCGGTCGGGCGTAGAGGCCCTCGCTCGGCCCGATCTCGCACAGCTTCCCGAGGTACATGACCGCCACCCGGTCGCTGATGTTCTTGACCACGGCGAGGTCGTGGGCGATGAAGATCAGGGTCAGTCCGTGCGCTTTCTTCAGATCCTCGAGCAGGTTGATGACCTGGGCCTGCACGCTGACGTCGAGGGCCGATACCGGTTCGTCGCAGATGATGAGTCGGGGCTCGAGCACCAGAGATCGCGCGATGGAGATGCGTTGGCACTGGCCGCCCGAGAACTGGTGGGGCAGACTCTCGGCCGCCCGCTTGGGGTCGATGCCCACTTCCTCGAGCACCTTGTCGACCGCGGCCCCCTGTTGTTCTTTGTCGCCGCGATTCCAGATGCCGAGGGGCTCCATCACGATGTCGCGCACCTTGCGCCGTGGGTTGAGCGACGAAATGGGGTCCTGGAAGATCATCTGTATCTTCGTGCGGACCGCGCGCAACTCCTCGCCCTGAAGAGTGGTGAGTTCACGACCGTCGAAGACGACGCTGCCCGAGGTGGCGCGGGGGAGCTGCATGATGGCGCGACCAGTCGTGCTCTTTCCGCAGCCGGACTCACCGACGATGCCGAGGGTCTCGCCCGGCAGGACGTCGAAGGAGATGCCCGACACGGCGTTCACCTTGAGTCCGGTGCGACCGATACCGAATTCGACGACCAGATCCTCGACGCGGAGCAGCGCGTCCTCGGCCGGGCGCAGATGGGCTTTTCCGGTGCCGGCCATCAGCGTGCTCCCGCCGTCGAACGAGACAACTCGACTTTGCGTTCCTGATACTCGGGTGATCCGACCGGAAAGTGGCAGGCGAAGGTGTGGTCGGGGGATTCGGCGGCCACCAAGGGCGGCTCCTCGGTGCGACAGCGGTCGCGGGCGTAGGCGCAACGTGGAGCGAACCGACATCCCGCGGGCGGATTCACGAGATCGGGCGGTCGGCCCGGGATCATGGCCAGTCGGGAGTGACTCGGTTGGTCGAGGCGGGGGATGCTCTGCAACAGCGCCTCGGTGTAGGGCATCTTCACGTTGCTGAACAGGGTCTTGGTCGGGGCGCGCTCGACCACCTTGCCGCCGTACATGACCGCGATCTCGTCGGTGTATCCGGCGACGACGCCGAGGTTGTGGGTGACGAGGAGCATCGACATGTTGCGGTCACGAATCTGTTCGCTCAAGAGTTCGAGAATCTGGGCCTGCACCGTGACGTCGAGGGCGGTCGTCGGCTCGTCGGCGAACAACATGTTCGGCCCGCAGGCGAGGGCGATCGCGATCATCACGCGCTGGCGCATTCCGCCCGACAGTTCGTGCGGGTATTGATCGAGGCGACGAGTTGGCTCGGGGATTCGGACGTCGCGGAAGATCTTCTCGGCGACCGCGAACGCCTCGGACGACGACATGCCGAGATGCAGACGCAACGACTCGGTCACCTGTTTGCCGACTTTCATCACCGGGTTGAGCGACGTCATCGGATCCTGGAAGATCATCGCCATCTCGCGACCCCAGACCTCGCGCATCTCCTTGGGGGAGCGGCCGCCGATCTCGTTGCCGCCGTAGCGCACGGAGCCCTCGCGGATCACGCCGTTGCGGGGCAGCAACCCCATCATCGAACGCGAAAGAACCGTCTTGCCGCAACCGGATTCGCCCACCACGCCGAGAGACTGGCCGCGGCGAACCTGGATGGAGATCCCGTCGACCGCGCGGGCGATGCCACGCGGCGTGCGGAAGTGGGTACGGAGTTCGACGGTCTCGATGAGCGGTTCGATCTCGTTGCGGTCGTTCGTGCTCACAGCGTCATCTCCTTGACGTCGAAGTACGTGCGCAGTCGATCGCCGGCGAAGTTCAGCGAGAGCACCGTGAGGAAGAGCATCATGATCGGGAAGAACGAGATCCAGGGTGCCTTCTCGAGGGTCTTGGAGGCGTCGGATCCAAGTTGGATGAGGCCGCCCCACGTGATGCCCTTTTCGACCGACAACCCGAGGAACGCCAGACCACCCTCGGCGACGACGGCGACCGCCATTCCGAGCAGGGCCAACGACGACATCGGGATCGCCACGTTCGGCAGGATCTCCTTGACGATGATGCGTCGGTCCTTGGCTCCGATCTGTCGGGCGGCCAGGACAAACTCGCGGTCGGCGTATTGCAGCGTGGCCGCCCGGGCCAGACGGCCCACCGGGGCGATGCTGAGCAGCCCCAGGACGAGTGACACCGTGAGCAGACTGCGCTCGATGAGCGAGGTCAACAGGATCGCCAGCACGAGCGACGGGAACGACAACAGCACCACGAACACGAAGGAGCTGACGCGGTCGATCCAGCCCCTGAAGTAGCCGGAGAGGACACCGACGGTGCCACCGATCATGAATCCGGCGGTGATGGCCGAGAATCCCACGGTCAACGAGATGCGCGCGCCGTACAACGTTCGGGCGAAGACGTCTCGGGCGTCCTTGTCGGTGCCGAACCAGTGCTTCCACGATGGTGCGTAGGGAGGGCGTCCCTGTGTCGAATCGATGAAGTTGGATGTCGGGCTCTTGAGGGGGAGCAGTGGCGTGAAGAGGGCGATGAAAACCATGAGCGCCAGCCACGTCACGCACAGCCAGAAGCCGAAGCCCAGTTTCTTGCGGGTGACCGAGGTCTCGTCGCCGGCGGAGTTGTTCTCGGTGGTCATCGGCGCACCCTCGGATCGATCAGAGTGTAGGCGAAGTCCACGAGCAGGTTGATGACGACGAACGACGAAGCGACGATCATGACGATGGCCAACACGACGGGGAAGTCGTTGCGCAGGACGGACTCGACGAGGGTCGACCCGATGCCCGGGATGCGAAAGACGGTCTCCGAGACGATCGAACCTCCGATGAGGGCCCCGGTGTTGAGACCCACCACCGTGATGAAGGAGAACAGCGACGGTCGCAACGCGTGCACCAACAGGATGCGGGTGCGCGACAGCCCCTTGGTGCGGGCCAGCAGGATGAAGTCCTGCTGCAGCGTGGTGATGATGTCGGTGCGCAGGAGTCGTTGGTAGACGGCGGCGACGGGAAGTCCGATGGTGAGTGCGGGCAGAATCATCTGGAACAGACGACTGCGCCACGGGTCGTCGGCGACGAACGTCAGTGGCATCCAGCCGAGGCGGATGCTGAAGACGTATTTGAGGATGACGGCCAGGGCGAAGTTGGGCATGGCGACCAGGAAGAACGCGTTGAGCGTCGAAATGCGGTCGGCGACCCGGCCGGCGCGCGAGGCCGTGATGAGGGCCCACGGAATGGAGACGAAGATGGCGAACATCTGGGCCAGAGCCACCAAGGTGACGGTGCGCGGCAGTCGTTCGGAGATGACGCCGGAGACCGGCGGTTGGCCGGTGGAACTGAAGGTGACACCGAAGTCGCCCCGTACGAAGTCGGAGAGCCAAATCGCGTAGCGCACCGGCAGTGGACGATCGAGGCTGAACTCGCGCTTGGCGACCTCGATCATCTTGATGCTGTCGGGATTGTTGACGTCGCCCGCGACCGGCCCGAGGATGTTGAACAAAGGGTCGCCCAGCACGTTCAACGCCCCGAAGGTGAGCATGCTCACCGCGAGGAGCAGAAGAACGGCAAGGGCGACCCTTTGAACGTAGTACCTCATGTGTTGTGTGGAATCCCGTTCGGGGAGGCCGTTGTCAGCTCAGCCAGGTCGACTGGAAGTACATCCGGCCGTTGGTCGAGCACGGCAGCGGATCTCCCGCCGGTGACACCCGGTCGCACAGTCCGTGCACCCTTTCGCTGTTCACCACGGCCCACGACGAGTGGGTCATGAAGATGTAGGCGTAGGAGTCGTGGAGGTTCTGGACCAACTTCTGAAGGAGGCCCACACGATCGTCGGGCGACGCCGGGTTGGCGATCTCCTTGATGAGCGCGTCGCGCTCCTCGGAGCAGTAACGCGGCCAGTTCAACGAGATGCCGCCGATGTTCCGGCACTCCCACCAGACCCGGTCGTCGCCGGGGTTCTCGGCGCCGAACTGACGCCAGCCGACGACGTTGTAGATTCCGAGAGCGGCTTCTTGGATGTGGTCGGCCTGCGACTTCTCGTCGAAGGTGACGTTGAACAAGTCCTTCCAACTCTCGTTGAAGAAGTCGGCGATACGGGTGGCCAGGACCGAGGGTCCGGACCACTGGTACTCCATGTTGACCTTGCCGTCGGTGCACTGGGCGACGCCGTCCGCGCTCGTCGGATTCTCTCCGCAGTACTCGGCGACGAGGGCCGCCGCTCCTTCGGGATCGTTGCCTTCCTGAACGACGTCGGGGTTGTAGTACGGACTGTCCGGGGTGAACATCTGATCGGCCAGACGGCCCTCGCCGGCGTTGAAGAGGTCGTAGTAGCCCTGACGGTCGGTGGCCAACGCCAGGGCCTTGCGAACGCGCACGTCGTCGAAAGGAGCCTTGGCGGTGTTGATCATCAAGAAGAACTCCTCGCCTTTGTCGGTGATTTCGAGCGTGAGCGAGGAATCGTCGCGGTAGGTCTGGAACTGGGCCGTGTCGGTGGTGTGGATGACGTCGAGGTCACCGTTCAACAACAACTCCGTGCGCGTGTCGGGGTCGGGGACCGGGTAGAACTCGATCGCGTCGAGGTACACCGGACCCATGAGTGCGGAACCCCACCAGGCATCGTTGCGCACGAACCGGGTCACCGAATCCTCGGTGCGGCTCTCGAACTTGAACGGTCCGGTGCCTACGGGTTGCTGCTCGAGGGTCGGATCGTCGGCCAAGGCGTCGAGCCAGGTCGGCGAAGCGATGTAGCCCAACTGGGCGGTCAGCGCCGACGGGAAGAACTGGCTCGGCTCGAGGGGCTTGAAGACCATGGTGAGGTCGTCGATCTTGGCGACCGCATCGGTCTCCGGGTAGTAGGGGCGCACGGCGAGACCCACCAAGGGATCGTTGCGCGTGATCTCGAACTGCTTGATGACGGCGTCCACGGTGAGCGGCGTGCCGTCATGGAACGTCAAACCCTCGCGCAACTTCAACGTCCACTCGGTGTAGTCGGCGTTCGGTTCCATCGACTCGGCCAGAAACGGCACGACCTCGCCGTCGGCGGTGAAGGTGAACAACGGATCGAACACCGCCTGGGCCATGGTCAAGCCGGAGACGGCCAGTGCCGAGGCGGTCGGGTTGAGGCCGTCGACGTCGGCCTCGAGGCCGACGCGCAAGGTACCTCCGGCAACCGGCTCGCCGCCGGGTTCGGTGGTGGGTGCCTCGGTGGCCGCCGAACCGTCGGTGGTGTCGGTGTTGCCGGAAGTGTCGCCCCCGTCATCACCACCGCCACAGGCCACGGCGAAGACCATGAGGCTCGCGAGTGTCGCGCCGAGGACTCGCCCCGAACGCCGTCTGGAAGTTTTCACGTGCATTCCCCCTTGTCGACCGAGTCGTTGGGACTCGATATGTTGTTCACGATGTGACCACGAAAGAGGCTGACGAACACGGCCCCCACCGTCGCGCACCTCCGTACCCTAGCCGTTGTCGCCTCGGGGTCAAGGAAGACGGGCCGACCCGACATCGACGTCGCTTGTGGACGACAATGAACGGGTGAACGGCGGGCGACGGTTGCGGGCGGACGGAATCGACATACCCCTGCCGCGGCGTCTGGCCCCCGACTCGGCCCAATTCGTCGAGGTGATGCGCCGCCATGCGGACGCGGTCGCCCGTCGCCGGCAGACCTATCGGGATCCATCGAGTGGATACACGGTCTTCACGGCACGGTTCCTGGCCGACCGGGGGTATTGCTGTGACAGCGGCTGTCGCCACTGCCCGTACGTACCGGAGCCAGACCGACCCTGACCGGTCGGAGTACTGTCGGCTCGTGGCCGATCGACTCATGAAGAAGTTCCTCGTGCCCGGGGGTAAGGCCCTCGATCTCGATTCGCGGTCCACCGACGAGACTCTCGGCTGGGACAAGGATTCTGCCAAGGGCGAATTGGCCAAGGTCATCGGCCAAATGGCCTTTCTCCAGCATCGACTCATCGCCGAGGCCTCGCAGAGCCTCCTTGTCATCCTGCAGGGTCGGGACGCCTCGGGCAAGGACGGCCTCGTGCGCCACGTGATGACGGGCATGAACCCGGCCGGGGTACGGGTGGTGAGCTTCAAGGTGCCCGCTGGATCGGAGCGGCAGCACGACTACCTGTGGCGGTGTCACGCCGCGTGTCCGGCCCGGGGCGAGGTCGGCGTCTGGAATCGCAGTCACTACGAGGACATCCTGGTGCCGCGCGTCAAGAACCTGGTCCCCGAGGAGATCTGGCGTGCCCGCTACCGACATGTGCGCGACTTCGAGCAGTTGCTCGTCGACGAGGGAACGACGGTGCTGAAGTTCTACCTCCACGTCTCCCACGAGGTTCAACGACTCCGCCTGCAAAAGCGTATCGATAATCCCGAGAGTAGTTGGAAACACGACCCGAGCGACATCAGTGACCGCGAGATCTGGCCGTCGTACCAGGCGGCGTACGAGGACGTGATGCGCGAGACCTCGCGTCCCCACGCGCCGTGGTACGTGATTCCCGCTGACGTGAAATGGGTGCGCGACCTCGCGGTCGCCAAGATCATCCTCGAAGCCCTCGAGCGCATGAATCCCCAGTTGCCCGCTCCGAAGGACGATCTCAAGGGCGTCAAGATCGTCTGAGCCGCGACCGTTGACAACAAGTCAACGCCGGCGAAGGGGGGCGGACCGTCCTCATGATCTAGGTTGTGCTCGTCGGCGCGACGATGGCGACGACGGACGAGGAGCGAAAGTGTCGAACGAGCGCGAGATCATGACGTGGGAGATCTTCGGGACGGCGTCGCGAACGCTGGCCCACATGGTCGCCGACGACGGTTACGAGCCCGACATGATCCTGTCGATCGCCCGCGGTGGACTGCTCATCGGCGGTGCCCTCGGCTACGCCCTCTCGGTGAAGAACGTCTACACGATGAACGTCGAGTTCTACACGGGCGTGGACGAGCGCCTCGAGGTCCCGCGCATACTGCCGCCGGCCCCCGATTTCGTCGATCTCGCCGACGCCCGCATCCTGATCGCCGACGACGTCGCCGACACCGGGCACACCTTGCGCAGTGTGCAGCAGTTCTGCGAGGGCAAGGTGGGCGAGGTGCGCACCGCGGTGTTGTACGAGAAGCCCCATTCGGTGGTTCAGTCCGACTACGTCTGGAAGCGCACGAACTTGTGGATCAACTTCCCGTGGAGCGACAAGGAGCCGGTGGTGCGTCGCGCCGGAGTGGCGCTGGACGCCTGATCGCGTGTGGCGCTGGACGCCTGATCGCGTGTGGCCCTCGACGACTGAAGTTCAGTCGCGCCTCATGATGTGGCGCGCGCAATGCCGACCGCTGGCCCCCCAGATGCCCGCTCCGGGGAAGGTGGCCGCGCCACACAGGAACAGCCCGGGAATGGGCGTTTCGTAGCGGACCAACTCGGGCGGGTCTCCCCGCAGTGCGGCCAAGGGTCCGCCGGCGAAACTCGTGGCGTGTCCTTCGGGCATGTGGAACGCGTTCTCGTAGACGTCGGGCGTCATGGCCCGCCACTCGGTCATCGCGTCGAGGGGCCGGTTCGTCAGGAGACCCGAGTAGCGATCGAGCCAACGTCGTGGCTCGGGTGAATTCGGCCAGCCTCCAGCAAGCGCGTACGGGGTGAAGAGTGCCTCGAGGCTGAACACGTGGCGACCCCGGGGCGCCATGGTCGGGTCGAGCACCGTGGGCACGTTGGCGAAGAGCACGGGTCGCTCGGCCACCACCCCGTTGGGGATGTCGAGGAACGCCGCGTGCATCTCGGCCACGCTCGGCACGATCATCGTCGAGGCGACCGCGGCGTCGACACCGAGTTCGCCAAAGACCGCGTCGTCGACTTGTCGATACCGCGGCACCTCGTAGATGACCCCGTCGATCTTGCTCTCGTATCCCTGTTGGTGGGCGGCGCTTCGCCAGCGTTCGACCATCGGACCCGCACCGGCCGGTGGATTCTGCACCCAGTCGAGAATCGTGCGCCGCGGATCGGCAGCCGACACCACCACCCCGGCGGTCACCGTCTCTCCATCAGCGGTGCGGACGCCGCGTACCCGTCCCGCATCGACCACGATCGCCGCAACGGCCGTCGACGTGCGCAAAGTTCCGCCGTGGGCCGCGAACGCCGACTGCAACGCCACGCCCAACATGCCGCTTCCTCCCCGGGGCCGACCGACGGCGGCCACGTGGCGGAAGGCGTAGGTCAATGCGCCGAGGCCGGTGCCGGGCAGCTCGGGGGAGAGTCCCCACACCACGGGCCCGGTCGCCAGCGCCGGCGCGTACACCGCCTCATCGTCGAAGAAGTCGCGCATCACGTCGGCAGCGCTCATGCGACTCCAGGCCAACAGGTTGCGAACACCGCGGCCCGAACGGCCCAGCACGGTTCGCACGAGGCGCGACCGCTCGGGTCCGGCGGCCGCGGCCGCCAACACCAGTCGGGCCACCGGTATCGCGGCGCGCGTGTAACGAAGATAGGCATCCACCTGGTGCGGATAGGTGAGGTGTAAGCCCTCGAGGGTGCCCTCGACCGAGCGCAGGATCGGCCAGGCCGGACCACCGTTCCACGGAACGTTGACCTGGTTCGGCTCGACCTCGAGGTACTCGAGACCGTGGTCGGCCAAGGACAATTCCTCCATCACGGGAGTGGTGCGAAAAGTGATGTGGTCGCAGTTGCAGATGTTGACCCGTGCGCCAGCGAAGTCCTCCGTCGACGAACATCCACCCACGGATTCGCGGGCTTCCAGCAAGAGCACCCGGCGACCCGAGCGTGCGAGATACGTCGCGGCGACCAGACCGTTGTGTCCGGCGCCGATCACCACCACGTCGAAATCGTCGTCTCGCGCGCTCATGACGACATCTTGCCCCAGCGAGTAGCCTGACGCCGTGTCCTCGCGTCACATCTCGCATCTTCGTGGACCGCAGGTCGCGTCGTCGCTGGGTACCTCGTCGGTGATCGTCTTGCCACTCGGGGCGATCGAGCAACACGGACCGCACCTGCCCCTCGTCACCGATCTGGCCATCGCGACCGCGGTCGCCGAGGCCGCGGTGCCGCGAGCAGTCGACGAGGGTGTCGACGCCTGGTTGCTCCCCCCGCTCGCCTACACCAAGAGCAACGAGCATGCGTGGAGCGCCGGCACCATCTGGTTGTCCGCGCGCACCATGCTGTCGGTGCTCGAGGACATCGGCCGGTGCGTGGCGGCGACGCCGGCGCGCAAGTTGGTCTTCCTCAACGGCCACGGGGGCAACAGTGCGTTGGTGGCCATGGCCAACCGCGAGTTACGACTGCAGTTCGGACTCGAGACCTTTCTCGCGCACCCGTCGCAACCGGCAGATCAGGGCGGGGCCTCGTCGGCGTCGGAATCGGGCATGGGCGTGCATGGTGGTCACGACGAGACCTCGATGATGCTGCACTTGCATCCCGAACTGGTCGACATGGGACGGGCCGTGCGCGACATTCCCGAACACCTCGCCGCCAACCGGCACGTGCGATTCGGAGGCACGGTGGCGTTCGGCTGGTTGAGCAACGACTTCGGCGACCACGGCCACATCGGTGATCCCACGGCGGCCACGGCCGCGCACGGCAAGGCGCTCGTCGACGGCGCGGTCCGCGCGTTCGTGGAAGTCCTGCGCGAAGTCGCGACGTTCCGTCACCGCGCCTGAGCGGTTCTGGCCGGAGAAAGCGAAAGGGGGCCGGTTGCCCGGCCCCCTCCCACCAGTTCGTTCGACTCCGGTCAGAGACCGATGTCGGCGTTGATGAACTCGTTGGTGTACATGTCCTCGGCGGTGAGATCGGCCGGCACGTCGAGTCCGGCGTCCTTCATCTGCTGGAGCGCGGCGTTGGCGCGGTCCAGGTCGAAGTTGCCCAGGGTCTTGTCGGGGCCGTTGCCCACGAGTCCGAGTTCCTTCTGGGTCTCGACCGAGTACTTGGCCACACCCTCGCCGTAAACCCAGAAGTCGGCGTACTGCTCGACGGCGTCGATGATGATCGCGTTGGCGCGGTCGGGGCTGTTCACGAAGTCGATGGCCGCCTGCTGCACGATCGGCACGAACAACTTGAGGCAGTCCGACAGGGCTTCCTTGTCGGACTGGCGGATCGCCAACGAGGCGGCGTAGATCTGGAATCCGGCGTCGTGGATCAACTGGTACTTGACGTCCTTGCCCCACTCGGTGAACTCGTTCTTGTACTGCCACGGCTCGGCCGAAGCGAAGCCTTGCTGGGCGATCTGGCCACCCTCGGAGATGAAACGAGTCGGCGACCCGTCGTAGGACGGGTCGATCTGGTCCTCGCTCACGACACCTTCGGCCTTGAAGACCTCGAGGAAGGTGCCACCACCGAACACGTTCAGCGTGATGCCCTGCTCACCGAGGTCGGCGATGGTCTCCACGTCGGGGTACGTCTCGGGGTCCCACATGATGATCTGCGGGTTGATCTCGACCGGTGCCACGACCGACAGCAGCGGGATCTCGTCGTAGCTGAACGCCTGATCGTCGGTCGAGGCGTAGCCGATCGTGATGGACTCGTCGGCGGCCATGGTGGCCGAGACCGGCTGGAAGCCGATGGCCGGTCCACCAGTGCGGACCTCGAGGGTCACCCCGGTGTCCTTGCCTGCCGAGTCGATCAAGGTTCCCGAGACGATCTTCTTTCCGGTGTCGACCGAGTAGTCCGAGCCGAGCATCTGGTACAGCGCACCGTGTTCGGATTCCGGGAACCAGTCGGTCTGGATGACGATGGTCTCCGGGCAGGCGCCCGAGAGCACACCCTCGCCGCCCGATTCGGATGCCGAGCCGCCGTCGTCCCCACCACAGGCGCTGAGCGCCCCGGCGGCCACGAGCGGAATGGCCAGCAGAAGTGACCTGGTCTTGCCTCTCATTGTTCCTCCCCATGATGGCCCACCCCACGTGGGCTCATTACCCACGACCATAGTTGATGTTCGACGACCACCGTTACGAACTCGCGATATTGAACGAAAAATCTCCTGTTTCGGTTCTTTGCGGTCTCTCGGGGCCGAAGGAGTGTTCGGACTATGCTCCGTCCGGGGGACCGTTTCCCCCGATGGGAGCCCGAATGTCGCACACGCCGCTGTCCTTCCGCAACGTCTCGATGACGTTCCCCGACGGAACCCAGGCTCTTTCGAACGTTTCGTTCGACGTCGCAAAAGGGGAGTTCGTGACGATCGTCGGACCGTCGGGATGCGGTAAGTCGACCCTGCTCAAGATCGCCTCGGGTCTTTTGGACGCGACGGGGGGCGACATCACGGTCGACCGTGACCGCATCGGGTACGTCTTCCAGGACGCGACCCTGCTCCCGTGGCGCACCGTTCGTCGTAACGTCGAGCTGTTGGCCGAACTGCACGGCTACGACAAGGACGAGCGGGCGAAGTTGGCCGATGTGGCCATCAATCTCGTCGGATTGCGCGGCTTCGAGAACCACTATCCCCGGTCGTTGTCGGGGGGTATGCGCATGCGCGCGTCGTTGGCCCGCACACTCACGCTCAAGCCGCCGGTGTTCTTGTTCGACGAGCCGTTCGGGGCGGTCGACGAGATCACCCGCGAGCGCCTCAACGAGGAGACACTGCGACTCTTCGAACAGGAGCGTTTCGCCGGACTCTTCATCACCCACTCGATCAGCGAGGCCGTGTACCTGTCGACGACCGTTCACGTGATGTCGGCACGCCCGGGTCGCCTCGTGGCGTCCTTCGACGTGCCGTTCGACTACCCCCGCCGGCCCGAACTGCGATTCGACGCCCGATTCGCCGAACTGTGCGGCCAGGTGAGCCAGGCACTGAGAGGAGCACACTCATGACGCTCGACGATCCGTCGACATTCGATCCGGTCGAGGTGATCCTCGCCGACGCGGGAGCCATGCCCGAAGCCAAGCGTTCGCGACGGGCGACGTTGGCCGCGGTGGCGTTGCCGCCGTTGGCGGTCGGGGGTCTGATCGTCGGCGTGTGGTACTTCATCAGCCTCGTCGTGCTCGACCCCAAGCGACGTTTCCTCTTGCAACCCCCACACGAGGTGTGGAACGTCGGCTTCGCGAACTGGGACAACTTCTCCACGATGCTCGAGGGCATGTGGTCCAGTACCAAGGTGGCCTTCTGGGGGTTGCTGATCGCGATCCTGCTCGGATTCCTGTTGGCGATCGTGATGAGCCAGGCCAAGGTCGTGGAGCGGGCGATCTTTCCGTACGCCGTCGTGCTGCAGGCGATCCCGATCCTGGCGATCGTGCCCTTGATCGGATTCTGGTTCGGTTACGGATTCTCGTCGCGCGTGTTGGTGTGCGTGATCATCGCGCTGTTCCCGATCGTCGTGAACACTCTCTTCGGACTGCTCTCGGCCGATCAAGGGATGCACGATCTGTTCACCTTGCACAAGGCCAACCGTCTGACGCGTCTGCGCCGACTGATGTTCCCGGCCGCCTTGCCCGCGGTCTTCGCCGGTCTGCGCATCTCGGCCGGACTTTCGGTCATCGGAGCGATCGTGGGTGACTTCTTCTTCGGTCAGGGCGAGGTCGGTATCGGTCAACTCCTGAAGCGCTACGCGAATCGACTCGAAGGGGAGCAACTCTTCGCGTCGGTGATTCTGTCGAGTGCCCTCGGAGTGACGGTGTTCCTGTTCTTCGGTTGGTTGTCCGGGCGCCTCATCGGCAAGTGGGCCGGGGAGTCACGCGGACGCTGACGGCAGGCTCGGCCGCACGTCGTAATCGACGTCGGTGCGCTGACGCCACAGGGCCGGAAGTATCTCGCGGTACGCGTGCACGACGCCGCGGTGTGGTGCGGGTAGGTCGTCGCGCACGAGAGCGTGCAGTCGGGGCAAGTTGCGGTACGGCACCGACGGGAACATGTGGTGCTCGAGGTGGTAGTTCATGTTGAGGTACAAGAACCGCAGCACCGGGTTCATGTACACGGTCCGGGTGTTCAGTCGGTGGTCGAGCACGTCCTCGGCGAGACCGGCGTGCTGGGTGGTGCCGAAGACCACGAGCAGCCACCGTCCGTAGAGCGACGGCAAACCGATCAACACCAACGGCAGGAGGCTGGTGGAGATCACGCACGCCACGACGGCGGCGAGCCAGATCGCCGCGTGAACGCGGCCCCAGAAGATCGCACGACCGGCCTCGCGTGGTGGCACGAAATCGGCGCTCGCCGGTGTCAGTCGTCCGCGAACGTTCGCCGCGTACTTGCCGAACTCGGCCCGGGTGCTCAGGATCCCGAACATGTCGGCGAACACCCGCCAGAAACGGATCGGGCGTTGATAGGCGATCTCGGGATCACGGCCCACGATGATGGTGTCGGCGTGATGGCGGTTGTGACTCCATCGCCACGACACCGGTTCGCGGAGGTCCATGAAGGACGCGATGTGGTACACGACGAGGTTGGCCGCTTTCGACTTGAACGCCGTGCGGTGGCCACACTCGTGCCAACGGGCGTCGGACGCCGATCCGTAGAGCGTCCCGTAGACGAACATCGCCGGAATGGTCCACCACGAAACCCAGGTGGCGACGACCCACCAGCCGGCCAGCACCGTGAGGGCGAGCCACAGGATCGTGTCGAACGCGGCACGACCGTTGGAGCGCCGCATGATCTCGAGCATCGCGTCGCGGTCGACCGGGCTGCGGTACCAGTCCGTCCCGGACAAACCACGCTCGACGGCACGAACGGCTTCGGGCCCGGTGAGGTCGTAGTCGCGCGGTTCGGTCATCGTCGTCCCCTCGCGAAGCATAGGCATCGCTAGAGTCGCACGCGTGGTCGTGGAATGGCTCACCTTCTCGGTTCCGCTCGAACTGCGCGCCATCTGGCTCGCTCGCGAAGAGGAGGTCTGGAGTCGCTTCCTCGAGTCGTCGCCGGGTTTCGTGCGCAAGCAGATGTGGGTCGAGGAGGGTGATGCGGATCTCGTTCACGCGGTGATCTGGTGGGAGAGCCGCGAACAGTGGAAGCGGATCACCCCGGAGCAGGTCGCCGACGTGGACGAGCGCATGGGTGACCTGTGGCGCGACTGCACGATGCGCGTCTACGACGTCGTTCGGGACTGCTAGACCCGGGATCGCAGGATCCGGAGTGTTTCGATGGCCCGCTCGACCATGGTGGCCACGGGGTCCCGATCGACGAGGGCGACACCGATCGTGTCCGGTCGATGAAGATCGACGGTGCGCCCCAATCGCTCGGCCACCGCGTCGGGTTCGCCGGCGATCGACGTCGAATCAGCCGGGCCGGTGTAGCGAACCGAGACGCACAGGTTGACGTCGATGGGACGGATCGACCGGGCGACCTCGATCGGCGCCGCCGCGTCGACGTCGGTGAATCCGGAGAGGAACACACCGTCGGCCAGTCGTGACGCGAGTCGGTTCAACTGCGGGCCGCGAGCCCCGACGTACTGCGGGATCCGGCGGGGCGGTGCGGCATGGGTCGGTGGCGCGTAGTCGGCGCCGGTGGTGCCCGAGAACACCGCGCTGGCGGTCTCGATGGCCTCCCGCACCACACCGACCGGCCGATCGGTGGAGATTCCGAACGGTCCGAGCGATTCGTGCCCGCCGACGCCCCACCCGAGGATCATGCGACCACCGGACAGCTCGTCGATGGTCATGGCCGTCGACGCGACGACTCCGCTGTGGCGCAACAACGGTGAGGTGATCCCGACGGCGAGACCGATATGGGTCGTCTCGCGCGCCGCGGCGGCCAACAACGACATGGGCTCACGCGCCACGCCCTCGTCGGCGATCCAGACCTCGTCGACATGGGCGGCGTCGAGCGCGACGATGGCGTCGACGATGTCCGACGCGGAATCGTTCGGATAGATCCAGACGCAGGTGCGCACCCGCCTACGATTCCACATGGAGCCGACGAGGGAGTGAATGGTGACGGTAACGACGACGTGGCTGTGTCGCGGACGGCTGGTCGACTCGCGGATCGTCGACGTCGCCGTCGCCGACGGGGTGATCGTGGCGGTCGAGCCGTCGGCGACCGGTCGATCGGGTGTCGACTTGTCGGGTGCGCTGCTCGTGCCCTCCCTCGGAGAGCCGCACGCGCACCTCGACAAGGCCCTGACGGCCGAACGGGTGCCGAATCCGCAGGGCGATCTGATGGGAGCGATCCACGCCTGGGTCGATGCCGAACGACGCGGCGAGTTCGGTGTCGCCGAGATGACCGATCGCGCGGTACGGGCGTTGCACAAGTTGGTCGCCAACGGAGTCACACTGGTGCGCACGCACGTGAACGTGGGGGAGAGTGATCCGTCGCTCGCGCACCTGCGAGCCGTACTCGCGGCGCGCGATGCGACGCGTCACCTCGTCGACCTGCAGATCGTGGCCCTGATGCACTCGCCACTCGCCGGCGCCGACGGCGCGGGCAACCGTCGGGCGCTGCGCGAGTCCCTTGAGCTCGGCGCGGATCTGGTGGGTGGATGTCCCCACCTCGAGGTCGATGGAGCGAGCATGATCCGCGAGGCGATGGCAGCGGCCCGTGACGCCGGGGTGGGTCTCGATCTGCACGTGGATGAGACCCTCGACCCGACCATGTTGACCCTCGTCGACCTGGCCGAGAGCGTCCTGAAGGAGGGGTTCGCGCACCCGGTCACCGCGAGCCATTGCGTGAGCCTGTCGGTCCAACCCGTGGCCCGACAGCGAGAGTTGGCCCGACGCGTGGGGGAGGCCGGTATCGCCGTGGTGCCCCTTCCGCAGACGAACCTCTTCCTGCAGGGTCGTGAGCAGCAGTCGTCGATGCCCCGGTCGATCGCACCCATCGACGTCTTGCGCGAGGCCGGCGTGCGCGTCGCACTCGGAGGGGACAACGTTCAAGATCCGTTCAATCCGGTGGGACGTAGCGATCCGCTGGAGACCGCCGCACTGGCGATCATGGCGTCGCACCAACTCCCACCCGATGCCTTCGACCTCGTGAGCAACGGGGTTCGTCGGGTACTCGGCGTGCCGGAGGTCCGCCTCGCGGTGGGCAACCCGGCCGACCTGATGGCGATAGATGCAGCCTCGACTCGTGAGGCCATCGCGGACGCTCCGGCGCAACGGCGCGTTTTTCGTCGCGGAGTCGAGGTGGCCGTGACAGCCACCACGCGTCGGATAGCCGACCGCGCCTGACCGTTCCGACCCTCGGTGGTACTCTGACCGAGTGGCACGAGCGGGGAGGCAGTGATGAAGGTCGGGGCATTCTTCTTCGGAGGCGTCGAGATGGACGACGCCGGTGCCGGCCCGCCCGCGCCACTCGACCGTCGCTTCTCGAACGAGCACATGTGGAAGGCGACTCTCGACTACGTGAACTCGGCGATCGAGGCGGATCGCCTCGGATTCGACTCGTTCTGGACGACCGAGCATCACTTCCAATACGAGGGCTACGAGGTCATTCCCAACGGGCTGTTGATCTCGGCCTGGATCGCGGCCCAAACCAAGCGGATCCGACTCGGTGCGATGTTCAACGTCGTCCCGCAGTGGAATCCGTTGCGTCTCGCCGAGGATTTCGCCACGCTGCACAACCTTTCGGGTGGACGCGGCATGTTGGGTGTGGGTCGCGGAACCGTGCCGCGCGAGGTGTTGCACCTCAACGAAAAGGGTGTGTCGATCGGTTCCCACGACAACCCGGAAAAGTCCGCTGACGACGAGCTGAACCGCGAGGTCTTCGAGGAGTCGATGGAGATCGTCCGGCGGGCCCTCGACAACGAGACCTTCTCGTTCGCGGGCAAGCATTTCGAGATCCCGTTGCCGGGCATTCCCGATCGGGGGAGCACCGTTCAGCACCTCACGCTCGTGCCGCGGCCGATCTACCCCTACGAGATCTGGCAGGCCGTGACCAGTCCGCCCACCCTCGACTATGTGGCACGTATCGGGCACTCGGCGGTCTTCTGGAATCAGCACCACAGTTTCATCAAGCGATTCTGGGACGTTTACGCCGAGAAGCAAGAGGCGGCGACCGGACGGGCGCCGGCGCCCGGCGCCAAGCGCATGCTCGTGATTTCGGTTCGCATCGAGGATTCGTACGAGAAGGCGTGGCAGAGTGCGACGCCGGGCCACGACGAGTTCTGGAAGTTCCTCGGACCGTACGGCTGGAGCCGCGGGTACATGGGTGACGACGGCAAGCCGGCCAAGCCGGGGTTGATCCCCACACTGCAGGAGTCGGTGGAGAACAAGACGATCCTTCTCGGCACTCCCGAACAGGTCGCCGAAGGCGTGCAGTTCTACAAGGACCTGTTGGGGTTGGAGTACATGACGATCTTCCCGCACATGCTCGGCGACAGTTACAAGAAAGCCGACGAGCAGATGGCTCGATTCATGAACGAGGTCATGCCGCTCGTCAAGTGAGCGGCCAGAGGCCGTTCGCCATCGCCACCGACCTCAGCACCTCGCAACGGTCGGTCATGATGCCGTTCACGCCGATGTCGATCAGTTCTTGCATGAGTTTCGGGTCATCGATCGTCCACACGTGAACCGGCAGGCCGGCGTCGGTGGCGCGTCGCACCGAGCGTCGGGTGACGACGGGTATCGGACCCTGTCGCGGTGGCACCTGGAGACATGACGGTCCGGTGGGGATGCGGCCGGCCACCCAGGTGGCCACCTCGACGGGACTGGCGCTCGTGCACACGCTCGATCCCAGTGCTGCGCGAACCCGACGGAGTCGTCGGTGACTGAACGATCCGACGCACACCCGGTCGAGAGACGATGTGCGTCGCAACACGTCGATCAAGGGGTCGACGGACGCATCGGATTTCGCGTCGATGTTGAAGTTGGCCGTGGGGAACTCCTCGAGGAGTTCGACGAGCAAGGGGATGGGTTCGCGCCCGCCGACGCGGGCCCGGGCGACCTCGGCCCGCGTCATGGTGCTGATGCGCCCCGGTGTCCCGCAGGTGCGCCGCAGATCGTCGTCGTGGAACGCGACCAGATGGCCGTCGGCGGTCGATTGGACATCGGTCTCGAGATGACGGAATCCCAGCGACACCGCGTGACAGAACGCCGGCAGGGTGTTCTCCGGTGCCTCGCTCGTGCCGCCGCGGTGCGCGAACGGGATGAAACCTCCGGGAACCGCGAGGTACGGGTGTCGGCCCATGGGGTGATCGCCCGATCCGTCAGATCGAACGCCCGGCGTTCTTCCAGTACTCGTCCTTCAAGAGGCGCTTGTAGAGCTTGCCCGTCGGGTGCCGCGGCAGTTCGGGACGGAAGTCGATACTGCGCGGGCACTTGACATCGGCCAACTGCGACTTGCAGTACGCGATCAACTCGAGTTCCAGCGCGCGCGCCTCGTCGGGAGCGCCGGGCATCGCCATCGGTTGCACCACGGCCTTGACCTCCTCGCCGAAGTCCTCGTTCGGTACCCCGAAGACGGCCACGTCGACGACCTTGGGGTGGGTCACCAGGGCGTTCTCAGCCTCTTGTGGGTAGATGTTCACGCCACCCGAGATGATCATGTACGCCTTGCGGTCGGTGAGGAACAGACAACCGTTGTCGTTCAGGTAGCCGACGTCACCGAGCGTGCTCCAACCCTTGGGGTGGCGTGAACTCCGGGTCTTCTCGGCGTCGTTGTGATACTCGAACGTCGCGCCGCCCTCGAAGAAGATCGTGCCGCTCTCGTAGTTGGGCAATTCTTCGCCGTCGTCGCCACAGATGTGAACGGTGCACCCGATCGGAACACCCACCGTCCCCTCGTTGGCGAGCCAGAGGTCGCTGTTGCAGTAGACGAACCCGTTGCCCTCGGTTCCGGCGTAGTACTCGTGGATGATCCGTCCGAACCACTCGATCATCTGCTTCTTCACCGGGATGGGACACGGAGCGGCGGCGTGGATCACGGCCTCAAGGGAGGAGACGTCGTACTTGGTGCGGATCGCCGCGTCGAGTTTGAGCAATCGAACGAACATGGTGGGCACGACCTGAGAGTGGGTGACCCGGTTGCGCTCGATGGCGACCAGGAACTGTTCGGGATCGAAATGTTCCATGACCACCGCGGTGCATCCCATGCTCTGGGCCGCCATCGTGAAACGCAGGGGTGCCGCGTGGTACAGCGGGGCGGGCGTGAGGTAGACGCTGTCGGTGGTGGCTCCGAAGAGCATCGCGAGCGACGGCGCCACCGACGTGGGGGTCGCGTCGAGGGGCAAGGCGACGAAGGGTTTGGTGACGCCCTTGGGGAGTCCGGTGGTGCCCGACGAATAGAGCATGTCGGTGCCGGCCACCCTGTCCGGCAGGGGCTCGGCGGACTGGGACTCCACGGCGGCCTCGTAGCTCTCGTAGCCCGGAACCGTGCCGTCGAGCATGAGGCGCATCTCGAGACCGGGCGTCTCGGCGATGATCTCGCTGGCCTGATCGGCCTTGTACTTGGACGTGATGAAGACTCGCGCACCGCAGTCGTTGATGATGTAGGCGAGTTCCTTGCTCGTCAGACGCGATGATGCCGCGGTGTAGACGATGCCCGCGTACTGGCATCCCCAGAGGACCTCGAGGTAGCGATCGTGGTTCTCCATGCACAACGCGACGTGATCGCCGGGGTGCAGTCCCGCCGCGTGCAACAGGTGCGAGAGGCGGTTGGCGGCGGCGTCGAGTTCGGCGAAGGTGCGGGTGTATCCCGACCCGGTCATCACGACCGCGGGCTTGTCAGGGGTGGTCAGGGCGTGTGCTCCGAGAAACATGAGGCGAAGAGTAGTGGCAGTACCATTCGCCGTGTGGAGTCGCCGACGTGGGACCGGGCGCGGGCGAGCCACCGATTCCGCACCACGATCGCCGCGGGGGGCGACGTGCCTCTCGACGAGTTGGGACTTTTGTTGCCCGTGGCCATCGGGCACGACGAGTCAGTCGACCTCGTCGGGGGTCTGACGCGTCTCGACGAGATCGCCGCTGCCGTCGAGAGTCCGACGCTGGGTGGGGTGTGTCGTTCGCTCTTCGCGGGAGAGGAGGCGTTGAACGCGCATCGTCACGCCGACCATGACTACTACGACCCGCGGAACTCGTTCATCTCGCACGTGCTCGACTCTCGCCGCGGGATCCCGATCTCGCTCTCGGTCATCGCCATCGAGGTCGGCCGTCGTGTCGGTGTCGACATCGTCGGCGTCGGCATGCCGGGTCACTTCATAGTCGCGGAACGACCCGCAACCGGGATGATCCCG
Organism: Acidimicrobiia bacterium; assembly: GCA_046091365.1. Lineage (GTDB taxonomy): Bacteria > Actinomycetota > Acidimicrobiia > Acidimicrobiales > Ilumatobacteraceae > Casp-actino8. The sequence continues at coordinate 32,415 of JBJTBM010000006.1, read as the reverse complement.
GAGGTCTTCGCCGATCCGTACGGCGGGGGTCGGTTGTTGGACGCCGCCGGCTGTGCCCGTCTGTTCGCCGAGATGCTCGGTGCCGCTCAGGTATTCGACGTCCGGTTCCTCGCGCTGACGCCTCCGATGGCCATCGTCGAGCGAATGACCAACAACCTGAAATCCATTTACCTGCGCAGTGGTGATCTCGATCGTCTGCGGGGGATCATGTCGCTTCGGTCGGCGTTCCCGGGACTCGGTCGCACCGAACGCGACGAGTTCCGTCGCCTGATGGCCGCCTACAACTGACCCGCCCGGTCCGTGCTCGGGGCCCCCGGCTGGTTAGTTTTGGGCCATGTCCACAACGATCACGTCCGCGGCCCCGGTGACCGGAGACGAGCAACGCGTCAGCGCCCTCGTCGACGAACTGCTCGCGCAACATCCGCCCAGGTCGACTGCTCCCGCGGAGTTCCTCGGCGCCCAGTTCGACATGGGACTGGCGTGGGTGCATTTCGAGGAGGGCTGCGGTGGTCTCGGGTTGAACCCCAAGATGCAAAGGACGATCAACGAGCGACTCTTCGCCGCGGGGGCCCCGAACCCGGTGGCGCGCAATCCGATCGGGCACGGCATGTGCGGCCCGACCGTGGCGGTGTGGGGCTCACCCGCTCAGAAGAAGCGCTATCTGCGGCCGCTCTTCACCGGCGAGGAGGTCTGGTGCCAACTCTTCTCGGAGCCCGGAAGTGGGTCCGATTTCGCCGGCCTCTCGGCCAAGGGCGTCAAGGACGGCGAGGAATGGATCGTGAACGGCCAGAAGGTCTGGACCACCTTGGCGCATCTCTCGCGTTTCGGGTTGTTGATCGTGCGCACCGACGCCGAAGCGGTCAAGCACGCCGGACTCACGGCGTTCGTGGTCGACATGCAGGCGCCGGGTGTCGAAGTGCGACCGCTGTACCAGATCACCGGTGAGGCCGAATTCAACGAGGTGTACTTCACCGATGTGCGCGTGCCCGATGCCGAGATGCTCGGCAACATCGGTGACGGATGGCGAGTGTCGTTGACGACGCTGATGAACGAGCGGGTGTCGATCGGTGGTGCGATCCCGGCCAAGGGTTCGGGCCCGATTCGTGACGCCCTCAAGGTGTGGAACGACCTGCCGGCCGACCGGCGCGATCCGTCGACTCGCGACGAGCTGATGTCGTTGTGGGTGCGGGCCGAGTTGTTGCGTCTCACCAACATCCGCGCCTCGCAGAATCGCAAGATGGGCGACCCCGGGCCGGAGGGTTCGATCGCCAAGTTGGCGATGGCCGAACTCAACAAGGACATCTATTCGTTCGCCGTGTCCTTGATGGGTGCCGAGGGCATGCTCTTTCCGAGCGGCTACCAGATGATCCGCCCGGAGCACGCGATGGGCCTCGAGAATCCACAGAAGGCGTTCTTGCGCAGTCGCGCCAACTCGATCGAGGGCGGCACGAGCGAGGTCATGCGCAACATCCTCGGTGAGCGGGTGCTCGGTTTGCCGGGTGACGTGCGCGTCGATCGCAACGTGGCCTGGAGCAAGGTGCCGCGCAACTAGGCGGCGCCGGTGCGCAGCAGGATCCCGACGAAGGTCGCCGCGAGGGCGGTGACGAGGCCGAGCGCCCCGCCGAGGGCCAGAGCCAGTTTCGAACGTCCGAACGAGTGAACCGCGGCGAACACCCCGGTGGCCGCGGCCAGCACGATGTGGACGAAGAGCGTGATCTGGTAGTCGGTGCCTTGGTCGGCGACAGCCAGGTCGAGGATGTTCCAGATGCCGGTCACCACCGTGATCGCCAAGGCCGGCCAAGCCACCCGGGCGAAACCTCGCGCCACGGTCGACAGACTGTCGGGGTGGGTGACCCGCAGTCGGGGGACGAGTCCGCCCAGAACGATCTGGCCGCCGACCCACACCGAGGCTGCGAGCACGTGCAGGAAGAGGCGAACGGTGTCGGCGGTGGGACTCAGCATGTCGTCAGACTGGCACACCCGTCGCGGGTCAGCGGTTTCCGTGCAGTCGGATGAGGGACACGTAGTAATCGATGCGGAACTCGCTGCCCGAGCGCTTGTAATGGATCCCGTCGCCTTCGAGGAGGTTCGACGGCACGTCGGTGGCCCAGTCGGCCACGCGGAAATCGGGGTTCGCAAAGGCCGCGCGTACGATGGTCTCGTTGATCGCGCGGGCCCGCGCCATGCAGTCGCGCATCTGAAGGTTCACCCAGACGATCACGTGTTCGGCGTCGGCGTGCGAGGCGATGCGCGCCACCTCGGTGTCGACGTCGATCGGTCCCGCTCCACCGCAGGCGTCGTTGGCCCCGAGGGAGATCAATGTCAGCGCGGGGAGTGCGCCCGAGCCAGCGAGCAGATCGATGCTGTCGGCGCCCTGGGCGATCGTCCGGTCCTCGGCGGTGTCGACGATCGGCTCCCATCCGATCGCTCCGATGCTGTCGACCAGTCCGAGTCCTTCGGCGTCGCGCGTCAGGAAGTCGCCGAGAATCAGTACCCGCGGGGTCGCCGCCACGGTGGTGGTGGGCAACGGAGGAAACGTGGACGGCGCGGTGGGGGCCGCGGTGGAGGTGTCGGCGGTCGGACCGGAGGCGGCACAACCGACGAAGGCCGCCACCGACACGACGAACGCCGCGAATCGGCGGCGCTCAGTGCTGCAGGGCCGCCAGGACATGGCTCGCGGCCAGCGCGCGGTCGTCGACGATCGGACGGCCGTCGAGCGAGCCGCCCGACATGACCGTGATGGCCGTCTCGATGGTGGATTGGATCTCTCGGAGGTTGCGCGGAGGGGGGAAGTACTCGTCCTCGTCGGTGATGCGAACCTCCTCGACGCCGCCGGTCGGCGCCAAGCGTGCGATCACGGCATCGACCAATTCCTCGGGGGCCGACGCGCCCGCGGTGACACCGACCGTTCCGGACAGATCGTCGGGGACCTCGGTCGCCGAGTTCACGCGGTACACGCGGGCGCACCCCGCCTCGCGCGCGAGACGCTCGAGGGCCCGGGTGTTCGACGAGTTGGCCGACCCGATGACGACGATGGCGTCGCAACGAGTGGCCAACGACATCAGCGCGGACTGGCGATTGGTCGTGGCGAAACAGAGGTCGCTGCGCCCGGGGGTCCACACGTCGGGGAAGCGCTGACGCACGCGCACCGCGACCGATTCCCAGTCGCGATGCGACAGGGTGGTCTGGGCCAACAACGCCACTGGCTCGACGAACTCGGCGAGCCCGTCGACCTCCTCGATCGACTCTACGCGCGAGATCGCCCCGGGGGCCACGGCCATCGTGCCGACGGCCTCCTCGTGGCCCTCGTGACCGACGTAGACGATGCGGTAGCCCTTGCCGGCGCGCACCTTGACCTCGTGATGCACCTTGGTGACGAGGGGACAGACCGAGTCGACGACCACGGAACCGCGCTCCCGCGCCGCCGCCACCACCTCGGGCGCACTGCCGTGCGCCGAGAGCATGATCGGCCGACCGACCGGGACATCGGCGATGTCGTCCACGAAGACGACGCCGAGGCTCTCGAAACGTTCGACGACGATCTTGTTGTGCACGATCTCGTGGTAGCAGTACACCGGCGCCTCGAAGGTGCGTACCATCCATGCCAGCGCCTTGATGGCCATCTCGACACCGGCGCAGAAGCCGCGCGGTGCGGCGAGAAGCACGTTGTCGACGGGCATGCGAGCAGGATAACGAACCTTCGGCGGGCGGCAGTCGACCGGTAGCCTCCACGTGATGAGGCAGTCGGCACCCACCGTGGTCGCCGTGACAACCGACTCCCCGGCGTGGCGCGCGGGCGTGCAGACGGGTGACGAGGTGCGATCGGTCAACGGCGTCGCACCACGCGACATCATCGAGTGGCGTTTGCTCGCCGACGAGGCCGAGGTCGATCTCGACGTCGTGCGAGGTGGCATCGATCTCACGCTGGAGGTGCGCAAGCGCGCGGGGGAGACCCTCGGGGCCGAGGTGTCGAGCGCGTTGTTCGATCGGGTGCGAACGTGCGACAACCACTGTGCGTTCTGCTTCATCTACCAACTGCCGCCGGGCATGCGCAAGAGCCTCTACCTGAAGGACGACGACTACCGACTGAGTTTCCTCTACGGCAACTTCACGACGTTGACCCGCTTCACGGAGGCGGACCTCGAGCGGGTGGTCACCGAAGGGCTGTCGCCACTGAACGTCAGCATCCATGCGACCGACCCCGATGTCCGCTCGCAGATGCTGCGCAATCCCCGAGGGGGCATGAGCCTGCGGTGGTTACGGCAGTTGCTTGACCACGGCGTCGCGGTGAACGGCCAGGTCGTCGTGTGTCCCGGGGTCAACGATGGCGCGGTTCTCGAGGACACCATGATTGGAATCCTCGACCGCTTCCCGGAATTACGGTCGGTCGCCGTCGTGCCCCTCGGTGTCAGTCGTTTCAACACCGAGCCGACCATGCGACCGCACCACCGGGCCGAGGCCGAGGCCGTGGTCGATCTCGTCGCGCGGTGGCAGGCGGTGTTCCTCGACACGCTCGGGCGTCGCATGGTGTTCGCCGCCGACGAGTACTACCTCATGGCCGGCCGGACGTTCCCGCCGGGGGAGGACTACGAGGGCTTCGGCATGCATGAAGACGGGATCGGCATGGCGCGCACGTTCGAGTGGGAGTTCACCGGGCGCCTCGATGTCCCGACCGGACCCCAGAGCGGGTTCTTCGCTTGGGTCGACGGAGCACCGGCCGAGGGATACCGGGCCGTGCGCAACCCGGCGGGCGACACCGGGCTGCGCGGCGAGTCGGTTCCCGTGAGCATCGGTCGGCGTTCGGCCCCACCGGTGGCCGCACCGGTCGGTGTGCTCACCGGTGTCTATGGTGCCCAGGTTGTCGGTCCCTTGATCGCCGGACTCGGTCGCGACGACGTGCGCGTCATCACCGTCGAGAACCGGTTCTTCGGTGGCAACACCGGTGTGACGGGCCTCATGGTGGGATCCGACATCGCGCGGGTGCTCGCGGAAGAACCGCCCGGCCACCGATACCTTGTGCCCGATGTGTGTCTCTCCGAGGGCCGTTTTCTCGACGGTCTCACGGTGGCCGACCTGCCGCGGGCGGTCGAGGTGGTGCCGACCGACGGCATCGCGATGCGCCGGGCGCTCGGAGGCTGAGCGATGATCGGAGAACTTCCCGTCGTCGTCATCGTCGGTCGGCCGAACGTCGGCAAGAGCACGCTCTTCAACCGGGTGATCGGTGAACAGGCGGCGATCGTCGAGGACCGTCCCGGGGTCACGCGCGATCGCAAGGAGATGGAGGCCGAGTGGCTCGGTCGCCGGTTCCTGCTGGTCGACACCGGCGGTTGGCTACCCGCGGGCTCCGAACTCGACGCCAAGGTGAGCCGCCAGGTGGAGGCCGCGGTGCGAGGGGCCAACCTGATCGTGTTCCTCACCGACGGGTCGGTGGGCGTCACCGACGAGGACGAGGCGGTGGCGTCGTGGTTGCGCAAGGTGTCGCCTCCGGTGATGCTCGTCGTGAACAAGGCCGACAACGACCGTCGCGAAGCCGATCGCTGGGAGTTCATGGCTCTCGGCCTCGGTGAGCCGTATCCGGTGAGCGCGTTGCACGGTCGTCGCGCCGGTGACCTGCTCGACGAGATCATCGCCCGCGTTCCCGACGCCCCGGTCACCGAGGAGTACGTCGAGTCGTACGGTCTCGACGACGAGATCGTGGCTCTGGGCGACCAGAAGCCGCCGCGCATCGCCCTGATCGGACGTCCGAACGTGGGCAAGAGTACCTTGTTCAACCGGTTGGTCGGAGAGGATCGTTCGGTCGTGCACGACATGCCCGGCACCACGCGCGACGCCATCGACACCCTCGTCGAGACCGAGGACGGCCCGGTCGTGTTCGTGGACACCGCGGGTATGCGCCGACGTTCGCGCATCGACGACACGGCCGAGTACTACTCGTTGGTGCGGGCCTTGCGGGCCGTCGACGCCTCCGACATCGCCCTTTTCGTCATCGACGCCACGCAGGGTGTCACCGCCCAGGACCAGCGGTTGGCCGAACGCGTCGACGCCGCCGGTTGTCCGATCCTGATCCTGCTCAACAAGTGGGAACTGATCGAGGACGCCGACGACCGTGAAAGGATCGAGACCGAGGTGCGACGCAAGTTGTACTTCATGGACGACGCGCCGATCCTCAAGATCTCGGCGTTGACCGGCAAGGGGGTGCACAAGTTGCGCCCGGTGCTGCAGGAGGCCATCGAGCAGTACCACCGGCGGGTGCCCACGCGCGACGTGAACCGCGTCCTCGCCGACGCCCAACAGCGCCAACCGGCAGCGGGTGGCGCAAAGGTGATGTACGCCATCCAGGGTGCGACCGATCCGCCGACGTTCACCTTGTTCGTCAACCGCGAACTCCCGCAGTCGTACCTGCGTTATCTCGAGCGTTCGATTCGCGAGGCGTTCGGCTTCGGCTCGACCCCTCTCAAATTGCGCGTGCGCAAGCGGGGCGACTGATGCCCTTTTGCGAGGAGTGTGCGAAGTACTGGGCGCCGTCGTCGATGCGACCCGACGGTTCGTGTCCGACCTGCGGTCGGCTGCTCGAGGAACCTCGCGTGGCCAGTACGGTGCCGACGCACCGCCGACTGACCGCGGAGAACCTCGACATCCGTTCGTTGGCCGCCGGGGCGACCGACGAGGACGCCCGCGCTCCGTGGCACTTCAAGTTGTTGGTGATGGCGCTGTGCCTGTACCTCGGTTGGCGGGTCGTCGATCTGTTCCTGTGACGAGTTCGGTCGCGGGTCGTCCCGATAAGGTGACCCGACATATCGCGGGCTGTGGCGCAGCTTGGTAGCGCGCTTGACTGGGGGTCAAGAGGTCGCAGGTTCAAGTCCTGTCAGCCCGACACGGGGGTTCCCGGGGTTCGTCCCCGGGAACCCTTTTCTCGCGCGGACCGTCATGTGCAGGGGTGGTCCATGACCGTCGCACTACCGTTGCGACATGGCTTCCCCTGGTCGGCGAACATTGTCGGAGTCCGCGTCCAAGGACCTCCTGCGCGGATTCGGTGTGCCGATGGCCGCCGAGCACCAGGCTCACGATCCCGCCGCCGCGGTGGCCGCCGCCGAGAAACTCGGTCTGCCGGTGGTGGCGAAGCTCTGCGGTGACGCCATCGCGCACAAAACCGAGCGGGGCCTCGTGAGGCTGAAGTTGACCACGGCCGACGAGGTTCGACGCGCGGCGACCGATCTGTTGGCGGCGGCTCGACCCGAGGACGGACCGGTGACGGTGTTGGTGGCCCCGATGGTGCGGGGCCACCGCGAGTTGATCGCCGGGGTGGTGCGCGACGACCAATTCGGCGCCAGCGTGATGCTCGGAGTGGGTGGTGTGCTCGCCGAGGCCGTGGCCGACGTAGTGTTCCGTCCCGCTCCGCTCGATCGCATCACGGCCCACGAGATGATCGACGATCTGGCAACCCAACGCATGCTCGGCGAGTTCCGGGGAGAGGCCGCCGTCGACCGCGACATCCTGGCCGATTGCCTCGTGGGGCTCGGTCGACTCGCCGACGAGCGACCCGACGTGGCCAGTGGCGACCTGACGCCGTAGATCATCCGCTCCGACGGAACCCCGGTGGCCGTCGACGCCCTCGTCGAGAGCGCCCCGGTGACGACCACGCTCCGTTCGACGCGGCCCCGGCCGTCCGACGACCATTTCCGCGCTTTGTTCGATCCGCGCGGCGTGTTGGTGACGGGCGCATCGACGCATCCGGGCAAGTTCGGATTCGTGTCGTTGCACAACATCCTGGCCGGGGGTTATCGCGGGGCCGTGTACGGAACCAATTTGCAGGGCGAGACGGTGCTCGGGATTTCCACCGTGGCCGACATCGCCGACCTTCCCGACGGTGCCGTCGTCGATCTCGTCTTCGTGTGCACGCCGGCGTCGGCGAATCCGGACTTGTTGCGCGCGTGCGCGAGAAAGAATATCAAGGCGGCGTTCCTCACCTCGGCGGGATACGGAGAGGCCGGCGAGCAGGGTCGCATCGCCGAGCGCGAGCTGGTCGCACTGGCCGACGAACTCGGCATTTTGTTGGCCGGTCCGAACGGACAAGGAGTGGTGAGCACCCCGGCGAACCTCTGTGCCCAGATCGTCGCCCCGTATCCGCCCGCGGGACGCATCGGCGTCGCGAGTCAGAGCGGAAACTTCGTGTCGTCGTTCATGAACTACGCCCGCGCGACCGGCGTCGGCATCAGTCGAGCGGTGTCGGCGGGCAACGCCGCTGCGGTGACCGTGGCGGACTACCTCGACTTCTACGCCGACGACCCCGAGACCGCCGTCGGACTCGCCTACGTGGAGGGCATCGTCGACGGTCGCGGTCTCATGACGCGACTGGCGTCGGTGGCGGCGCGCAAGCCGCTCGTGCTCGTCAAGGGCGGCGCGACCGAGGGCGGAGCCAAGGCCGCGGCATCGCACACGGGGGCGTTGGCGGCCAACGACAAGGTGTTCGACGGTTTTTGTCGCGCCGCCGGAATCACCCGGGCGCAGACGGTCGAGGAGGCCTTCGAAGCGGCGGCCACCTTCGCGACACAGCCGTTACCCGCGGGTCCCAACGTGGTGGTCATGACGACCGCCGGTGGTTGGGGGGTCGTGACCTCCGATGCGATCACTCGTGACGGAGCGCTCGAACTGATGGACCTGCCGAGCGATCTTCTGGCCGCGATCGACACCAAACTGCCGCCCCGGTGGAGTCGCGGGAATCCGGTCGACTGTGCCGGCGGCGAGACGCGCGACACGATCCCCGAGGTGTTGGAGATGATCGCCACCCATCCCGATGTGCACGCGGTGATCTACCTCGGCATCGGTATCCAGTCGAACCAGGCGCGTCTCATGCGCGAGGGAGGGTTCCATCCCGATCACGGCCTCGACCGCATCGTGGCGTACCACGAGCGCCAAGATCAGCGATTCGCCGAAGCCGCCGACGAGTTGTCGCGACGGACCAACAAGCCCATCCTCACCGCCACCGAGTTGGCGACGGCCGACCCCGACAATCCCGGACCGGCGACGGTTCGGGCGACCGGTCGTCTGTGTTACCCGTCCGGGAACCGCGCGGTGACGGCGCTCGGTCACCTGTACCGTGCGGCACGACATCACCAGCATCGGGGGTCGATCGGGTGAACCGTCCCCGCCGACAGGCGAGTAATCCGGTCGCCTTCCTGCTCTTCGTCGCGACGTTCCCCGCCGTGGTGTTGTTCGGGGCGTGGCGCATCACCTCGTCGCAGGACAACAGCGCACCGCCGGCTCCCGACGCAGTGGCCGAACTTCCCGCCGAACGCCCGCAGTCGCCGGCGCTCACCTTTCGACGCACGCCGGCGGTGCTGGCCCGTGAGACGTCGTCGACGGCGTTCGAGAGCGCGTTGCGTCCGCTCGGCGGAGCGGTGTCGCCCGGTTCGTGTGCCGCGGTCTCGGTCGACGGCGTCCTGGCGTTGTCGGACGGGATCGACACGGCGGTGACACCCGCCAGCACGTTGAAACTGATCGTGGGAGCCGTGGCGCTCCAGGTGCTCGGACCCGATCACGTGTTCACGACCGAAGTCAAGGCCGAGTTGGTGAACGGTGCGGTCGGGTCGCTCTATCTCGTCGGGGGCGGTGACCCGCTTCTCGCGGCGGCGTGGTATCCCGACGACGTCGCCTTGAACAAATTCCCGCAACAACCGGCCACGTCGCTCGACGCTCTCGCTCAGGCCGTCGTCGGCGCCGGAGTGCGCCAGATCGGAGGGAACCTCGTCGGCGACGCCTCCCGTTACGACAACGAGCTGTACGCCCCGACGTGGCCGATCACGTTCCGTGCCTCAGAAGGCGGACCGATCGCCGGTCTCGTGGCCAATGACGCCGCCATGTATTCGACGCGCACCAAGACGACCGATCCCGCTGCGGGGGCGGCCCAGGAACTGTTGCGTCTGCTCCAGGAGCGTGGCGTCACCATCGTCGGGTCGGCGACGGCGGGCGCCACACCGGGCGGATTGCCGGTGGTGGCATCGGTGTCGTCGGCGCCGTTGATCCAGATCGTCGGAGAGATGCTGCGCAACAGCGACAACAACACCGCCGAGATGTTGTTGAAGGAGATCGGGTTCGCCTCGCGCCAGAGTGGCACCCGTGCCGCCGGGATCACCACAGTCGTCGAGACGCTGGCGACGTGGGGGGTCGACACCAACGGTTTCGTCATGGTCGACGGTTCCGGATTGTCGAGCGAGAACAAGGTCACCTGCGCGACTTACTTGTCGCTGCTGAACCGATACGCGCCGGGCGACCCGCTGGTGTCGGCGATGGCGGTGGCCGGACAGACCGGCACGCTGGCGTCGTACTTTGGCGGGACCGCCCTCGAGAACCGTTTGTCCGGCAAGACCGGATCGCTGTCGGACGTGAAGGGCCTGGTGGGCTTCGTGCCCGTCGACGGGGGATCGGTGATCCGCTTCGTGCTCTTGCTCGCCGCCCCCGGCATCGACGACGACGCCGCGTTCCGGCCGATCTGGGAAGGCCTGCTCGGGGCGGCCTTGGCCGATTACCCGTCGGGTCCCACGGTCGACGAACTTCTCCCCGCGCCGACCGCGCCGAACGCGTTGTCGGGATAGTCGTGGGCGGGCAATCATTCGTCGATCACCCGATGTTCCCGCTCGGACAACCGCTGCTCCCCGGTGCCCTGCTGCCGTTGCAGGTGTTCGAGCCGCGTTACGTGACGATGATGCGTCGTTGCCTCGAGTCCCCGGAGCCGACCTTCGGTGTGGTGATGATCGAGCGCGGTCACGAGGTGGGTGGCGGTGACGTGCGAGCGCGAGTGGCCACCGACGCGAGAATCGTCGACGTGACGGTGCGCGACGACGGACGTCTCGCGGTGATGGCCGTGGGCGGAGAGCGTCTGCGGGTGCTTTCGTGGCTGGAGGACGATCCGCACCCGCGGGCCCGGGTGGAGTCGTGGCCGGACGAGGATGACGGACTCGTCGCAGCGGCTGACATCGCCGAGCGACTCGACGCCGTGCGGACCACCCTCGACCTCGTCGAACGGCTCGGAGGTCCGCGATCGGACGTACCCGATCTGGACGGACTCGATGGGTCCATGGCCACGCACGCCCTCGGCACGATCGCTCCGCTCGGTTCGGTCGATCGCTTCCGCATGTTGTCGGCGCCCGGACCACGGGCGCGCTTGGCCGCCTTCGACGTCGCTCTCAGCGAGGTCACTGATGCATTGCGCTTCCGACTCGACGGTTGACCGACCCCTCTGAGGTGGGGTTTTGCCGTTCCGGTGCTAGAAAATAGGGGTGTCGTCCGTCGATCCGAGTTCCCCGCGCCCTCGTCGCGAATCAGCCAGTGTCGGTGAGGTCGTCGATCTCGTCAAAGACTACGCCCGACAAGAGACCCTCGGCCCCCTGAAGGGCGCCGGCCGTTGGCTGGCACTGGGCACGCTCGGGGCCACGTTCCTCGGTCTGGGCCTCGTGCTCATGTTGCTCGGGGTGTTACGACTCCTGCAGACCGAACTGGACGCCTTCGACGGCGGCTTCAGTTGGGTGCCGTATGTGATCGTGCTGGCGGCCTGCGCTGTGCTGTCGGGCATCGCGTTGTCGCGCGTGAAGAAGGCGACGCTCGGAAAAGAGCCCGGACGAAAGGGGAACGCCCGATGACCACCCGCACCGAACGCGTGTCGCGTCAGGACATCGAGAACAAGCTGCGTGCCCTACAAGGTGACGTGCAGGGCAAAGTCGACGACCGGCGTTCGTCGCTCATGGTCGTGGCCGGTGGCGTCGGGATCGCGCTCGTCATCGTGTTCTTCCTCCTCGGCCGCCGCAGTGGCCGTCGTCGGTCGACGATCGTCGAAGTCCGTCGTTTCTGACCCGTGGCCCTTCTGTCGTATCTCCGCGCCCGCGGCCTCAAGGACGGCTTTGGTCGAGGTCGTCGGGGTTGGTTCGCCGTCGGCGTCGTGGTGTGGGGCGCCCGTCTCGTTCGTCGGTTCTTGGCGCGACGACCGCAGAACCTCGCCGCCGAGAAGTTGAAACCGGGCGAGTCGGTGACGATCAGAGCCATCCCTCCGGCGCGCGGTCGACGTCGATGAAGGTCATCCTGCGCAATCCCACGCGCGAGATCGAGGTGGTCGGGCGTCGTCGGGTCCACGCCCTGCTGGCCGAACTCGGTCTGACCCGCGAGGGGCACCTCGTGGTGCGCAACGGGACATTGGTGCCCGGCGACGCCGAATTGGACGCCGAGGACATCGTCGAGGTCCGACCCGTCATCTCCGGGGGTGCCTGACGTGAAGTGCCGAGTGTGTCGCGAACCCGCGATCATCGACCTGCCGCGTCACAACGCGAACTTCTGTGCCGAGCACTTCGTCCAGCTGTGTCGGCGCCAGGTGGAAAAGGCGATCCACGATCATCGGATGTTCGACAAGGACGACCGCATCCTCGTGGCGGTGTCGGGCGGCAAGGACTCGCTCGCGGTCTGGGATCTGCTGGTCGACCTCGGCTACGCGGCCGACGGTTTGTACATCGCCCTCGGTATCGGGGACTACAGCGATCTCTCGCGTCGACACGCCGAGCGATTCGCCCGCGAACGTGGGCTCAACCTGCGCGTCGTGTCGCTGCGCGACGACTTCGGGTACGACATACCGACCGCGGCGCGCGCGACCGGACGGGTCCCGTGCTCGGCGTGCGGGATGAGCAAACGACATCTTTTCGATCGTGCGGCGACGGAAGGCGGCTACGACGTGGTGGTCACCGGCCACAATCTCGACGACGAGGCCGCGGTCCTGTTCGGTAACACCTTGCGGTGGGACGTCGAGTACCTCGCGCGCCAATTGCCGGTGCTTCCGGCACGTCACGGGTTCCCGCGCAAGGCCAAGCCGTTGATCAGGTTGAGCGAGCGCGAGATGGCGGCCTGGTGCATCGTGCGCGGCATCGAGTACATCGTGGAGGAGTGCCCGATGGCCGAGGGCAATCGTCACCTCGGGTACAAGGAGACGCTCAACGCCATCGAGGAGCGCTCGCCAGGCACGAAGGCTTCCTTCTATCTGGGCTTCCTCGACCGCATGACCGAGGTGCTGGCCCCGCACGGCTCCGACGACCGGGTGCGTCCGTGCGCACGTTGCGGCGCCGCCACCGGAGCGGACGGCGAGAGCGGGGATGATCCGGTGATCTGCGCTTTCTGCCGACTGGTCGACAAATCGGCGGCGCACGAACCCGTGTCCGTGGAAATGTTGCGACGTCCCAAGCGTCGATCGAACAAGGTGGTGCCCGGGTGAGCGAGTTCGCGTACGGCGACAAGGTGTTGTTGATCGACGGCAAGCAGCGTCGTTACCTGATCACCCTGGCCGAGGGGGCCGAGTTCCACAGTCACGCCGGATTCGTGGCGCACGCCGAGATCGCCGGTCGGGACGAGGGAACCCGCGTGCAGTCGACGAAAGGCGCCCGCTACATCGCGTTGCGCCCGACCCTCGAGGACTTCGTGGTGGAGATGCCCCGGGGCGCCCAGGTGATTTATCCCAAGGACCTCGCGCCGATCTGCATGCTCGCCGACATCGGACCCGGTGTCCGGGTGCTCGAGAGCGGCGTCGGATCCGGTGCTCTCTCGATGACCATGTTGCGATACGGCGCGCACATCACCGGTTACGAGATCCGCGACGACTTCGCCAACCGCGCCGTGACCAACGTCCGTTCGTTCCTCGGCGAGGCCGCCCTCGAGCGCTACGACGTTCACGTGCGGGACTGCTACGCGGGAATCGACACCCCCGACATCGACCGTGTCGTGCTCGACCTCCCCGAGCCGTGGCAGGTGGTACCCCACGCTCAGCGGGTGATGCGGCCGGGGGGAATCCTGGTGGCCTACACCCCGTCCATCACCCAAGCCGCCCAGACGCGCGAGGCCATGGCGAATCCGTCATGGACGGGGACGCGCACGATCGAGGTACTGCATCGCGGCTGGTACATCGAGGGTCAGGCGGTCCGGCCCGATCACCGCATGGTCGCCCACACCGGTTTCCTCACCGTGGGTCGACTGCTCGGGGCGTGAGATCAGGGTTCGATGAAGATGCACTCGCCGGGGCACTCCTCGGCGGATTCGATGACGCCGTCGAGTTGGCCGTCGGGGATGTTGGCCAGGCCCTCGGCGCCCTGGGCGTTGCCCTTGGCGGTGGCGAACACCTTGCTGCCCTCCTTCACGTAGGCCAAGCCGTCGTCCAGCAGAGTGAAGACGTCGGGGGCGATCTCCTCGCAGAGACCGTCGCCGGTGCAGAGATCCTGATCGATCCAGACCTTCATGTGTGCTCGCTTGCTCCTCGTGATGTGGGGCGGGGACTTCGTCGCGACGAGAGGTCGTGACCGCGGTGCCCGACGCCGTTCGTGCACGGCGCGACGTCACTTTACAGCGTCGGGGCCGTCGGGGAGGCACTGTGACCGGAGTCTTCGGTTCGAGGAACCTCGCCCCGCCGCCGGAAAGGGGGCCGGTGTAGTTTCTCCTAAGGAGGTTCCGATGAGTTCCGAGCAGTCCCGCGGCGAGTCGTCCGAGATCGAGGAGCTTCGCGGCGCCCTCTCGGTCCTCGAGGCCGAGGTGGCCACTCTGCGTCGTCGGCTGAGCGATGCCCCCAAGCGCATGCGGCAACTCGAGGAGCGTCTGCTCGAGACCAAGGGTCTGTTGGCCCAAGAGGTCGAGAAGAACGAGAAGTTGAGTCATGCCCTGCGTGGAGCCCGTGAGAACATCGCCTCCCTGCGTGACGAGGTCGATAAGTTGTCGCAGCCTCCGTCGGCCTACGGCGTCGTGGTGGGCAAGAACGACGACGGCACGGTCGACGTGCTCACGAGCGGTCGAAAGATGCGGGTGAACCTGCACCCCGACATCGACATCGACACACTCGCGCGGGGCGCCGAGGTGGTGCTCAACGAGAGTTTCAACGTCGTCACCGCGAGGTCGGCCGAGGGCGCGGGAGACGTGGTCACGATCCGCGAGATCCTGGACGACGGAGTGCGGGCGATCGTCGTGGGACGTACCGACGAGGAGATCGTGTGCGAGTTGGCCGATTCGTTGCGCGGGGTCCACCTGCGCTCCGGAGACACAGTTCGACTCGACACCCGGTCGCACCTGCTGCTCGAGAAGTTGCCCCGACCGGAGGTGGAGGACCTCCTGCTCGAGGAGGTTCCGGACATCAGTTACCAGGACATCGGTGGTCTCGACGACCAGATCGAGCAGATCGCCGACGCGGTCGAGCTGCCGTTCCTGCACCACGACCTCTTCGCCGAGCATGCGCTGCCGGCTCCCAAGGGCATTCTGCTCTACGGGCCGCCGGGGTGCGGCAAGACGTTGATCGCCAAGGCGGTGGCCAACAGCCTGGCCCGCAAAGTCGCCACCCGGACCGGCGACGAGAAGGGGCGCAGTTACTTCATCAACATCAAGGGCCCGGAACTGCTCAACAAGTACGTGGGGGAGACCGAGCGACAGATCCGCCTCGTGTTCCAACGCGCGCGCGAGAAGAGCGAGGAAGGCTGGCCGGTGATCGTGTTCTTCGACGAGATGGACTCGATGTTCCGTACGCGCGGAACCGGGATCTCGTCCGACATGGAGTCCACGATCGTGCCGCAGTTGTTGGCCGAGATCGACGGCGTCGAGGGACTGCGCAACGTGATCGTGATCGGTGCCACCAACCGCGAGGACCTCATCGACCCCGCGATCCTGCGCCCGGGACGACTCGACGTGACGAACAAGATCGAGCGACCGAACGAGCGCGCGGCCCGGCAGATCTTCGCTCGGTATCTGACCGTCGACCTGCCGCTCGACGACGCCGAGACCGAGTCGGCCGGTTCGGCCGAGGCGGCGGTGTCCGCCATGATCGACACCACCGCGGAAACCATGTACCGCACCGACGAGACGAACCGCTTCCTCGAGGTCACCTATGCCAACGGCGACAAAGAGGTGCTGTACTACCGCGATTTCGCGTCGGGCGCAATGATCGAGAACATCGTTCGGCGGGCCAAGAAACTGGCGATCAAGCGGGTCATCGCCGGCGGCACGCGCGGGGTGCGAACCCAGGACCTGATCGATTCCATCCGGCAGGAGTTCCGTGAGCACGAGGACCTCCCGAACACCACGAACCCCGACGACTGGGCGAAGATCTCGGGCAAGAAGGGCGAGCGCATCGTGTTCATCCGCACGCTCGTCAACGAGGGTCGCGCCTCCGATGGCGTGGCCGGGGGCCGGGCGATCGAACGCAACGCCACCGGTCAGTATCTCTGACGGTTCATCATGGCGATTCGCAAGGTGTGCGGTGTCGAGACTGAGTACGGAATCCTCGTGCGCGGTGGCGAATCGAACCCGGTCGCGGCCTCGTCCGTCTTGATCAACGCGTACGTGAACGACCGTCGGGTCGATTGGGACTTCGAGGACGAGAGTCCCGGTGTCGACGCTCGTGGCTTCTCCTACGAGGACGCGTTGGCGCCCGAGGTCGAGTCGCATCTCGTGAACGCGGTACTCACCAACGGTGCGCGGTACTACGTCGATCACGCCCACCCGGAGATTTCGACCCCGGAGTGCTCGGACGCCGCGCAGGCGTTGGTGTTCGATCGGGCCGCCGAGGAGATCGTGCGACGCTCGATGGCCCTGGCGGCACCGCTGCTTCCCGTCGGAGCGGAGTTGTTGATCCACAAGAACAACAGCGACGGCAAGGGCAACAGTTACGGGTGTCACGAGAACTTCCTGGTCGACCGCGAGACTCCATTCGGGCGACTCGTCGCACAGATCATCCCGCATTTCGTGACCCGTCAGGTGTTCTGCGGGGCGGGAAAGGTGGGCAGCGAGGCCCCCGGTCACGCGTCGCACGACGTCGACTTCCAGATCAGCCAGCGGGCCGACTTCTTCGAGGAGGAGGTCGGGCTGGAGACGACCTTGAAGCGACCGATCGTCAACACCCGCGACGAACCGCATTGCGACCCCCAAAAGTACCGCCGCCTGCACGTGATCGTCGGTGACGCGAACATGTCCGAGGGCGCGACGTTGTTGAAGTTGGGTACGACGAGTCTCGTGCTCGGAATGATCGAGGACGGTTTCCTCGACAACGACCTCGCTCTCGCGCACCCCGTGCCGGCGATCCGCCAGATCAGTCACGACCCGTCCCTCACCCGCACCGTGCTGATGCAGGACGGCCGACGACTGACCGCACTCGACATCCAATGGTCGTTACTGGAACGGGCGAACCTTTACGTCGAGCGGCACGGTTACGAGTGCGTCGGCGAGGAGACGGGTCGCATCGTGTTGGGATTGTGGTCCGAGGTGCTCGACGGGCTGGCGGTCGATCGCTCCCGCGTCGCCGACCTCGTCGACTGGGTGGCCAAGGAACGCCTCCTCGACGCGTACTCGGCGCGTCACTCGATTCCCGCGCACGACAGTCGACTGCGCGCCATCGACCTGCAGTACCACGACATGCGACCGGGTAAGTGCCTGGCCGACAAGGTCGGACTGCGTCGATTCGCCACTCCGGACGACGTTCGGCGCGCGGTGGATCACCCACCCGAGACCACCCGCGCCTATTTCCGGGGCGAATGTCTGCGGCGGTGGCCGGACCACGTGGTGGCCGCCAACTGGGACAGCATGGTCTTCGACGTCGGCCGAGACCCGTTGCGTCGCGTCCCGATGATGGAGCCATTGCGCGGAACGCGATCCCACGTGGGCGAGCTTCTCGACACCAGCACATCGGTTTCGGACCTCCTCGAACGACTCGGGTCCTGAAGGTGACGAGGGCCCTGATTCGGTGGCAGGATGTCGGGAAGGAGTGATGATGGCCGAGCGCGTTCACAAGCAGAAGCAGACACCCGACCGCACGACGGAGGTCGACGAGGCGTCGGCCGCGAGCACCGACCAGGGCGACAAGTTGCGGGCCGAACTCGACGATCTGCTCGACGAGATCGACGACGTGCTCGAGTCGAACGCCGAGGACTTCGTGAAGTCGTACATTCAAAAGGGTGGTGAGTGAGTGGTCCCGATGTTCGGACCCGATCGCGACCCGGGCTCGAGTTTCGTCGATCTGCTGAGGCGCGTGGGGGTCGATCCGTTCGCGGTCGCCAACGCGACCGATCGGGCGTTGGCGGCGCCCCACGGCACGACCGTGCTGGCGGTGCGGTACGCGGACGGTGTGGTCATGGCGGGAGACCGTCGCGCGACCATGGGACACCAGATCTCGAACCGTGAAATGGAGAAAGTCGTGGCCGCCGATCGTCACAGTGG
Source organism: Acidimicrobiia bacterium (assembly GCA_046091365.1). Classification (GTDB taxonomy): domain Bacteria; phylum Actinomycetota; class Acidimicrobiia; order Acidimicrobiales; family Ilumatobacteraceae; genus Casp-actino8. The sequence continues at coordinate 14,205 of JBJTBM010000006.1, read as the reverse complement.
CGTGGCGATCGCCGGGACCGCCGGTCCGGCCATGGACATGATCAAGGTGTTCCAGTTGCAGCTCGAGCACTTCGAGAAGCTCGACGGTCGCCCCATCAGCCTCGAGGGCAAGGCGAACCAGTTGTCCCAGTTGGTTCGCGCGAACCTACCGGCCGCCATGCAGGGTCTGGCGGTGTACCCGATCTTCGCCGGGTATGACCTGCTGCGTCGCACGGGGCGCCTCTGGGCCTTCGACGTGACCGGTGGTCGGTATGAGGAGCGTGACTTCGTCGCCATCGGTTCGGGTGGAGGACCGGCGTCGACGGTTCTCAAGGTCGGATTCCGCTCGGCCATGTCGGCCGACGACGCGGTCGATCTCGCGTGCCGTGCGTTGCACGAGGCGGCCGATGTCGATGCGGCCACCGGTGGGGCCGACACCTTGCGGGGCATCTACCCGGTCGTGGCCACCATCGATCTCGAGGGTTGGCGCCGTCGTGACGATGACGACCTCGCGCCCCGGTTCGCGTCGTTGTCGGACGAGCAACGCGCGCGTCGAACGGGGGAGTCGTGAACCAGCCCTTCTACGTCGCACCCGAACAATTGATGAAGGATCGGGCGGACTACGCCCGAAAGGGGATCGCCCGCGGGCGGGCCCTGGTGGCGGTCCAATACGACGACGGCATCGTCGTGGTGGCCGAGAACACCTCCAACACGCTGCGAAAAATCAGTGAGATCTACGACCGGATCGGTTTCGCCGGAGTCGGCAAGTACAACGAGTTCGACCAGTTGCGGCGGTTCGGCGTGCGCAATGCGGACGTCAAGGGGTACCAGTATTCGCGCGACGACGTGGAGGCACGGAGTCTGGCCAACGAATACGCCCAGATCCTCGGTCAAACCTTCACCCATGACGTGAAGCCCTTCGAGGTCGAGATCCTGGTCGCCGAGGTTGGGGCGTCCCAGGACGACGACCAGCTCTTCCACATCCTGTATGACGGCACGTTGGTCGACGAGGACGGCATGTGCGCCCTCGGTGGTGATTCCGAAGCGATCGCCGAGCGTCTGGTCGACACCTGGAACAAGTCGGCCGACCTCGCGGCGGCGGTGCGCGCGTGCGTGGCCGCTCTGGCCGGTGGAGACCGCGTGTTGAGCGCCGACGACACCGAAGTCGCGGTCCTGTCGCGGTCGAACGGTCGTCGTTGTTTCCGCCGACTCGACGACGCCGAGGTGACCGGTCTGCTCTCCTGATCACCTCTCCGGTCTGATCTCCCCGCACTCGACGGTGGGCGATAGTTTTCCGGCGTGGAGCGGCGCATCTTCGGTCTCGAGAACGAGTACGGCGTCACCTGCACTCTGAAGGGCCAACGTCGCCTCAGTCCCGACGAAGTGGCGCGTTATCTCTTCCGTAAGGTCGTCACCTGGGGTCGTAGTTCGAACGTGTTCCTCGAGAACGGGGCCCGTCTCTACCTCGACGTCGGCTCCCACCCCGAGTACGCGACCCCGGAGTGCGACTCGATCTACGACGCCGTGGTGCACGACAAAGCGGGTGAGCGGATACTGGAGTCGTTGCTGGTGTCGGCCGAGGAACGACTGCGCGAGGAGGGCATCCGCGGCACGGTGTACCTGTTCAAGAACAACACCGACTCGGCGGGCAACAGTTACGGATGCCACGAGAACTACCTCACCGCACGGTCCGACGACGCCGAGGCGCACGCCGCCGTCCTGATCCCCTTCCTCGTGTCGCGTCAGATCTTCACCGGGGCGGGCAAGATCGTGCAGACGGCGCGCGGGCCCGTCTACTCGATCATGCAGCGGGCCGACCACATCTGGGAGACCATGTCGTCGGCGACGACGCGGAGTCGACCGATCATCAACACGCGCGACGAACCACACGCCGACGCCGAGCGCTACCGCCGTCTCCATGTGATCGTCGGAGACTCCAACATGAGCGAGTACTCGACCTTCGTGAAGATCGGAGCCACCGCCTGCATGCTCCGCATGCTCGAGGACCCCATGGTGGTCCTGCGCGACATGACCCTCGAGAATCCCATCCGGGCCATTCGCGACATCAGTCACGACGTCACCTGCCGCCGCACCGTGAACCTCGCCAACGGTCGGGAGGTGAGCGCGCTCGACATCCAACGCGAGTATCTCGACCGCGCCCTCAAGTACGCCGAGACCAAGGGGTTCCCGCCGCTCGAACAGCGGGCGCTCGAGATGTGGGAACACTGCATCGCGACCATCGAGAACGACCCGTTGAAACTAGACCGGGAGGTCGACTGGGTCATCAAGCACCGATTGCTCGACTCGTATTGCCGTCGCCACGGCATCGACCTTTCCGATCCCCGGGCCCAACTGGTGGACCTGCAGTATCACGACCTCGTGAGCGACCGTGGTCTTTTCAACAAGTTGCAGGCGCACGGGTTGGTCGAGTCGTTGTGCTCGCCGGCCGACGTCCTGACCGCGATGGACACCCCTCCGCAGACGACCCGCGCCCGTCTGCGCGGAGAGTTCATCCGGGCCGCCAAGGAACGCAAGCGCGACTACACCGTCGACTGGGTGCACCTCAAGCTCAACGACCAGGCCCAGCGGACCGTGTTGTGCAAGGACCCGTTCAAAAGCCGTGACGAGCGAGTGGAGCGCCTGATCGCCTCGCTGTGACCATCCGGTGTACGGTGAAAGTGGATGGAGAGCAGCCTCGAGACCACCGTGGGCGGCGATCCCGACGAAACCACCGGTGAATCACCGCGCGTCGATTCCCGCCGGAGTGCACAGATCCGGTCGGTGTGGGAATGGGTGGCGGTGGTCGGCGTGGCGATCCTGGCCGCGTTGTTGATCCGCCTCTTCCTGTTCCAGCAGTACTACATCGACGGTCCGAGTATGCAGACCACCCTGATGCCCCAGGATCGGGTGCTGGTGAACAAGTTGTCGTACAAGTTGCACGACGTTCATCGAGGTGACGTGGTGGTCTTCGACCGTGTGACGGGAGTCGCCCAGCACGACGATCTGATCAAGCGCGTGATCGCGCTTCCGCGCGAGACGATCGAGGTCCGGTCGTGCGAGGTCTTCGTCGACGGACAGAGGTTGAACGAGCCGTACCTCGACGTGGTCCAATCCTCGGCGGCGGAACCGACGACCCGTTGCGGGTCGCACACCGACCTCGCCCCGCTGCAGGTACCCGACGGCATGGTTTTCGTGATGGGGGACAATCGGGCGCAGAGTTTCGACAGTCGTGATTTCGGACCAATCGAGATCGGCAAGATCAGGGGTCGAGCCTTCGTGGTGATCTGGCCCGCCTCGGCGTGGGCCTGGCTCTGATCGTCAGGGTCACCCGCCGATCTCGTCGGCGAATGCATCGGTCATGCGGTCGACGTGGTCGCTGAAGACCCCGTCGAGCCCCATGCGCAGACCCGCCCGCAGCACGTGATCCTGTTGCATGTCCCAGCCGAGGGCCAGGATGTCGAAACGGTGAAACAGTGTCACCAAACCACCGGTCCAGTCGGAGTGGTGCATGTTGACGCAATCGATGCCGGCCGCGGCGAGGTCGGCGGCCCGACGTTCCGGTCCCTCCTTGAGTCGGGCGAGACGCGTGGAGTCGACGAGGCGCGCCGTGGTGTGCGGACGCCAGGAGGCCACGACCTTCCAGTCGTGATGGCACAACCAGAGGCGCTCCTCGAGTGCCGGAGCACGCGAGCGGATCACGTCGACGAGCGGCCGGAACGCCGCGGGATCCTTGACGTCGAGTGAGACATGGTGCGAGGCACCGAATTCGTCGACGAAACGAACCATGTCGCAGATGTGGGACGGCAATTCGGCGCAGGACACCGCACTGATGGGAATCTTGCGACCCCGGCGCTTCACGAGCCCGTCGTGATCGAGGACCGGCACTCCGTCGGCGGTGATCCACACGTCGCTCTCCAGCCCGGTCGCCCCGAGGCGTATGGCCAAGGCGAAGGCCTCGACGGTGTTCTCCGGTGCGTGGGCACGCGCTCCCCGGTGGGCGAAAGCGATGGGTGGATCGATGATGGAGGGCAACCGCTGCTGTTGCACCGCACCATTGTGCCACGGGACCCTCCGGTGTTCCGATCCTCGGTCGGGACCGCCGCTCCCTAGACTCGTCGCGTGTTCAATCTGTCGGGAAGCGAGATCGTCGTGATCCTGCTCCTGGCCTTGATCGTTCTCGGACCCGAGAAGTTGCCCGAGGCGATTCGGCGCTTCGGTCGCGTGTACGGCGAATTGAAGCGCATGAGCACCGGCTTCCAGAGCGAGCTGAAGAACGCGTTCGACGAACCGATGCGGGAGATCCGTGAGACCACGCAGTTGGCCAAGGACGCCGTGATGAAGCCGGTGCAGGACGCGCGCTCGGTGTTCGACGAGGCGGCGAAGGCGAACGACGAGCCGGACGAGGCGTCGTGAAACTCCGCGGACTCCTGGCCAAGCGGGTGCGCACGGCCGGTGCCGACGAGGCGATGACCCTCACGGAGCACCTCGCCGAACTGCGCAGCCGTCTCATCCGCGCGTCGCTCGCAGTGTTCGCCGGGATGATGATCGTCCTGGCTTTCTACGAACCGGTGTTGCGTTTCATCCGTGGCCCGTACGACGATCTGTGTCGGCGTCGACCCGATCTGGTGTCGAATTGCGATTTCTTCACACTCGGACCATTGGAGGGTTTCAACGCCCGACTTCGCATCTCGCTGTACGGAGGACTGATCCTCGCCTTGCCGGTGGTCCTGTGGCAAGTGTGGCGATTCGTGGTGCCGGCGCTGCACACCAAGGAGAAGAGGTACGCGATCCCCTTCATCTTGACCTCCGTCGTCCTCTTCGTCGTAGGCGCCTTCTTCGCGTACTTCACCCTCGACAAGGGACTCGAATGGCTCATCTCGTGGTCGGGTAGCGACGTGCAGCAGGCCTTCCAGATCAGTAAGTACGTCAGTTTCGTCGGTCTGATGATGGCGGCCTTCGGTGTGGGTTTCGAGTTTCCGGTACTCCTCGTGTTCCTCCAGCTGGTCGGGGTGTTGCGACCCCGACAGTTGGTGGAGGGATGGCGGGTGGCCGTGATGGTGATCGTGGTTCTCGCCGCGGTGATCACCCCGTCGGGCGACCCGATCACGCTCGGACTGTTGTCGGTGCCGCTGGTCGTCTTCTACTTCTTGGCCATCCTGATCGGTTGGCTGGCCACGCGTCGGCGGTCGGTGGTCGACTGAGACCCGGATACCCGCGCCCGCGGCTAGTGCGGGGCAGACTGAGCGGGTGAGGAGCGACCGGGCCGAGTTGATCGCCCACCTCGGTTTTCCGCTCGACCGTTTCCAGGTCGAAGCGATGGACGTGCTCGACAACGGTGAGTCGGCGGTCGTCGCGGCCCCGACGGGCAGTGGCAAGACCGTTGTCGCCGAATACGGCATCGCGGCCGCCATGGCCGACGGTCGGCGGGCCTTCTACACCGCGCCGATCAAGGCGTTGTCGAACCAGAAGTACAACGATCTCGTGGCCCGCCACGGGCGGGACCGCGTGGGTCTGCTCACCGGTGACAACGCCGTCAACCCCGACGCGCCGGTCGTGGTCATGACGACCGAAGTGCTGCGCAACATGATCTACGCCGGTTCGACGGCGCTCGACGACCTCTCGTGCGTGGTGCTCGACGAGGTGCATTTCATTCAGGACACCTACCGAGGTCCGGTGTGGGAGGAGGTGATCATCCATCTCCCACGACACGTCAATCTGGTCTGCCTCTCGGCGACCGTGAGCAACGCGCACGAGGTGGCCGACTGGATCACGACGGTGCGGGGAACGACCCGTTTCATCGTCGAGGAACGCCGACCGGTCGAACTCGAGAACCTGTTCATGGTGGGTGACAAGACGACGGGACGCGAGCACTTGTTCCCGACCCTCGTCGACGGACGACCAAATCCGGAGGCCGGACGCCTCGAGGACCAGGGTCGTCAAGTGCGGGGTCGTGGCCCGGTGAAGGGTCGGCCCCGGCGGCTCCTGTACACACCGTCGCGCCTGGAGGTGGTGGAACGCCTCCATGACGAGGGTCTCCTGCCGGCGATCTATTTCATATTCAGTCGAAACGCGTGCGACGAGGCCGCCGCGTCGTGTTTGAAACAAGGGATCAAATTCACCACCCCCGACGAGCGCGATCGCATCAGGGCGATCATCGCCGAACGTCTCGACGACCTCGACGAGGACGATCTCGACGTGCTCGGCTACCCACAGTTCGTCGCCCAACTGGAGGCTGGAATCGCGGCCCATCACGCCGGGATGGTGCCACCGTTCAAGGAGACGGTGGAGGCCTGTTTCGTCGCGGGACTCGTCAAGGTGGTGTTCGCCACCGAGACCCTCGCCGTCGGCATCAACATGCCCGCCCGCTCCGTGGTGATCGAAAAACTCTCGAAGTTCACCGGTGAGCATCACGAGTTCCTCACCGCGGGTGAGTTCACGCAACTCACCGGACGTGCCGGACGACGTGGTCTCGACGACCGAGGCCATGCCGTCGTGCTCTGGAACCCGTTCGTGCACTTCGACCAGGTCGCGGCCCTGGCGAGCAGTCGGTCCTTCCGGCTGACGTCCAGTTTCCGTCCGACCTACAACATGGCCGTCAACCTGGTGCGTTCGTACTCGAGCGAGGAGGCGCGACACCTTCTGAACCTCTCCTTCGCCCAGTATCAAGCCGATCGGGACGTGGTGCGCATCGAGGCCCGGCTCGACCAACGGGCGGCCCAGCTTCAAGAACTACGGGCCGAGGCCGAGAGTCCGTACGGCGACATCCACGAGTACCGGGTTCGTGTAGCGGGGGCCGGGCCCGGACGCAACGAGGGATCCATCGAGCGGGCGTTGGCGTCGTTGCGCCCGGGCGACGTGGTCCACGTCGCCAAGGGCAAGGTGGTGGGGCGGGCCGTGGTTCTGTCGGCGGCCAACCGTTCGGGCGGCGTCAAGGTCACGGTGGTCACCGCGCGCCGGGCCACCCTCACGTTGTCGGCGCGCGATTTCGCGGCTCCACCGGTGGTGCTCGGTGCGGTCGACCTCCCGGTTCCCTACGCTCCCGGACGAGGGGAGTTCCAACGTCAGGTCGCCGAACGGTTGAAAGACGCCCGGCTCGTCGAGTCCGTGATCGCCGAGGACTCGGGGTTCGCGGACCGCCACCCGGTGGAGGACGACCCCGACCTGCCCGCGCGACTGAAGGCCGCGGCGCGCGCCGATCGTGTGGCCCGCGAAGTCGACGAGCTGCGTGAGCGGGTGCGTGGAAAGGGCAATTCGGTGGCGCGCACCTTCGAGAAGGTTCTGCGGATACTGCAGGAGTGGGAGTACGTCGACGGTTGGTCGCTGACGGACAAGGGGGAGGCGTTGGCGCGCACGTTCCACGAATCCGATCTGTTGGTGGCCGAGTGTCTGTCGCGTGGTCATCTCGACGGCCTCGATCCGGCGTCCACCGCGGCGTTGGCGTCAGTGTTCGTGTACGAACACCGTTCGAGCGATCCGCCCCCCGCTCCGTGGTTCCCGTCGCAGGAGGTGCGCAAGAAGTGGCGCCGAATCATGTCGACGAGCACGGAGATCGCCGACATCGAACGGTCCGCCTCGTTGAACCCGCACCGCGCCCCCGATCCGACCTATATCGCGATCGCGTACGCGTGGGCGGCGGGCGAGGGCTTCGCCGAGGTGGTCGAAGCCGAGGAGTTGTCCGGCGGGGACTTCGTGCGCACGATGAAGCAACTGATCGACTTGCTCCGCCAGATCGCCATCATCGCCCCCGTGCCGGCGACCCGGCACGCGGCGGCCGCCGGAGCCGAGTTGCTCCTGCGGGGCGTCGTCGCGGCGTCGTCGACCATCGGAGTGGACGGCTGATGACGATCGAAAGGGGACGCGAGTGGGGCGGCGAGGGTGTCGTTCCGTCTGACCTGGTCGTCGTGTCGCGCGATCGCGACGCCTGTCGAGCAGTGCTCGGCGGGGCCCCGGTGAGTGTGATTGGAGGCGATCTCGCGCTCACCATCGGGTCGACGGTGGCTCCCGCGGTGGGTGCGCCGGCCCGAGCCCTACCGATCGACGTGCTGGAGGTGGTCGTGAGCCGTTCGTCCGGGGAGGTGCGGACCGCCGCGGTGGCCCACGTGGTGGTTTCCGATCGGTGGTGGCGCGGGGGCCGCTGGCGGGGCGAGACGACTTTCGTGATGAACGTCGAGCACCTCGCGGGTCGTGACGTCGCTCCGCGCGGGCACCCGAACGACGGAAGGTTCGAAGTGGTGTCGGTGGCCCGCGAGATGAACCTGCGACAGCGGTGGATCGCCTGGCGACGTTCGCGGCTGGGCACCCATCTGCCACATCCGATGTTGCGCCTGCGCAGTGAATCGCGACTGGTCGTCGTCGGCACCCGCCTCGTGGTGGCCGTCGACGGACGGCGTGTGCGGGGCGTCGGTCGGGTGGAGGTCGTGGTGCGTCCCGACGCCGGCACGGTGTGGGCGTGAGCGGGTACGGTCTGCCCATGATCGACGAGGCCAAATCCCGAACCGACGCGGCGGTGGACCGCCTCGCCGACCGGATCGTGGGCGTGAGCCGGTCGATCCACGCCCATCCGGAATTGAATTTCGCCGAACATCACGCCCACGATCTCCTCACCGACACGATCGAGGCCCACGGATTGTCGGTCATGCGGCACGCCTACGGTGTCGACACCGCCTTCGAATGCGTGGTGGGGGAGTCGGGTCCCGAGATACTCGTGCTGCTCGAGTACGACGCCCTGCCCGGCATCGGGCACGGTTGCGGGCACAACGTGATCGCGGCGGCCGGACTCGGAGCCGGACTGGCCGTGGCCGAGTTGGCGGGCGAATTGGGCGGTCGGGTGCGCATACTCGGAACGCCGGCCGAGGAAGGCGGAGGCGGCAAGATCCACATGGCCCGCAACGGCGCGTTCGCCACCGGTGACGCAGCGATGATGGTCCACCCAGCCGATGCCGACCTGGTGCGCATGCACTCGATCGCGATCCACACCCTCGACGTCGTCTACTCGGGACGCGCGGCTCATGCGGCGGCCGCACCATGGGAAGGGCGCAACGCACTCGACGCCGCGGTGCTGGGTTACGTCAACGTGGCCGCATTGCGACAGCACATCCGGCCCACCGAGCGGATCCACGGCATCATCACCGAGGGAGGCGAGAAGGCCAACATCGTGCCGCGACGGGCCGCGGCGAACTGGTACGTGCGCTCGGACACCCTGGAATCGTTGCAACCGCTGAAAGGGCGGGTCGTCGCATGTCTCGACGGTGCCACGCGAGCATGCGGGTGCACGATGGACGTGACGTGGGACGACGTGGCCTACGCCGACGTACGCGACAACCTCGCGATGGTGGGGGCGTTCGTCGACAACATGGATGCCCTCGGCCGTCAGGTGCGCGATCCGGACGAGATCGGACGACGCGTGACCGGGTCGACCGACATGGGGAACGTGAGTTACCTACTGCCCTCGATCCACCCGATGATCAAGGTCGCGCCCGACGGCGTGGCGATCCACACCGAGGACTTCGCCCGTCACGCCGGGTCCGCGGCCGGCGACGAGGCGGCCCTGATCGGCGCCAAGGCGATGGCCCGAACGGTGGTCGACCTGTGGTCGCGCCCCGAACTGCTGAACGAGGTACGCCGTGAATTCGCGGGCGTTTCGTCGTCGGTCGACGTGATGGCCCGCCCCTGAGGCATTCCCCCTCCCGAGGACGAGAAGAACTAGCGTGGCGAGTCGTGACGGTCTACGCCCCCGAGGAGTTCACCCCAGCGGAGTCCGACGTCCTGCGCCGGTACTTCACGAACCTCGACGGCCCCGTGTTCGCCCTCGTGAACCTGCCCGAGGTCGTCAAGGGTGCGCTCTTCGCGCGCTACAGCCGCAGCTCGAAGAGCCTGCGTCGCTTGTTCCTCGACGAGTTCGTCGGTGACCTCGATATCGCCGGAGACCAAGGGGTCGACGCCACGATCGGTCTCGAACGAGCCGAAGAACTCTACGAGAAGTTGTTCTTCGAGTACGGCGACGACTCGGTGGCCCAGTTGGGCGGAGTGCATCTGGCCTGCGAGCAGGCCTCGAACGTTCTGACCAAGATCCTCGAGTGGGGACGCCTCGCCAGCTATCTCGAACAGAGCACCAGGTACATCGCCTACGATTCGAGGATCGCGGGCCGGTACCGGTTCTATCGCGACCTCGAGGTGCTCAACTCGCGCTTCGGAACCCGGTACGTGGGCGACATGGATCGCATGTTCGACTCGTATTCGATTCTGATGGAGCGGGTGACCGAGCATGTCCGGTCCACGGTGGCGCGTGATCCCGCCGACAGCGACTTCGTCTTCCGGCAGGCCACCCGGGCCAAGTCCCTCGACGCGGTGCGAGGTGTGTTGCCCGCGGCGTCGTTGTCCAACGTCGGCATCTACGGCAGTGGGCAGTCGTTCGAGGCGATGTTGATCCGCATGCGCTCGCATCCGTTGCCCGAGGCCCGCCATTACGCGGCGTTGATGCTCGAGGAGTTGCGCAAGGTGATCCCGAGCTTCCTGCGACGTGTCGACATCGCCGACCGCGGGGGACGGTGGAGCGATTACTTGTCGTCGACCCGGGACGACACCGCCGAACTGGTCGACGGTCTCTTCGCCGAGACACCGATCGACCACGTCCCGCCGGTCGTGTTGACCGACTTCGACCCCGAGGGCGAGGACAAGTTGATCGCGGCGATCTGCTACTCGCACACGAGCCTGCCCGAGACCCAGATCATGCAACGGGTGCGACGTATGGGACACGCGGAGAAGGTGGCGATCCTGCGCTCCTACATCGGTGAGCGCGAGAACCGTCGTCACCGGCCCGGTCGCGCCTTCGAACGCACCGACTACCGCTTCGACGTGCTCTCCGACTACGGCGCGTTCCGCGATCTGCAGCGGCACCGACTGCTGACGATCGAATGGCAACCTCTGACCCCGAATCACGGGTACACGCGACCGGATCTCGTCGACGAGGCCGGTGTCGCCGAGGTCTTCGACGAGGTGATGACCCGGTCGGCCGGGTTGTACGACGCATTGAAGCCCGAGTTCCCCCAACAAGCGGCGTACGCGGTGTCGATGGCCTACCGGGTGCGCTACGTGATGCAGTTCAACGCTCGCGAGGCCATGCACATGCTCGAGCTGCGCTCGTCACCCCAGGGACATCCGGCCTATCGCCGGGTGGCCCTCGAGATGCACCGACTCATCGCCGAGCAAGCCGGACACCGGGCGATCGCCGAGGCGATGACGCACCTCACGGTGGAGGCCCCCGAATTGGAACGCTTGGCCGCCGAGCGTCGCGCCGAGGTCAAGCGGGAGAGGCGCTGACCACCCACCGGTGACTGCGGTCACGGGGGTATCCATGAGGGTGGGGCGAATCTGTGTCTATTATCCGCGCGCAACCCCCGCAGGGCGCACGACGTGAGGAAGGTCATGGCAGGTAACGACGACGAGATCCTGGATCCCGACGAGATCGATTCTGACGCGTTCCTCGAGGAGGGCGAGGACGACGAGGAGGAGCCCGACGAACTTCTCGACGACGACATCGAGAACGAAATCGGTCTCGACGACGGCGAAGGTGAGGTCGCGCTGATCGACGAGGAGGCCGACGGCGACGAAGCCCCGGTCGTGGTCGCCAAGAAGAAGGGCAAGAAGGCCAAGAAGGACGCCGTCGAGGACGACGAGGACGACGAGGACGAAGAACTCGTCGGCGAGGACGACGTCGAGGCCGACCTCGGCGTGATCCTCGACGCACGCATCAAGGGCCGCAGCGAGGAAGAGGAGCAGGAAGCCGAGGAGGAAGAGGAGGAGGAGCCGCCGTCGGCTGCCGATCCCGAATCGGGCATCCAACCGCGGCGCGCCGATGAGCGCATGTGCAACCAGTGTTTCCTCCTGGTGCGAAAGGGTGCCCCCAATTGCCCGGTGGGCGACGACACCTGCCCGTTGTTCGGCTGAGGCGATGAGCGTCGAGCCCGTCGTGCGTGTCGCGGTGACGCTCGACGCCGACGCGGTGATCGCCCTCGACGCGTCGATGCGGAGCGCGGTCTCCGATCAACGCGGGGGAGAGGCGTGGCTCCACGAGAATCCGCCTTTGGCCGACGACCCGACCTTCGTCGGGCGCTGCCGTGTCGGCGTCATCGACGACGTGATCGTGGGATTCGTCGTGTGGCGGGTGCGTCCCGAACGCGGGGGCGTCATCGAGGTGCAGCGGGTGCACGTGACCCCCGAAGCCCGGGAGCTCGGGTTCGGGGACGCCTTGCTGGCTGCCGTCATCTCGACCGGTCGGGACCTCGGTTGCGCCCTCGTCGAGGGCCATGCGTTGCCGGGTGACCGCGAAACCAAGAACCTCTACGAGCGGGCCGGCATCACCGCACGCCGCATCACCGTCGCTCGTTCGCTCAGCGACTGAGCGTCATTTGCCCGACCAGTTCGGCGGACGCTTTTCGATGAAGGCGGTGAGTCCTTCCTTGGTGTCCTCGGAGGCCATGACGCCGGCGAACAAGGTGTTGGTGAGTTTCTTCAGGTTCTCGTCGGTCTCGTAGGCGGCCGCCAGTACGACCTGACGGCTCGCGTAGACCGCCAGGGGGGCGCTGGCGGTGATCTGTCCGGCGAGGCGACGTGCCTCGGTCACGGCCTGTCCGGGCTCGACGAGGCGCGAGATGAGGCCGAGGTGATACGCCCGTTCGGCCGGAATCGGCTCACCGGTGAGGATCGCCTCCATAGCGGCGGCCTGACCGATGGCCCGCGGCAGACGGAAGAGTCCACCGGCTCCGGCGATGAGGTTGCGCTTGACCTCGGCCAGTCCGAAGGCCGAACGCGTGGTGGCGATCACCAGGTCGGCGGCCAGAACGATCTCGCAACCGCCCGCGGTTGCCAAACCGTCGACGGCCACGATGATGGGCTTGCGTCGCTCGCGGTACACGAAGCCGGCGAATCCACCCCGCTTGGTGTTGAGGTCGCCCGCTTGACCGGAGTTGATGGCTTTGAGATCGGCACCGGCACAAAACACCGGCTTGTCCTGGCCCTCGGTGTTGGCCGTCAGGATGCCGACCCACACGGAGTCGTCGGCCTCGAGTTGGTCGATGGCCGCCTCGACACCGCGTGCCACGTCGCCATTGACGGCGTTGCGGGCTTCGGGACGATTGAGGGTGATGAGGCCGATGCGGCCCTCGGACGAGTAGGTGACGATGTCGCTCATGACGGCGACCGTAGTTGCCCGATGGCCGACGGCGACAACCTGGGTCAGGCGTCGGGAGTCGTTTGCGCGTCGTCGGCGCTCGGAGCGTCGGCGACCGTCGGACTCGGAGCGTCGGCGACCGTCGGAGCGTCGGCGACCGTCGGAGCAACCGTGCTCGCGGTGGGAGGCGCCGGAGGACGCGGAGGGAGTTTCTTGGTCGGTCGGGTGGGACGCAGGGGTTTGGGAGCGTGTCCCGTGCCCGCGGCCACGCCGAAGGCGCTGGCGATCTGGGGCAGCAAGGTGGCGAGACGTTCGACCGTCTTGGTCACTTCGGCCGAGGGCGCCTCGGGTCTGGAGGTGATGGTGATCTGGGCCCGCACCGGGGTGAAAGCCGCCGCCTCGAGCACGGCGACCCAACGGTCGGCCAGGGCATCGGCGACGAGACTCGCCGAAGCGGCCTCGGCCAGACGACGCCCCAGATCAGTCGGGAAGATCGCTCCGGCCTTGGGCGGCTGTCCGGCCAGCTTGAGCGCGCGCACGACGCGACCGACGCCGAGGTTGGCCTCGATGTCGCTCAACCAGTTCTGGTACTCCTCCTCGGTTCGCGCGCCGAGTCCGACCTTGAGCTCGGCGATCAATTCGCGACACGCCTCGGCTCGTTCGATGACCGCGTCGTTCGCTGCGGCCACGACGCTACGCAGGTCGCGCAAATCGAGTTGGGCCAGGTCGCGCTTGGCGGCCTCGGCGCGGTCGAGCCAATCGGCGACCCGCAGTCGGGGCAGGAGATTCTCGGCCATCTGCACAACGCTCTGTTCGGGCATCGTGGGCTTGCCCGCGGCGGCCAACGCGGCGTTGGCCTCCTTCAGTCGCTGACGAACGGTTTGCAGGCCCTGCAGAGCCAACTCGGCGATGGGCCGTTGGTTCTCGGGCAACTCGGCCAGGATCGCGCGACGATGCGTGTTGTTGGCACGCAGGCGCTTGGGTTTGGGGCGCTGGGGCAACTCGGGCGGTGCCTCGAACCGGGGCCGGCGCGGTCCGCGTTGTTCGCCCCGACGCTC
>JBJTBM010000005.1:0-8051 GCA_046091365.1 Acidimicrobiia bacterium | reverse complement strand
GGCTAGACCTGACGCAGGATCGCGGTCACGGCCGCACCCAGCAGGATCACCACGATCAACGGTGCCTTCCGCCACGCCGCGAGAACCGCCACCGCGATTCCGGCCGCCCGGGCATCCAGAACCAGGTCCTGGCCGGTGGTAAAGGTGTCCTTCACGACGAGCGCGGTCACCACCGCGACCGGGATCAGCGCGAGGCACCGTTCGACCACGGATGGAAGTGTGCGACCCCCGAGAATCACGAGTCCCGTCACCTTGAAGGCGTAAGCGCCGAGCGCCAAGACGATCACCAGGGCCCAACTCATGGACGAGCCACCTCGGGTCGGGGCACCGGACGTTGGACACCGACGAGCACGCCGACGACCGACAACAGGATCGGCACACCGATGGGCAGGAACGACACCGTGGTGAGGAACACCGCTCCCCCGATCGCCGCGGCCAGTCGGGCCCGACGGTCGGTCAACAACGGCCACACCATGGCCACGAAACCGGCGGGAAACGCGGCGTCGAGACCGAAGGTGCGCGGGTCGATGGCACTGCCGGTGAGGGCACCGATGAGCGTGCCCAGATTCCAGAACATGTAGAGCGCGAAACCGGTCAACCAGAAGGCGATCTGCTGTTCGCGCCGATCGCGCTGTGCGGCGGCCATCGCGGTGGTCTCGTCGATGGTGAACTGTGCCGCCAACAATCGACGACCGAGAGAGCCGTCGAGACGGCGTGACATCGCCAGTCCGTACACCCCGTTGCGCGCCGCCAAGAGCAACGCACCACCCAACGCCGAACCCAACGATCCGCCGGCACCGATGACGCTCACGGCCGAGAACTGCGACGCCCCGGTGAACACGAGCAACGACAGCGCGCACGTTTGCCACACGCTGGCCCCGGCGGCGACCGAACCGACGCCGAAAGAGAATCCGAACACGCCCACCGCGCCACTGAGTGTGAGACAGGCCACCACCATGGGACGCAACGACGGGTCGCGCCACCATTCCTGTCGTTCGTTCACGCCCTCAAGGCTACGAGGTGAGTCCGCTACCGTTCACATGTGCGAGTGCTGCTGCTGACCCGCGAATTTCCACCGGCCTCCATCGGTGGCGTGACAGCGCACGTCGACGGACTCGCTGGCGCGTTGGCCCGCGCCGGTCACGAGGTGACGGTGTACGGCGTCGACAACGAGGGCGATCTACCGACCACCAGCGTCACGGCCGACGGTGCGCGCGTGAAACGGGCCCGCACCGACCTGCCCTGGTTGCCCGAGGACGACGACGTGCTACGCATCGCCTCGGCCAACAACCAGATCACCGGACTCGCGGCACTCGACCGCGACTGGCGACCCGACGTCGTGCACGCCCACGACTGGCACACCGCGTGGGCTGGCGACACCCTGTCGACGCTCTTCGGCGCTCCGCTGGTCGCCACCTTCCACTCGACCGAACGCGGACGTCACGGAGGACATGTGCCCGAGGGGCCGAGTTCGGCCATCAACGCGGTCGAGGCCTGGCTCGCACACCGATCCGACGCGCAGATCTGCTGTTCGCGATTCATGATGCGCGAACTGTTCGAGGGTCTCGATCCCGCCAACGTGCACCTCATACCCAACGGCGTCGACCCCCGTGTGTGGCGACCCACCGCGAACGGCGCGCGCGAGTCGTTGGTGCTCGCGTGGGGCCGCGTGCAGTACGAGAAGGGCTTCCAGGTGCTGGCTCAGGCGATGGCGATGCTGCGCGGACGCGTGCCCGGCCTGCGGTGCGTGATCGCCGGTCGCGGCTCGTACCTTCCCGAGTTGCAAAGTCAGGTCGACATCGAGGGCGTGAGCGATCTCGTCAACCTGGCGGGGTTCGTGTCCGACGACGAGTTGCGCTCGCTCCTGCACCGCGCCGGTTGCGTGGTCATCCCCTCGCTCTACGAACCGTTCGGGATCGTGGCCCTCGAGGCATTGGCCGCCGAGGCGCCCACCGTGGCCGCGCGCACGGGCGGTCTGGCCGAGATCATCGAAGGCACCGACGCGGCGCTCTTGTTCGAACCCGGGAACGCCCGACTCCTGGCCGACGCCATCGCGCGGGTTTTGACCGACCGCACCCTGGCCGGGGCGATGCAGGAACGCGGACGCGACGTGCTGATCAGTCGATTCTCGTGGGATGCCATCGCCGCCTCGACCGTCGGGGTGTACGAGCAGGTGATCAGCGACCGCTGAAGGTCGCCTTGCCCGGGCCGTTCTCGAGGAAGCTCCTCACGCCCACCTGGCTGTCGTCGGTGACGAAGACGTCGGTGAAGAGACGACGCTCCAGTGCCAAGCCCTCGGTCAACGAGGTGGAGAGTCCCTCGTCGATGGCCCGCTTCATGGCGGCGTGGGCCAGCACGGCGCCCGAAGCCACCGAAGCCGCCAAAGACAGAGCGCGCTCATGCAGAATCTCGTTGGGCACCACCTCGTCGGCCAAGCCGATGCGCAACGCCTCGTCGGACTTCACCTGACGACCGGTGATCACCAGTTCCTTGGCGCGACTGGAGCCGACCAGTCGGGGCAGTCGTTGCGTGCCACCGCCGCCGGGGAAGATGCCCAGCAACACCTCGGGCTGACCGAACACCGCCTTTTCGCCCGCGATGCGGTAATCGCACGCCAACGCCAACTCGCATCCGCCACCCAACGCGTATCCGCTGACCGCGGCGATGACGAATCGCGGGATCGCCGCCACAGCGTCGAGGGCCGAGTGAAAGCCGTGGCTGATGCGCTCGCCTTCGGTGGGCCCGCCGAACTCGCCGATGTCGGCGCCGGCCGCGAAGATGCGCCCACCGCCGGTGACGACCACCGCGCCGGGCGTGTTGGCGGTGAGATCGAGAGCCACCTCGCGCAGACGCGCCAACACCGCTTGGCTGAGCGCGTTCACCTTGGGGTTGTTCAGCGTGACCACGGCCACGCCGTCGGGGCGTCGCTCGCACAACACCAGATCATCGGACATGTCCACTCCTTCGGGCGTTCAGGCGCCGACCGACTTCAGCATCTCGTCGGCCGCGCTCCAGGGGTCGAGCGTGCGATCGATCACGCCGTCTTGCAACGCGTCCCATCGCTCACCGGTGCAGATCTCCCGCGCGCGCTGTTCGAGGCGTCGAGCCACGATCTCGCGCAATTCCTCGCGCAAGCGGAAGCGACGACGACGTTCCAACTCACCGCTGGCGGTGATGAAGTCACGATGCTGCTTCACCACGTCCCACAACGCCGGCACTCCCTCGCCAGTGGAGCCCACGGTGGGCACGATGGGCGGACGCCACGCCTCGTGGGGAAGATCGGACAGGTCGAGCATCTGTTCGAGATCGCGTCGGGTCTCGTCGACTCCCTTGCGGTCGGCCTTGTTGATCACGAACACGTCGGCGATCTCCATCAGGCCGGCTTTGTTGGCCTGTACCGAGTCGCCCCAACCGGGGTTGACCACCACGATGGTGGTGTCGGCCTTACCGGCGATCTCGACTTCCACCTGGCCCACGCCCACGGTCTCGACCAACACCCACAGTCGGCCGATGGCATCGAGCAGACGAATGGCCTCCGGGGCGGCCAGCGACAGACCTCCCAGGTGTCCGCGAGTGGCCATGGACCGGATGAACACGCCGGGGTCGGTGGCATGGTCCTGCATGCGCACGCGGTCGCCCAAGATGGCGCCGCCCGTGAACGGGGACGACGGATCGATGGCCAACACCGCCACTTCCAGTTCCTGCGAACGCAGATGACCGATCACCGACGACGTGAGGGTGCTCTTGCCGGCGCCGGGCGCCCCCGTGAGGCCGACGGTGTAACTGTGGCCGCCGCGCGGATACGACAATCTTCCGATGGCGCGAGCGGCGTCGCCGCCCTGCTCGATCAGGGACAGCAAACGGGCCAACGCACTGCGGTCACCTTCGAGAGCCACGGCGAACAACGTGTCGGGGTTGCGCTCGCGCCGACTCACACGTTCACCACTTCGGTGACCCCGTCGACGCGATCGCGCATGATGCGCTCGATGCCTTGCTTCAGGGTCTGGGTGGACGTGGGACAGGTGCCGCACGCGCCCACCAGCGTGACGCTGACGATGCCGGTTGTCTCGTCGACGTCCTTCAATTCGATGTCACCACCGTCGGCCTGAAGAGCCGGCCGGATGGCCTCGATGGTCTCTTCGACTTGGGTTCGCATGCTGGACACAGAATCACCTGAGTGGGCTAGGGAGCAGGACAAATCGTAGAGTGAGAGGGCGCCGGAAACTCTGTCAAGCGGCGCATGTCATGAAAGGAAATCGATGATCGGCGCGCTTCTCGCCCACCAGGGCGGATGGGACGAGATATTGATGGTGGCCGGGCCCATCGCCATCATCGTCGGGTTGCTGGCCGTCGTGCGCCGACGCCTGGGTGCGAATCTCTCCGACGGCGTTCGTGAGACCGAACGAACCGACTCACAGGTCGACTGAGTTCGCCCGCTCGACCGAGGCACCGAGCGACACCAGACGCCCCACCAGATCGTCGTATCCGCGGTCGATGTGTTCGATGCCCGATATGACGGTCCGTCCTTCGGCCACGAGACCGGCGATCACCAGCGCCGCTCCGGCCCGAATGTCGGGGGCCACCACGGCGGCACCGCGGAGTCGGTCCATGCCACGCACGATGGCGTGATGCCCGTCGGAGCGTATGTCGGCACCCAACTTCGAGAGTTCCTCGACGTATCGGAAGCGACCCGGGTAAAGGTTCTCGGTGACGATGCCCACGCCCTCGGCCACGGCGAGCATGGTGACGAGCAACGGCTTGTAGTCGGTGCCGAGTCCCGGATAAGGAAGGGTCTGCACGTCGACCGTGCGCATGCGACCCTCGGACACGATCGACACCCCGCCGGGGACGGCTTCGAGTCGCAGTCCCATGTCGTTCATGCGGTTCAACAACACCGCCATGTGGTCGGCGCGGGCGCCGTTCACCACCGCCGAACCCCCGGCCACCGCCACTGCCGCGAGATAGGTGGCGGCTTGGATGCGATCGGGCACCACCGCGTGTGACACCGGCCGCAACGACCCGCGGGGTACGCCCTCGACGGTGATCACCGACGAGCCGACACCGTCGATGCGCGCACCCATCTCGACCAACACGTCACACAGGTCGGCGACTTCGGGTTCGCGGGCGGCGTTCGCAATACGGGTCACGCCCTCGGCGTGCACGGCCGCCGTCACGAGGTTCTCGGTGGCACCGACCGACGGAAAGTCGAGGGCGATGTCGGCACCACGCAGTCGATCGGCGCGAGCGACGATCGACTGGTCGTCGATCTCGAATGCCACGCCCATCGCCTCGAGCCCGCGCACGTGCAGGTCGATCGGTCGGCTGCCGAAGTCGTCACCACCGGGCATGTCGAGCCGCACCCGCCCGGCCACGGCGAGCAACGGACCGAGCACGTTGATGGAGGCGCGAATGCTGGTGACCAGATCGGGCGGCGCCACCGTGCGCACGTCGCCGTCGTTGTGCAGATGCAAAACCGTGTCGTCGGAGCGATCGCGTGACACGCGCACGCCGAGCGCGCCCAACAGGGTGCCCATGGTCTCCACGTCTGAGATGTCGGGGACGTTGGTGAGTTCGTGTCGACCGGGCGCGTACAGCGACGCCACCATCAACTTCAGCACCGAGTTCTTGGCTCCGGGCACGTCGACCTGTCCGGACAAGGGACCACTCTGCTGCACGACGATGCGGTCCATAGACGTACAAGTATGCTCGCTCCGTGGGTCGCAACGGGGTGCATCTGGTGCGCGAGTGGCCCGACGAACCGCAGGTCAGAGCCTGGTTGTGCGCTCCGCGCGACGATCTGACGGGTGAAGAACCCGATCCCGACGCCCCCGGTGTCGACGCCGCGTTCGTGCAGGCGCACGGTCCGTTCCGCGACTATCGCCGCACCGTCACCGCGCGCGACGGCCGACTGCACGAACGCACCGACTACCGACTGGTGATCCCGTGGTTCCATTGGTTGTTCGGGCCGTTGGTGAAGCGGTCCATCGCCCGCCGTGCACCCGACTCGCGGGGCGGACAACCGGGCTGGGCACCGCCGGATCGCCTCGATCAACGTCAGGTGCGCATCCTGGGTTTGCTGGCCGCGGCGTCGTTGCTGACCGCGTTCGTGAACACATTGTTCACCCAGACGGTGTCGTTCGCCGGTGACGACTTCGGCGTGGGCGACTGGGGTCGCGGTGTGGCGGGCACCATCGTTCGCGTGGGCGTGCTGATCGGACTTCCGGCGGCGTTCTTGGCCGACCGCATCGGCCGTCGACGCGTGGTGGTGACGTTGGCGTGGGCCGCACCCATCATCGCCTCGCTGGGCGCGTTGGCACCGAACTTCCCGGTGCTGGTGGCCACGCAGGCGTTGGGGCGTCCGATGGGCCTGGCACTCGACCTGTTGATCGCGGTGATCGCCGCCGAGGAGATGCCCCGAGGTTCGCGGGCCTACGCCGTGAGCGTGTTGGCCATGGCCAACGGACTCGGTGCCGGAGTTGCGGTGTTGGCGTTGCCCTTGGCCGACGTGGGCTCGTCGGGTTGGCGTTGGGTGTACGTGTTGGGTCTGGTGTGGTTGTTGGTGGCCCGCGATCTGACGAAACATCTACCCGAGACGAAGCGCTTCGAGTGGCATCGCGCCGACGCGACCGCCACCCCGGTGCCGCGCTTGCAACGTCGTCGACTGGGCATCCAGATGGCGGTGGCGTTCTTCGGCAACATGTTGTTGTCACCGGCGTCCTTCTTCCAGAACACGTTCCTGAAGGACGAGCGCGGGTTCTCGGCCGGCATGGTGTCGCTGTTCACCATCGTCACCGCCACCCCGGCGGTGATCGGCTTGGTGCTGGGTGGTCGCGTGGCCGACCGCTCGGGTCGTCGACGGTTGGCCGTGATCTGCGCGCCGACCGGTGCGTTGTTGCTGGCTCTGTCGTTCTCGTTCTCCGGGCCGTTGATGTGGTGGAGCGCCATCATCGGCGCGATCGTCGCGGCCGCCGCGTATCCCCCATTGGCCGTGTATCGCACCGAGTTGTTCCCCACCGGCAATCGCGGACGAGCGGCGTATCTCATCCTCGCCAGTGCGTTGTTAGGTGGAAGCATCTCGTTGCTGCTCACCGGAGCGATCGTCGACGGTGGCACCCCGTACGGGCCGGTGATGTTGGCGTTGGTGGGCGGACCCGTGGTGGTGGCCCTCATCGTGGCCTTCACCTATCCCGAGACCGCGCGTCGAGAGTTGGAGGATCTGAACCCCGAGGACCACACGATGCCGGTGTCGAGAACGGGTGGATCAGGCGAGTGACGTCATCCAGTCGGCGATCACGTCGGCGATGACATCGTCCTTGTTCTTCAGCTCGTGACGACCGTTCTCGATGAAGTGATGCGTCACCGCGCCCGGGATGGTGTCGGTCCACCGTCGCAGTTCGTCGGGAGATCCGAAGTCGTCCTTGGTGCCGTGCACGAACAGGCACGGCACCGTCACACGGGGCAGATGTTCCACGCGCAGGTTCTCGGGCTTGCCGGGCGGGTGCAAGGGATACGACACCAACACCAGGCCCCGAACGGGTAGCGCTTTCTCGCCGTCGATGTCGGGCACACCGGCGGCCACCATCGTGCAGATACGACCGCCCATGGAACGACCGCCCAACACCAACGCACCGGTGGTGGTGCCGAGTCCGTGAGCGAAGTCGCCCACGCACGAACGCACGCGGGCCAACAACGCGGGCGGTCGATCGGGAGCGCGCTTGCCGGCCAGGCGGTAGTCGAAGTCGAATCGACCCACCGGCAACGGTGCCATGCGTTGTTCGACGGCGATCAGCGACGGATGATCCGCGCCCGAACCCGAACCGGGGAACAACACCAAACCCTCGGGCTTCTTCGCCGTCGCCATGTTCAGCCGATCAGGATGCGCCGGGCCTCACCCAGATCGCCGATGGCCTTGCTAGCGGCCTTCTCGTTTCCTCCGTGATCGGGATGCACGGCGCGCAGTCGACTGCGATAGTGCGCCATCACCTCACCGCGGGTGGGTTTCACCGTGCCCATGGGGAAACCGAGGATCTCGAGGGCCCAGGCGCGCGGGT
>JBJTBM010000004.1:0-15926 GCA_046091365.1 Acidimicrobiia bacterium | reverse complement strand
CGGCCGTGGACCCTCAGACGTTTAGTGTGAGCGCCATGAAGGTTGCACTCACGATCGCCGATCATCTCCGCCGCGCCGAGCAGGTCTTTGGCAGTCGGGTGGCCGTGGTGGACGAACCCGACCAGCCCGCCACCTCCTGGGGCGAGCTGACCTATGCACGCATGGCGGAACTTGCCCGGGCCCAGGCGGCCGGTCTCGATGCGCTGGGTGTGCCCTTCGGGGCACGTGTCGCGGTGGTCAGCCAGAACTCGGCGAGACTTCTCTCGTCGTTCTTCGGTGTGAGCGGACACGGCCGGGTGCTCGTGCCGATCAACTTCCGTCTCGTCGCCGAGGAGGTCACCTACATCGTGGAGCACTGCGGGGCCGACGTGCTGCTCGTGGACCCCGAGCTCGACGAGGCCCTGGCGTCAGTGACCGCCCGCCACCGGTTCGTGATCGGGGAGGAGTCCGACCGTGTGCTGTACCGATTCGGGGTGGAGCCGAGGCATTGGGAGCCCAACGAGGACGCCACAGCGACCATCAACTACACGAGCGGCACCACGGCGAGACCGAAGGGAGTGCAGCTGACGCACCGCACGTTGTGGCTGAATGCGGCCGTGTTCGGCTGGCAGCTCGGGGTGAACGATCGCGACGTGTACCTTCACACGCTGCCCCAGTTCCACGTGAACGGCTGGGGAATGGTCTATGCGGTCACGGCGATGGGCGGGACCCATGTGATCCTGCGCAAGGTGGACGGCCCCGAGATCCTGCGGCGCATCGACCGCCACGGGGTCACCCTGTTGTGCGGGGCACCGGCAGTTGCGAACACCATCCTGGACTCCGCGGCGGGCATCGACACGAACCGCGGCAGGGTGCGCATGGTCGTGGCCGGTGCACCGCCGCCCACGAAGACCATCGAGCGCATCGAGACGGAGCTGGGCTGGGAGTTCATCCAGATCTACGGTCTCACCGAGACCGCGCCGCTCCTCACCATGAACCGCACACGGGCAGAGTGGACCTCACTGTCACCTGCCGAACGCGCACCCCTGTTGGGTGCTGCCGGTGCCCCGGCACTCGGTGTGGAACTGCGTGCGGATGCCCAGGGTGAGGTGCTTGCACGCGGCAACACGGTGATGGAGGGCTACTGGGAGCAGCCCGTGGAGACCGCGAAGGCAATCGTGGACGGCTGGTTCCACACCGGCGATGGTGGCTCCCTGGGTGCCGACCACTACCTCACGATCGCCGACCGCAAGAAGGACGTGATCATCTCGGGTGGCGAGAACGTGTCATCGATCGAGGTGGAGGACGCGGTCTTCTCCCACCCGGACGTCGCAGAGGTTGCGGTGATCGGCATCCCCGACGAGAAGTGGGGGGAGCTCGTGCTTGCCCTGGTGGTGCGCACCCAGGGGTCGACCCTGTCGGAGGACGAGCTGATCACCTACGTGAAGACCAAGCTTGCCGGGTACAAGTGCCCGAAGCGCATCGAGTTCCGCACGGAGCTGGCCCGCACCGCCACGGGCAAACTGCAGAAGTTCAAGCTGCGTGCCCCGTACTGGGAGGGCCGCGACCGTCAGGTCAACTGACCCCGGACTGCGACACCGAGAGGCCCAGAATGCGACGGTGTCGGCGACCGTGACGCCGGTCAGGCCGTCGGCCAGTAGGCGTCGCGCAGGATGCGCTTCTTCAGTTTCCCGTGGGCCTCACGAGGGAGAGCGGCATGGAAGTCCACCGAGCGCGGGCACTTGAACCCTGCAAGGCGGTCACGGCACCAGGCGGTCAGTTCATCCGCGGTGAGTGATGCCCCCGGTTCCAGTTCGACAGCGGCTTTCACTTGCTGGCCGAACTCGGGGTCGGGAATGCCGAACACGGCGACGTCGCGGATTGCGGGGTGCCGGCTGATCGTTGCCTCGATCTCGGCGGGGTACACGTTCACACCTCCGCTCAGGATGAGGTCCACGCGCCTGTCCACCAGGTACACGAAACCGTCGCTGTCCACGTACCCGAGGTCCCCGACGGTGAAGCGACCGTCGGGCAGGCGGGCCGCGTTCGTCTTCTCCTCGTCCCCGTGGTACGAGGGGGCACCGTCGGCGCGGCGGAAGTACAGCGTGCCGACCTCGCCCGCAGGGAGGTCCTTCCCGTCATCGTCGACCACGGACACCTCGAGCGTGGGATTGGGCCGGCCCACCGTGCCGGGCCTCGCCATCCACTCCTCGCTGGTGCACACGACCGGTCCGGTGCCCTCTGAACTGCCGTAGAACTCGACGACCACCGGACCGAGAAGGTCGATGAGACGCTGTTTCGCCCACGCAGGGCACGGGGCCGCGGTGTGACAGACCCACCGGAGGCTCGAGAGGTCCCTGCCGCTGAACGCGGAGTCATCGAGTTTGGCGAGCCGCACCATCAACGTGGGCACCAGGGGAGCCGACGTGATGGTCTCTCGCTGCACCGTGTCGAGGAAGTCGTCGGTGTCGAACCTGTCGCGAAGCACCAGCGAGTGGCCGCGGTTCAGTGCCGCCCCCAGCACGCCGGCACCGAACGCGTGGTATAGGGGAGTGGTGACCAGCATGCGACCCTGCTCGGGCATGCGCACGAACCCTCCCCACGCGGCCATGCCCGCACCCCAACGGTCGAGCGGCAGCCCCTGGTCGGGACGGACGACCCCTTTCGAGGCTCCCGTGGTGCCGCCCGTGTACTGAAGCGCTGCGCCGGCGGTGTTGTTGTCCGGCCGGGTGTCGGGGTGCCTGTCGCGCCATTGCGCGTACCCCTCGTCGATCAGGACGACGTGCGCCCCGTCGAGACTTGCCAGGGCCGCCGCCTCGCGTGCGACGGTCTCGAGACCTGCCTCCACCACCAGCAGCACGGAGCCGCTGTTCGTGAGGAGGTACGCCAGCTCGGGTGCTGTCAGGTGCCAGTTCAGCGGAACGTAACGCGCACCCGCCATGGTGTTGGCCAGCCAGAGCTCGACCCATTCCACCCGGTTGTGCGACAGCAGCGCCCAGGGTCGCACGGCCGACACGCCGGCACTGAGCAATGCGTTTGCCGCCCGCCTGGCCCGTGACTCCAGTTCTGCCCACGAGACGCTGTTGCGGCCGTCATCGACCGCCGGCGCGGTCGGGTCGGTACGTCCTGCGAGCAACAAGATGTCCCCCTGTGCACCCCCCTGCATGCCCCCATACTGCCCCAGTCGGCCGCTGGCGGCCGCTCCGTGGTGCTCGGGTACGGTGGCCGTTCGCACGAGGGGGAGGAGCCGCCATGGACAGGCCGGAGCCGATCAGGAACACAGTCACCGAGATGCTCGGCATCGACTACCCGGTGGTGCAGGCCCCCATGGGTTGGATCGCGAGGTCGGCCCTGGCCTCGGCGGTGTCGGAGGCGGGTGGTCTCGGCATCATCGAGACCTCCTCGGGCGAGCTCGACGTGATCAAGGGCGAGATCGCGCAAATGAAGGAACTCACCACGAGGCCGTTCGGGGTGAACATCGCCCAGGCGTTCGTGCGGGACCCGGGGATCGCGGACTTCGTGGTGGAACAAGGGGTGAAGTTCGTGACGACCTCCGCCGGTGACCCCACCAAGTACACCGCCACACTGAAGAAGGCGGGCCTCACCGTGTTCCACGTGGTGCCCACACTTGCCGCCGCCCTCAAGGCGGTGGAGGCGGGCGTCGACGGCCACGTGGTGGAGGGGGGTGAAGGGGGTGGTTTCAAGAACCCCCGTGATGTCAGCACGATGGTGCTGGTGCCGCTGGTGGCCGAGCACGTGGACGTGCCGATCATCGCTGCGGGCGGGATCACTGACGGGGCCGGCATGGCCGCCGCGTTCGGTCTCGGTGCTGCGGGCGTGCAGATGGGCACGCGGATGGTGGCATCCGCAGAGTCACCGGTGCACGCGAACTGGAAGAACGCGATCCTGTCTGCGGCCGAGACCGACACGGTTTTCCTGAACAGGTTCGGTCGGCCCGGTCTGCGCGCACTGCGCACCGAGAAGACCACCAGGCTGGAGCGGGAGGACCAGGTGGACCTCTCCGTGTTCGGCAGGGCAACAGACCTCTACTTCGGTGGCGACATGGAGGCATCCATCGCGCTCACCGGCCAGGTTGCGGGCCGCATCACGCAGGTCAGGCCGGTGCGCGACATCATCTGGGAGACCGTGCGCCAGTACCGCGAGGTGAAGTCCGGCCTGCCGGCCTGAGGGCCTAGAGCGACGGGAACTGCAGCCGCAGGTCGCGCTTCAGGATCTTGCCCGAGGCATTGCGGGGGATGGCGTCCACGAACCGCACCGCGACCGGCATCTTGAATCGTGCCAACTTGCCGTCGCAGTGGTCGATGACTGCCTTCTCCTGCAGGTCGGTGTCCTTGCGCACGATGATCGCGAGCGGGGATTCGCCCCACTTCTCGGACGGCACGCCGATGACGGCGGCATCGGCCACCCCGGGGCAGCCGAGCAGAACGTTCTCGATCTCGGCCGGGTACACGTTCTCGCCACCGGAAATGATCATGTCCTTGATGCGGTCCTGGATGTAGACAAAACCCTCCTCGTCCATGATCGCGCCATCACCGGTGTGCAACCACCCGTCCTTCAGCGAGTCGGCGGTGGCATCGGGTCGGTTCCAATATCCGAGCATGATGTGTCCACCACGGACGAGTACCTCTCCGGCCTCGTTGGGCGGGCATTCGGTGCCGTCGGTGCGCACGACCTTCACGTCGGTGAACATGAAGCTCTTGCCGGTCGACCCCGCCTTGAGCAGGGCGTCGGCGGGCGACGTGACGCAGGCCGGCCCACACGTCTCGGTGAGGCCGTACACCTGGCTGATCTCGATGCCGATCGCGTAGTAGGCCTCGATGAGCGGCACGGGCACCGGGGCGGCGCCGGTGAGTAACCAACGCACGTGCTCGTGCTTGTGCTTGGCCGGGTCGTGCACGAGGAGCATGAACTGCAACATCGCGGGCACCAGCAATCCGTTGTTGATGCGCTCGGAGTCGATCAACTCCCAGACCTTGTTCGGGTCGAACGCCCGCATGAGCACGTGGGTTCCACCGCTGAAGATCGTTCCGAGCGCCGGGGTGAGCGCCCCGACGTGAAACATCGGCATCGGGTTGATGTACCTGTCGCCCTGCGCGAGGTCGGCCGTCGTGCACATCGTGGACAAGGCCCAGAACTGCGTGTTGTGCGAGTGCATGACGCCTTTGGGAAGTCCGGTCGTTCCGGACGTGTACATGATGTAGAGCAGGTCGTCTCCGCAAGCCGTGACCGGCGGCTCGATCGGCTGTTCCTTGGCCGCCTCGACCACGTAATCGAGCGCGAACTCCGGTTTGCCCGCCGGATCTCCGACGTAGAGCCACGCGCGCACGTCGGTCTTGGCCCCCCGCGATTGAAGTTCGGACGCGGTCGCGGCGAACTCGGCACCGAACACGAGCACGGTGGTGCCGGAGTCCTTCAGGATGAATTCGAGTTCGTCGGCCACCAGTCGCCAGTTGAGCGGGACGATCACCGCCCCCAACTTCGCGGTGGCGAAGAAGGCCGTCATGTACTCGGCCGAGTTCATGAGCAGCAGACCCACGCGATCACCCGTCCGGACCCCGGCGCGAGTCAGCAACTGGGCGGCACGGTTGGCCTCGGCGTTCAATTCGGCGTAGGTGTAACGACGATCGGCCGCCACATCGTAGAGGGCCTCCATCTTGGCGTTCACGTGCGCGCGGCGGGTCAGCAGATTTCCGATGTTGATGTCCACGAGTCACAGTCTGACACAGCTACTCGAACCTCCGGCGAGGCGGGTCACCGCTAATGTTCGGACATGCTCGAGCGCCGCGCAGTGGGTCGCACCCTTCTCGTCGTCGTGGGCCTCGCGGCCGCCGTGGCGTGCGGTGACTCGAACGACGGCTCCGACACGAGCGCACCTCCGGGCGTGATCGAATTGGGTCCGGTCGACAGCGCCAACCCGACCGTGCCTCCGGCGACCGAACCCCCCACGACGACCGAGCCCGCCGGGCCACCGCACATCGAATTCGCCTTCTCCGGCGACGTGTTGATCCACAGCCAGCTCTACAAGCGCGCGCTCAAAAACACCGGCGGGAACGGCTACGACTTCACCCCCATGTTCTCGGTCATCAAGCCGTTGATCGAGAGTGTCGACTTCGCCATCTGCCACCTCGAGGTCCCCATCGCGCCCGCCGGCGAGAACCCCTCCACCTTCCCTCTCTACGGTGCCCCGGCCGAGATCCTCGACGCCGTCGCCGGAGCCGGATACGACCGCTGTTCGACCGCGAGCAACCACACCATCGACAAAGGGGTCCCCGGAATCGAGGCGACCATCGCCGACTTCGAACGTGTCGGGATCACCCAGGCCGGCATGGCGCGCACGCCCGCAGAGATCGAGCCCACGGTCCTCGAGGTGAACGGCATCAAGTTCACGCACCTGTCGTACACCTACGGCTACAACGGGCTCAGCACACCCAAGGGCGAGGACTGGCGATCGGCCCTCATCGACCCCGACCGCATCATCGCCGACGCGACGAAGGCCCGCGAAATGGGAGCCGAGTTCGTGATCGTGAGCCTGCACTGGGGCTCCCAGACCGCCGTCACCGACTACCAACGCACGCGCGCCGAGAAGATCACCGCGTCCGGCATGGTCGACCTCATCGTTGGCCACCACGCCCACATGGTTCAACCCATCGAGCAGGTGAACGGCGTGTGGACCGTCTTCGGGCTCGGCAACTCCCTCAGCTACCACCCCACCGAGGGCGTCCCCCAAGCCAACACCCAGGACGGCATGATCGTCACCGTCGACGTGGTGCGCAACGAGTCCGGTGGATTCACGGTGGCGCGACCGGTGGTGCACCCGACGTGGGTCGACAAGTACGACGGCATGGTGATTCGTCTGGTGAAGCCCGGTCTCGCCGACCCCAACCTCAGTGCCGCGGTCAGGGAACAACTGCAGGCCTCGCTACGACGCACCACCGAGGTGGTCGGCGATTACATCGCGGCCGACTGAGCGAATCGCGCGACGAAGGGCACGAGCACCTCGGCCAATGCCGGGGTCAACCACTTCACGAAACGATTCGACAGGTGGTGGGAATCGCGGTACACGAGCAGGTTGCCCACGATCACCGGACACACGTCGTTCGCACAGAGCCACTTGCGGGGTTCGACGAACCCGACTCCACGTTCGAGGGTCACGGCGCGCACGATCGCGTCGACCGCCGCGGCGTTGTCCGACATCGCGCCGGCCGCGCACGTCTGCACCGAGGTGCGATGGGCCGACACGCACTTGGGCACGTCGTCGGGAGGATCGGGCGTGTCCCCGAGAACCACCGGCTCGATTCCCTCGGCGCGCAGACTGTCGAGGAGCGGACCGAGCAACTCGGTCCAGACCGACGGTGCGATCGCCTTGCGGTCCCGGGCGTCGCGCAACTCGTAGTACTGGGCCAGAAGGACGACGTCGACGCCCTCGGTTCGCAGGTACTCGCGGACGCTCGCCCGCCACGGGATGCAGAACGAGTTCTCGGCCTGGTCGGTCGAGCTGTACGTCGCGACGTCGAGGAACGGGCACCCACCTTGGGTGATCGAGAGCATCCGCCAGCCGTTCTCATTGGAGATGGCGTCGAGGGCTTCGAACCACTGCGCCGCGTGCGAGTCGCCCCACACGGCGATCGTGAACGCTCCCTCGGGGTCGCCGAACACGCACCCTCGTTTCACCTCGGTGTCGTAGTACTGATGACAATCGTTCTCGTACACGACACTGGTGTCGTACTTGGCGCTCAACAGCGGTGGTTCGAGGTTGTCGGGCGTCACCTGGTTGGCCACGGCCTCGACGACGGCCGGCAACGGCGTGGCGTCGGCCATCGAGATGTAGTCGGGCTCCGGCACGGTCGTGGTCGGGGCATCGGTGACGGAGGAAACGGTGTCGGGGGCGACGGGCGCGGTCGAGGTTGGTGCGGGGGTGGCGGGCGCGAACGTCGGGGCGCTGGCCACCACACCGGTTGACACATCCGGTTCGTAGGCGCCCAACGCGACACCGGCCCCGAGCGAGGTGACCACCAGAGCGCCACCCACACCAAAGGTCACCGGCCAACGTGCCACGAGGCGCGGCGATCGTCGCACCGGCTGCTCGACGAGGCGATACCCGATCTCGGACACGCCAACAGTGACGAGCAGGACCCCGATGCGTTGCGTCACGGAAAGTTCGCCTCCCGCCCGCGCCTCGGCGATGATCAACGCCGGCCAGTGCCACAAATACAGCGAGTACGAGCGCTGCCCGACCCATTGCATGAACGGGGTTCCCAGGACGCGCACGGGTCCCCGGCTCGCCGTGTCGCCACCCACCAACACCGCGGCCGTCGCCACCACCGGAACGAGCGCGATCCAACCCGGGAAGTGGGTGACCTCGCCGAACGTGAACGCGCTGATCACGATCACCATCAGCCCGGTCCACGCCACCACCTCGCGCTGTCCCGTCGTCAGACGACGCGTGAACCGGTGGGTCGCCGCCAACAACGAGCCCAGACCCAGTTCCCAGGCTCTGGTGTGCAGACCGAAGAACGTCCAAGCGGGATGATCGCCGACCAAGGCGACACTCGCACCGAGCGAGAGCACGACCACCACGGTCATGGCCGCGGCGACCCGTGCCCGAACGTTGCGTGCCCCGAGGGTCACCACCGCGATCAGGGCCGGCCACACCATGTAGAACTGCTCTTCGACCGCGAGCGACCAATAGTGCTGGATCGCCGACGGCGGTAACTCGGCCCCCAGATAGTCGGTCCCCCGACCGGCGAAGACCATGTTCGCGCTGAAAAAAGCCGCGGCTCGGATGTCGTGGGCCAGGTCGGACAATCGCGTCGGTTCGAGCCACCGGGCACCGGCCAGAGCGGTCACCACCAATACGGTCGCCGAAATCGGCAACAGGCGTCGGATACGACGGGCGTAGAAGGCGCGCAGCGACACTCGACCGCTCGTCGAGCGCTCGTCGAGCAAAAGCGACGTGATGAGAAAACCGGAAATGACGAAGAAGACGTCGACGCCGACGAAACCTCCTGACGTACCCGGAACCCCGAAGTGGAACAGCAGGACGGCGATGACCGCGACTGCGCGCAGGCCCTCGATGTCGCGCCGATGCCTCACGGCATCACGCTAATGCTCACATCGAGGCGCGCATGGCTCCGTAGTCGGCCCCGGCGGACTTGATGGCCTCAG
The DNA here is from genome assembly GCA_046091365.1 of Acidimicrobiia bacterium. Taxonomy (GTDB): domain Bacteria; phylum Actinomycetota; class Acidimicrobiia; order Acidimicrobiales; family Ilumatobacteraceae; genus Casp-actino8. The sequence continues at coordinate 6,761 of JBJTBM010000004.1, read as the reverse complement.
CATCGATCTCGAGGATCGCACCGCTGGCAACCGCAGCGTCGGTGGCCGCGTTCCAACGGGCGACGAAATCATCGGCGGTCGGGTACAGCGCGTCGAGTTGGTCCGTGGTGAACGAGGTGGTAGTGCCGAACAATCCGCAAAATCCACCACCGCCCTCTTGGCCGTAACCGGACAACACCGCCAGCGGCACATCGACATACGGCGTACGAATACCACCGAGGGCAACACCGTTGCCGTCCACGTCGTAGCCGGATATGTCGGCGTTGTTCTGCAACTTCGGCATGCTGGCCGGAGCGACGCCGGTGCGGATCCATCCGTCGAGAGCACGAATGGCGGCCCGCAGAACGTAGGTGTGAGGTCCGGCGTTAATCGGCTTCGAACACTCGATGATCCCCATGTACACCGATGTCGGCGCACCGAACTGGGCTTCGAAGAGATCGACGTCCGCCTGGCCGTCACCCTTCTCACCGTCGTTGATTCCCAAGCTGTAGGCGTCACCGTGGGCGGTGCCGGCCACCTCCCAGTTCCGGAACACCTCGGTGTCGGGCTGCTCGGCCCGTCGGTAGCCGAGAGCGGTTCCCACCACGTCGGTCTCGGTGACGAAGTTCAGGACCGGACGCGTCAGATCCTCGCGGATACGCACGATCTGCGGCGTCTTCACGTCACTCGGATCACCCGGATCCGCGCAGTTCGTCGCGCAGTACAGGTTCGCCGCCCGTGCACCACGACTGTGGACGAGATAGCCGTTGTACACGTCGTGCATCGGAGCGAGCGCGTCGAGGTACGACGCCATGCGGAAGCCGGACTGCGACTCGCCTGCGGCGATGACGACCTCGGGTTGCAACCCACCAAGGATCGTGTCGGCCTGACGCCACACCGTGGCACCGGCCTGACTGAAGATGTCGTAGCTGTAGTTGTCGCTGGGGTGATTCAACGATCCGTAACGCTCGGGATCGGCTTTCTTCAGGGCCCGGAACTCTCCCATCGGGTTGCCCCCGCCCTCGACGCCCACGCGCTGGGTCGACACCCCCACCCACACGGCACCCTGACGGATCATGTCGATCCACGACAGCGACCAGGTCGGTCCGGTGTCGAGTCCGGCGGTCACGTTCAACCATTCCACGTACACCGTGCCACCGAAAGCCGTCGCGTCGGCGGGGCGACGCACGAGAATGCGGGTCTTGTAGTCGGCGGTGTCCTTGGGGGTCACGTCCCACACACCGTCCTCCGACAACGGCGTGGCCGAGGTGTAGCTGGTCGCCGTGCCGGAAATGAAGTACTCCTCCTCGACGTAGCCGAACGCGGATCCGTCGAACGTCGAGGTACCGAACACCACGGCACCCGCCCCTCCGGTGACCGGACCCTCGACCACCGTCTCTCCCACACCATCGGCGCTCGGGGGCACGATGACGAAGGGAGCCTCAGTGACCGGCGGTGCCTCGGTCGTGGGGACTTCGGTCGCGGGAACATCGGGTGTCGACTGCTCGGACGACGAGTCGTCACCCGAACAAGCGACCAGACCGACCACGGCAACGACGACGAGGGCACAACGACGCATGGGAACTCCTTTGGTGTCTCCAGAAAGGTAGCGGCGAATCGGGGTGGGTGCGCCACCGAAGCGGCAAGTGGTGTACAACGAGGCGGTGGGGATGGCTCGTCGCGCCGTGGAACGTCACGTGGAATGCTGGAACAACATGGACCGTGCGAGGTGGGTCAGCCTCTTCTCCCCCACGGTGGTCTTCGAGGACCCCGTCGGCGCGCCCCCCAAGCACGGGTTGGATGCCGTTCACAACTCGTGGGACCGCTCGTTCCGACCCGGACGTCGCTGGTACCTGCGACCGCAACACGTCGTCGAGGCCGGCGCCGAGGCCGCGGTCGTCATGCACAACGAGGGCCACCTCGGTGAGAAGATCGTGCAGGTGCGCGGCATCGAGATCTTCACGGTCGACGCGGCCGGACTCATCGTCTCGGTTCGATCCTTCTTCGATCAGCCCACCGAGTTCGCCCTCGACGAGTACTTCACTGCACGTTGACGTTCCGCTAGGCGCAGGTCCGACGGGCGGCTTCCAACACGACCCGGGCTCGCTCCACCGGATCGCGGTACGCCTCGCGCAAGAAACGTGAGCGGACCTCGAACGACAACGCCACGTCGGGCACGGCGTCGAGCAGATCGGCGATCGGTAGATCACCCTCGCCGGGCAACAATCGTCCGTTGAGCGCCTCGTCGAACAACGCGCCCGGGTCGACCGGGCGTTCACCCGGCGCATCGGCGATCTGCAGGTACGGGAATTTCGCGGATCCGAGTCGTCTCACGTCGGTGACCGAACCTCCCGAGCGCGACAGATGGAGGTTGTCGACGAGGATGCCGGTGTTCGACGAACGGACACCAGCCACGATCCGGGTGGCGATGTCGATCGTCGACAGAGGGAAGATGGGCAGAAACTCGCACACCACCGTCATGCCGTGCGGTTCGGCCATGGCACACGCCTCGGCGTACCGATCGGCCGTGGCGACGTGATCCTTCAGTCGGCTGGTGAACAGGACGAAACGCGCCCCGAGTTGGGCAGCGGCTTCGATCAACCTCTCGGCGTGATCCACGGCGCCATCGGCGGGGATGATCGGTTCGACATCGAGCGCGACCAATCCGGTGTCACCGAGACGACGCCGGACCTCGTCGGTCGTGCGATCCGTCCACGTGTCGCCATCGAACCAGATGCCGCAGGCCGCCCAACCGGCCCGCGCGGCCGTCGACACCATCTCGGCGGGTTCGAGTTCGGGGTGCACTCCCGCGGAGATGGACAACAGTCGTGCGGTGGTCATCATTCGTCAGTGTGCCGCGGTCGTGACCGTCGACGGGGACTCGGAAACGTACGTGGGACGGAAGAATCCGAGGAACAACAGACCGGCGACGGTGATGCAGATCCCCGACACCACCAACGGCGTGGCCGAAGTGATGCTCGACGTGACGTAGCCGACCAACACCGACGCCGGGACCTGGGCGAGATTCTGGACACTGCTGTAGATGCCCATGGCCTCGCCTTGTCGACCGGGTTCGGCGGATCGACTGACCAAGCTGGTGGTGTTGGCTATCGTGAGGCCGTTGAAGAACGTGAAAAACGGAACGGTGAGGTAAATGAACGCGGTGGTCGACGTCGGTCCGAAGAAGTAGACGAACATCATCGCGGCGGTACCGAAGCAACTGAATCGGAGCACCTTCCAGTCACTCAGGCGCCTGGCCACCCGTCCGACCAGCACCGCTTGGGAAAGGGCGATGAAGATGCCGACCAGAGCGAAGTAGTCCCCGGTCTTGCCCTCGTCGAAACCGAAATTGTTGCGTAGATACACGCCGAAGAACGTGGTAAAGAAGGTGAAACCCGCATTGAAGAAGAACGTCGTTCCCAACACCACCCGCAGTCGTAAGGAACGGAAGCCGGCGACGACGTTCGAGACCGCTTGACCGAGCCGTACACGTCCGCTCGTCACCTTCTGCTTCAACGTCTCGGGTAGGACGGTCAGGATGAGCAGGCAGTTGACCGACGACAGGATCGCGGCGAACCAGAACGGTGTGGTGGCCCCGAACCAGGACGGAGTGTCGAAGAGTCCGTAGAAACTCTTGCCCGACCCACTGAGTCGACCCCCGACATACGGGCCGATGACGAACCCCAAACCGAACGCCGCACCCAACAGGCCGAAGTTCTTCGCACGATTCTCGTTGGTGCTGATGTCTCCGATGGCGGCCTGGGCCACGGCGAGGTTTCCGCCGGTCGCCCCGTCGAGTGCGCGTCCGAGGAACAGCAACGGGATGTTGGCTGTGCTGATGCCGATCGCGAAGATCGCGTATCCGACCGCGGTGCCGAAGATGGAGAACGCGAGCACCGGCCGCCGGCCGTGGCGGTCGGACAACTGGCCGAGGATCGGAGCGGCCAGGAAGATGAAGAGCGGGAAGACGCCCTGCAACCAACCCAGCATGATCAATCCGTCGGTGAACGACCACGACTCCGGGGTCACGCGAAAAGGTGAGTTCGGACTGATCAGCAACGGGTAGACCGGAATCAGGATCCCGAAACCGAGCATGTCGAGGAAGACCGTCGAGAAGATGGCCAGCATGGGATTCGAATGTTTCTGACCGTCTCGTTCCCTCATCACGACAGTCTGCCCGATGACGCATCAGCACCTACAGTTTCCCCATGGTCCTCGTTCCCGACCCCTCGCCCAAGCCGGCATCGGAGCACACGCGCGCGCGAAACGCCGCGTCGCTCACCGCTCTCGATCCCGCCGACTTCGATCGTGCGCGTCGGGGCTACGTCGCTTCCCTCACCGACACCAACATCACTGATCCCCAGGGTCGACGGGTTTCCGACATCGGACGTTACGCCTTCCTGACCGACGACGCCCCCGACACGGTGCATCCCAACCTGTGGCGCCACGCCCAACTGAACGCCCATCACGGTCTGTTCGAGGTCACCGACGGTGTGTGGCAGGTGCGTGGTTACGACATCTCGAACATCACCTTCATCCGTGGCAACACCGGTTGGATCGTCGTCGACCCGCTCACCGTCGAGGCCACCGCCCGCGCCGGATACGAACTCGTCACCGAACACCTCGGACACCGCCCGGTGGTGGCCGTCATCTACACCCACTCGCATGCCGATCACTTCGGCGGGGTTCTGGGAATCACCACGCAGACCGACGTCGACGCAGGACGATGCCAGGTGATCGCTCCGGTTGGCTTCCTGCACGAGGTGGTGGGTGAGAACATCATCGCCGGACCGGCCATGGGGCGCCGCGCCCTGTACCAGTTCGGGCCCTTGCTTCCGCCCGGACCCCGCGGTCACGTGGACTGCGGTCTGGGTAACGCCATTCCGGTCGGCCCCAACACCCTCATCGCCCCCACGCACGACATCATGCGCACCGGCGAGGAGATGGTGATCGACGGAGTGCGTATCGTGTTCCAGCTGACCCCGGAAACCGAAGCGCCGGCCGAGATGAACTTCTTCTTCCCGGGTTTCGGTGCGTTGTGCATGGCGGAGAACTGCTCGCACACCATGCACAACCTCATCCCCATTCGCGGAGCATTGGTGCGCAACTCGTTGCGCTGGTCGAAGTACATCAACGAGGCCCTCGAGCTGTTCGGTGCGGACATCGACGTGTTGTTCACCTCGCACAACTGGCCCCGCTGGGGACGCGACGACGCGCGGGAGTTCCTCGAACTACAGCGCGACCTGTACAAGTGGACGCACGACCAGACCATGCGCCTCGCGAACAAGGGATACGTGGCCACCGAGATCGCCGCGGAACTGCGGCTGCCCGACGACTTCCTGGCCCACGAGCACACGCACGGCTTCTACGGCGACCTGGTGCACAACAGCAAGGCCGTGTACCAGCGATACCTCAGTTGGTATGACGGCAACCCGGCCAACCTGAACAAGTTGCCGCCCACCGAGGTCGGCCGTCGCTACGTGGTGTTGGCCGGCGGCGCCGACAACGTGCTCGCCGCCGGACGCGCCGCCTTCGACGCCGGCGACTATCGCTGGGGTGCCGAATTGGTGAACCATTTGGTGTTCGCCGATCCGTCGAATCGAACTGCGCGGGAGTTGCAGGCCGACATCCTCGAGCAGCTCGGATACCAGAGTGAATCCTCCACGTTCCGCAACGCGTACTTGATGGGAGCACGAGAGTTGCGATTCGGACCACCAGACCTCGGAGGAGGTGCCGCCCGGGGCCGCGGAATCCTGGTAGCCATGACCGTCGAGCAGATCTTCGACACCATCTCGTTGCGCCTGAAGAGCGAGGACGTCGGTGGTCTGAACCTGCGCATCAACTGGACCTTCCCCGACCTGACCGGCACCCCCGATGAGAAGTGGGTGCTGGGTCTGTCGCACCGGACGCTGTTCTCGGTGTCGGGCCGACACGAGGGGTCTGCGGTGGCCAGCATCACGATCACCAGGTCCCTGCTGGTCGACATCCTCACCCAGCAGACCACGTTCATGGACGAGATCGCGAACGGCAACGTGGTGTTCGACGGGGATGCCGGGGCCCTCTTGCTCGTCTTCGGCAACCTCGACACCTTCACCCCCGGCTTCCCCATCGTCGAACCCTGACCCTCCGAGCGTTCTCGGTCGCCGATGTGACGGTTTTCGGTCCGCAGCGCGACCGAGAACGGGATAGAACGTGGACATGACCAACGTCGCCGACGCCCTTCGCTCCGTCTACAACTCCGGCCACACTCGTCCGCTGGCCTGGCGTAAACACCAACTCGAGCAGATGATCCGCATGCTGGAGGAGAACGAGGCCGATTTCCTGGCGGCACTCAAGACCGACCTCGGAAAGCCGGGTGTCGAAGGTTTCATCACCGACATCGCCTTCGTCACGAGCGAGATCAAGTTGATGTTGAAGAACCTGAAGAAGTGGAACAAGCCTCAGCGCGTACCCACTCCGCTCGTCACCATGCCCGCCAAGTCGGTGCTCGTGCCCGAGCCGCTCGGTGTGGTGCTCATCATCGCGCCGTGGAACTACCCCGTTCAGTTGCTCCTGGTGCCGGCCGCCGGAGCCATCGCCGCCGGCAACGCCGTGGTGATGAAGCCGAGTGAGGTGTCGGCCGCCACCTCGGCGGTTTTGGCGCGCTTGGTACCCGACTACATGGACACCACCGCCGTCACGTTGGTGGAGGGCGGCGTTCCCGAGACGACTGCCCTGCTCGCCGAGCACTACGACCACATCTTCTACACGGGCAACGGGACCGTGGGACGCATCGTGATGAC
>JBJTBM010000003.1:0-55458 GCA_046091365.1 Acidimicrobiia bacterium | reverse complement strand
TCGCCGCCACGGGTGGAACGGGTCTCGAAGGTGTTGCCACAGGAGCAACGCACCGTGGTGAGGGTGTAGTTCGGGTGGATGTCGGCCTTCATGTGTCTTCGTCCTCTGTGCTGCGCCTGACGGGCGGGAAAAGTGTACCTGCGACCTTCCCCCTCGCCACCTGGGTCGATGACGGGGAGAAACGGCTCACATGGAGGGGGTTTTGCCGATCTCGGCCAGGAACTCGTCGTTGTTCTTGAACTGCTTCAGACGGTCGATGAGCAACTCGAGGCCGGGGGCCGGGTTGCCGTCGGAGGCCAGACCGGAGAGCACCCGGCGCAACTTCCAGACCATCTGCAACTGCTTGCGGTCGAACAGCAACTCCTCGTGACGCGTGCTCGAGGCGTCGACGTCGATGGCCGGGTAGATGCGCTTCTCGGCCAGACGACGGTCGAGGCGCAACTCCATGTTGCCCGTTCCCTTGAACTCCTCGAAGATCGCCTCGTCCATGCGGCTGTTCGTCTCGACGAGCGCGGTAGCCAGGATGGTGAGTGAGCCCCCCTCCTCCACATTGCGGGCCGCACCGAAGAACTTCTTGGGCGGATACAACGCGCCGGCGTCGATACCACCGGACAGGATTCGGCCGCTGGCCGGAGCGGCCAGGTTGTAGGCGCGACTCAGTCGGGTGATGCCGTCGAGGATGACCACCACGTCGCGACCCATCTCGACCTGACGCTTGGCTTTCTCGATGGCCAGCTCGGCGACGTGCGTGTGCTCCTCCGACGGGCGGTCGAACGTGCTCGAGATCACCTCACCACGAACGGTGCGGCGCATGTCGGTGACTTCCTCGGGCCGCTCGTCGATCAAGAGAACGAGCAACTGGACCTCGGGGTTGTTGCGCTCGATCGCGGTGGCGATCTCCTTCATGATCGTCGTCTTGCCGGCCTTGGGGGGCGACACGATGATTCCGCGCTGGCCCTTACCGATGGGCGAGATGAGGTCGATGATGCGCGCCGTCATGTTGGCCGGGTCGAGCGGACTCTCGAGGCGCAGTTTCTCGTCGGGGAACAAGGCCGTGAGGTCCTCGAACCGCGGACGATTGCGGGCCTTGTCGGGGGAATCACCGTTGACCGTGTTGATCTCCAGCAACGCCGGGTTCTTCTCGTTGCGACCCGCGGTGCGCGCGATGCCCGTCACGTGGTCACCCTTTCGCAACCCGTACTGGCGGGTCTGCTTGACCGAGATGTAGGCGTCGTCGCGACTCGGCAGGTATCCCTTCACGCGGAGAAAGCCGTAGCCCTCGTCGCGCAGGTCGAGGTACCCCTCGACCGCGACCGATTCCTGCACGACCGGCTCGCCACCCTGGTAGCCACCCGACTCGTAACTGCCGTCACGATCCTCGCCCTGCGGGCCTTCGTCACGACCACCCTTGCCCCGACGGCGACGGCGGCGGTTGCGGCCCTCTCCGTCGAAACGGTCACGCTGGCCGTTGCCGTTGCGATCACCGTTGCGATCACCGTTGCGATCACGATTGCGATCACGGTTGCCGTCGCGCTGCTGACGTTGTTCCCCAGCCGGAGCGGACTCGCCACCGGTCAGATCGGCCACCGTCGACACTCCTTGGCGAACCAGTTCGGCCTCCCACTCGGCCAATGGCTCGCCGTCGGGACCCAAAATCACCTCGGGTGCGGTCGGTTGATCGGCGTCGCTCGAGGCACCGGCGTCGGCGACCACGGGCTCTTCGACCGGACGGACCTTGGGCGGACGGCCCGGTCCGCGCTTGGGCTTGTCCTCGGCCGGGGCGGCCTCGGCCGGTCCCCCGACGGTGTCGAGGATCTTGGTGATGATGTCCTCTTTCTTCGCTCGCGGACCGGCCTTGATGCCGAGCGCCGACGCGATGGCGACCAGCTGCTCTTTGTCCTTCGATTCGAGCACCGACTTCTCGAGTGCGTCTGCGGCCACGACAACCTGCTTTCAGGCGGGGGCGAACGGCGATGTGCGAAGAGGGCACGACCACCGGCGATCCCGACGCCAGTGAGGGGAATTCACACGGACCAGCCGGTTTTCCACCAGGCGGAGACTCGTGCGGTCTGGGATTCCAGACGCTCTGACCATAGCCACGTCCGAGGGCAACGGCAACGTATGCCCGTAGAACCGGGCGATTCAGCGTCGAGCGACCGAACGCACGAAGGCTTGAACCGCGACCAGATCGTTGGCCAGCTCGACGGTTCGTTCGCGGCGTTCGAGCAGGTCAGACAGGTGTTCGGGCAGTTCGGGGCGGATGCCGGTGGCCCGTTCGACGGCCTCGGGGAACTTGGCCGGGTGTGCCGTGGCCATGGTCACCACCGGTACCCCGGGTTCGCGTCGACGGCGCGCGGCCGACACCCCGACCGCGGTGTGGGGATCGATCAGGAGGCCCGTCTCGGCGTGGACCGCGGCCATGGTGGCCAGAGTGTCGGCGTCGTCGCTGCGGGCAGCGCGGAACACCGGTTCGATCCAACGCGCGTACTGATCGCGCTCGACGACGAGGCGACCGGACGAACGGAACACCGACATCTGCTCGGCGGTGGCACCACCGTCACGATCGTTCATCTCGAACAACAACCGCTCGAAGTTCGACGACACCTGGATGTCCATCGACGGGCTCAACGTCGGTACCACGCCGTCAGCCACCATTGCCTGCGACTCGAAGAACCGGGTGAGGATGTCGTTCGTGTTGCTGCCGACGATGAGCGAGTGGGTCGACACGCCCATCTCGCGGGCGATCCAACCGGCCAACACGTTGCCGAAGTTGCCCGTCGGAACACTGAACGACAACGGGCGCCCGACGAGCGCCACCGACGCCGCCACGTAATACGCGGTCTGGGCCATGACGCGGGCCCAATTGATGCTGTTGACGGCCGACAGGTTGAGGTCGGAACGGAACGTCGCGTCGTTGAACATCGCCTTGACGAGGTCCTGGCAGTCGTCGAACGTGCCGTCGACGGCCACGGTGTGGACATTGGGCGCCTCCACGGTGGTCATCTGTCGTCGTTGCACGTCACTCACGCGACCCCGCGGGTACAAAATGACGATGTCGATGTTGGCGCAACTCTTCACGCCGTCGATCGCGGCCGATCCGGTGTCGCCGCTCGTGGCCCCGACGATCATCAGTCGTTCGCCCCGGTCGGCCAGCACGTGGTCGAACAAGCGACCGACCAACTGCAACGCGACGTCCTTGAAGGCCAGGGTCGGTCCGTGGAAGAGCTCCATCAACCACTCGTCGGGTCCGATTTCGACGAGCGGGACCGTCGACCGGTGGCGGAACGTCGCGTAGGCGTCGCGGCACATCGCGGCGAACGCATCAGCGGCGATCTCCCCGTCCACGAACGGGGTCATCACCACCGCGGCGAGTTCGGCGTAGTCGGTCGCGGGCCACGATGGCACGGATCGCAAGGCGGGCCAGAGGGTCGGCACGTAGAGGCCGCCGTCGGTGGCCAAGCCGGTGAGCAGAACGTCGGCGAAGCCCAGTTCGGGGGCCCGGCCTCGGGTGGAGACGTAACGCACGCTCGACCCTCAGGAGCCGATCACGCGCAACAACCCGCCCACACGACTCACGACGTCGAGTTCGCGCAGTTCGCGCACCGTGGCCTGCACCGCCGACTCGCGGGCGTCGTGGGTGATGAACACCAGACGCGCGTCCGCGCCGATGCCCTCTTGCTCGGCGGCGCGGATGCTGACGCCGTTGCGGGCGAACACCCCGGTCACCGCGTGGAGCACTCCGGGCTTGTCGGTCACCTCGAGCGACAGCAGGTACTCGGCACTGGTCTCGTCGATCGGGCGAACGACCGCCTTGGCGAACACCCCGATCGTTCCGTGGGTGCCCTTGGCCAGGTTGACGGCGGCGTCGATCACGTCACCCAACACGGCGCTGGCCGTCGGACCACCGCCGGCACCGCGGCCGTAGAACATCAGCGAGCCCACCGCACCGCCCTCGACGAACACGGCGTTGTAACTCTCGCGCACGCTGGCCAACGGGTGATGCAGGGGCACCATCGCCGGGTGCACGCGCACCGCGATCTCGCCGGTGGCCGCGTCACGTTCGGCGATACCGAGCAATTTGACGACGTACCCCAGGCGCTTGGCGACCGCGATGTCGGCCGCGGTGACACGACTGATGCCCTCGTGATACACATCGCCGGCCACAACCTTTGCGCCGAACGCGATCGAGGCGATGATCGCCGCCTTCGCCCCGGCGTCGAATCCCTCGACGTCGGCCGTCGGGTCGCGTTCGGCGAAGCCGAGATGTTGGGCCTCGGCCAGAGCGACCCCGTAGTCGGCTCCCTCCTCGGTCATCTTGGTCAGGATGTAGTTGGTGGTGCCGTTGATGATGCCCATCACCCGGCTCACCGGCTCACCGCGCAAGCTCTCGCGCAACGCGCGGATGACGGGGATGCCACCGGCCACCGCCGCCTCGAACAAGAGGTCGACGCCGGCCGCGTCGGCCGCAGCGAACAACTCGACGCCGACGTTGGCGAGCAGTTCCTTGTTCGCAGTCACCACGGGCTTACCGAACGACAGCGCCGTCGTGATCAGTTCGCGCGCCGGCTCGATGCCACCGATGACCTCGACCACCAGGTCGACGCCGGGATCGGCCACGACCGCATGTGCGTCACGGGTCAAGAGCCCGTCGGCGAGGGTGATGCCGCGTTCGCGCGAGACGTTGCGCACCGCCACGCTCACCACCTCGAGACGAACTCCGGTGCGCGCCTCGATGCCTGCCGACTGCTGCTCGATGAGCCCGATCAGGGCCGCACCGACGTTGCCGCAGCCGAGCACACCGATGCGCACGACCTTTCCCTGAGATTCGACGGTTGTCACGAGATGTAAGGCTATGGGCGGACCGCCCCGGAAACATCGCGGTTTGGCGCCGGCGACGACGCCGACGTCAGACCTGATCGAGGCGAACCAGGTCCTCGTGGGTTTCGCGTCGCACGACCACCCGCGACGAGCCATCGGCCACGAACACCACGGCGGGACGCGGCACCTTGTTGTAGTTGCTCGCCATCGAGTGCCCGTACGCACCGGTGACGGGTGTGGCGAGAAGGTCGCCGACTCGCAGCGTCGACGGCAGGTCGGCGTCGAAGATCAACACGTCACCGCTCTCGCAGTGCTTGCCCACGAGTCGAGCCGACATGTCGCGCGCGGCGTTCACGTCGGCGACCGCGAGCGCTTCGTAACCGCTCCCGTAGAGAACGGGACGCGGGTTGTCGCTCATTCCCCCGTCGACGCTGACGTAGGTGCGGACGCCGGGGATCGACTTGATGGTGCCGACCGTGTACACCGTGATCGCCGACGAAGCGACGATGGCGCGACCGGGCTCGACGGACACTTCCGCCGTCACCCCGAGGGAGCGACAAGCGTCGAGAAGAACCGCGCCCCATGCCGTGATCGACGGTGCTTCCTCGCCCTCGACATACGCGACGCCGAGACCGCCACCGAGCGTCAGTTCGGGTAAGCCGTACGGTGCGGCGAACGTGGCCATCACCTCGGCCGCCCGGGCGAAGCTGTCGACGAGCAAGACGTTCGAACCGATGTGGCAGTGCAATCCGACGAGCTCGCCACAACCACTACGCGTGATGCGATCGATGGCCCGCGCGGCATCGCCGTTGGCGAGGTTGAAGCCGAACTTGGAATCGTCCTGACCGGTGGCGATGTAATCGTGCGTGTGCGCGTGGACTCCAGGGGTCACGCGGATCATCAGCCTCGGCACGGGCAGTCCGCGTGAACGCAGGCGCTCGAGCCGCTCGATCTCGTCGAAACTGTCGACCACGATCTGTCGGACGCCGGAACGCACCTGAGTGGCGGCACCGACGGTCAGGGCCATCTCGAGTTCGGCCAGGCTCTTGTTGTTGCCGTGCATGATGCAGCGATCGGCCGGGACGCCACCATGCATCGCGACGTACAGCTCGCCTCCGGTAGCCACGTCAAGCAGAAGGCCCTCGTCGCTGACGAGTCGTGCCATCGCGGCACAACTGAACGCCTTGCTCGCGTAGACCACGCGGTCGACACCGAACGCCGCCACGGCCTCACGACACCGGGACCGGATGTGGGCCTCGTCGTACACGAACAACGGAGTCCCATGGCGTTCGGCCAACTCGTCGACTCGGCAGCCACCGATGCTCAACGAACCATCGGACTCGATCCGCGCCGTGTCCGGCAGCAGTCGCATCGAGACCGGACGGGCGCTCACATCTGCTCCGGTGCGTCGATGCCCAACAATCCGAGTCCGCGATCCAGGACGCGGGCGGTGAGATCGCACAGTGCGAGTCGACTGGTTCGGGTCGCCTCGTCGTCGGCCTTGAGCACCGGACAGTGCTCGTAGAAGGACGTGAAGGTGGTGGCCAGGTCGTACAGATACGTGCACAGTCGGTGCGGGCTGTACCGATCGATGGTGTCGACGACCGCCGCGTCGAAGCCGAGCAACCGCAACGCGAGCTCACGCTCCTGCGACTCGGACAACATGATGCGAGCCGACGAGATCGAGGTGCGTTCGACGCCGGCGCGCCGGAAGATGCTGCAGATTCGGGCGTGCGCGTACTGCAGGTACGGAGCCGTGTTGCCGTCGAAGGACAGCATGCGATCCCAGTCGAACACGTAGTCGCGCACCCGGTCTGTCGACAGGTCGGCGTACTTCACGGCCCCGATTCCGAGCGATCGCGCCACCGCGACCCTGTCGGATTCGGACAGATCGGGGTTCTTCTCGGCCACCGCCACCCCGGCACGTTGCACGGCCTCCTGGAGCAATTCGACGAGCTTGGGGGTGTCACCGCTGCGACTCTTCAACATCTTGCGATCGGAGCCGAGCACCGAACCGAATGCCACGTGCACCGCATCGGCGGGAGCGACCAACCAGCCCGCCATGCGCGCCACGTCGAAGACCATCGACAGATGTTGGGCCTGTGGGGCGCCGACCACGTACAACAGAAGGTCGGCGCCGAGGCGTTCGACACGGTCGATCACACAGGCCAGGTCGCTGGTTGCGTAGTTGAACCCACCCGCTCCCTTCTGGACGATCAGGGGGAGCGGGTCACCGTCGCGATTGGTGTACCCCGGAGGGAACACCACCTCGGCGCCGTCGCTCTCGGTGAGCAGCCCCAGCGCGGAGAGCCGCGTGAGCACCTCGGCGAGCCCGTCGTTGTACGCGCTCTCCCCCATGATGTCGTCGTCGGTGAGTCGCACGTCGAGCAACGAGTACACGAGGTTGAAGTACTCGGTCGACAATCGCACGAGCAGTTTCCAGAGGCGACGAGTCTCCCCATCGCCACCCTGCAAGGCGACGACCCGCGCCCGAGCACGCTCCTTGAACGCGTCATCGGCGTCGAACTTCGCCCGGGCCTCCCTGTAGAAGCCGTCGAGGTCTCCGAGCGACAGATGTTCGGCCGCCTCGTCCTCGCCGAGATCGACGAGGTGCTCGATGAGCATCCCGAACGGCGTCCCCCAGTCCCCGATGTGGTTCTCACGGATCACGCGGTGACCCACGTGTTCGAGCAATCGCACGAGGGCGTCACCGATGACGGTGCTACGCAGGTGACCGACGTGCATCTCCTTGGCCACGTTCGGCGCCGAGTAGTCGACGATTACGGTGCGCGACGGAACCGACCGCACCCCGAGACGCGGGTCGGCCGCCACCTTCGACACTTCATCGGCCAGGAATCCGTTGGCGAGGACGAGGTTCAGGAACCCCGGGCCCGCCACCTCGACCGACGAGCACATGTCGGACAGGTCTCCGCACGCGTCGAGCACCGCTTGGGCCACATCGCGCGGGTTGCGTCCGAGTTCCTTGGCCAACCCGAGGGCCCCGTTCGCCTGAGCGTCAGCGCGGTCGCTCGGCCGGATGACGGGATCGACACCGGAACGACCCGCCACGGAGTCGAAGGCCGCCCGAAGCCGTGCGGCGAGGAGGTCGAGGGGGTCGGCCATACGCGCTCCATTGTTGCCGATGGCGGGGCGTTCACCACCGACAATTCGAGCGATTCACGCGAGCCGGTTCACGAGCGAAGGATCGTGTAGTAACTGCAGACACCGAGGATCTCGGTGACCTCGCCGTCGTTCACCGCGATCCAGACCGGCCAGTTAGTCCAGGCGGCATTGGCCACGAACGCGTCTTCGGTGGAACACCCGGGAAAGAAAGGTTCACCGACCTCGGGTTCGGCCGAATACTCGACGTCCTCGGCCAAGGGCAGTGAGCGCAGGCGATTGCTGACGTCCTCGGTGAACCACCACGCGGCGTTGTTCGACGGGCATCCGAGATCGGACTGACACGAGGGAGCGAAGTAGCGCTCGGCGGCCGCGTCGCCCGCGTACACGCACCACAGGTCGATCTCGAGTCGCGTGTCATCGAGGCGCGCATATCCGAAGCCGATGTCGTCGGCGCTCACCGGGTCGTAGTACTCGTACTGCGGACCGAGCGAACCGAACCACAGACCGTCCGGCAATCGATCCTCCAGCAAGGGATCGCCATCGTTTCCGCTGCCACATCCGGTCCCGCGCACGAGCCCGGAGCCGAGGACCGGGACGTCGTAGTAACCGATTCCATGCAACGAGAACCCGACGTCGGGGGCGACGGTGTCGATGACGAGCGAGGAGGGCGGAGCCGTGGAAGTGCCCTCGATCATCGTCCCCTCCACCATCGTGGTGGTGGGAGCCGACGAGTCGTTCGCGGAACAACCCATCGCCACGACGGACAACACCAACGGAACCCACACACGGTTCCCTCGCCACGAATCCATACCGGAAGCGTACGACCAAACCCACCGCTAGTCTGTCAAGAGTTGCCCACGTAGCTCAGTGGATAGAGCGTCTGCCTCCGGAGCAGAAGGTCGTAGGTCCGATTCCTACCGTGGGCGCCACTGTTCCAACCCCCTTCTCTTCTGGTTCTTCTGGTGGTATGAACGACCAGGAACTGGTCGTTCATGCCACCAGTTCCACCAGGTGGGCGGGCGATTCCGGGGGTCGGTCGGGAAACTCCCGGGAGTTACTCGAAAGTTTCTGGAAGATCTCCGGGGAAAATGCGAGGAAGTTGCGGGACGGTCCTCTTGTCCGGTGAGCAGCCACACGGGTTGCCGACAACCAGACAGGGGAACGCCATGAAGATCAACCACAACAACCGCCTCATCACCTCCGGACTCGCCGCTCTGGCCGTGGCCGGATTGTCGTTCGGCGTGAGCGCATGCTTCGACAACGGAGCCAACGTCGCCCAGTCCGACATCACGACCGCGACCGCGACCGGCGAAGCGTCGAAGTCCGACACCTCGCAAACCCCGATCGATGCCGACGATCACCGGTCGTCGGACGTCGTGGCCAGCGATCGGCGCGAGACGGATACCGACACGCACGCCGACACGAATAGTGCGACCACCGACCTCGACGTACGCCCCACCGAGGAGAGCCCGGTGACCGACTCGCCGACAACCCCGGCGTCGGAAACGCCGGCCGCCGGCACGGAAGTCGTCGACGGTTCCACCGCTGACACCCCCGCGACCGACACCCCCGCGACCGACGCTCCCGCCTCCGACACGCCGGCCTCAGACGCGCCGGTCGAGATCCCCTCGGGTGACACCGCGCCCGGCACCGGTGGTGCGCCGACGCTCGAGATCCCACTGAACCCCGGCGCGACCGCCGAGTTGATCCTCTTCGTCGGCACCAACGGCGACCTCGATGCCAGCCTCTTCCTGAAGGAGAGCGGCTTCGGCGGCAACGACATCGTCTCGGTGAAGCTCGTCTACTACGTGGGTGACACCAAGACCACGACGGGCGCCACGCTCAGCCGCGAAACCTCCAACATCCGCTCCATCTGGAAGGCCAAGAACATGAACCTGTCGAGCGGCGACAGTGTGTCGGTTCGCATTACCAACAGCAAGGGTGTCACCACCTACATCGACAAGGTGGTGGAGATCACCGCGGCGGTGTGAGACCCGCGTCGCGTCACGCGACAGCGATCGGGGCGGCTCGGGCATCCGGGCCGCCCCTTCGCGTTTCCCCGTGCTCAACCCGTCTGCTGCGCCCGGCACGGTTGGCCGTCGCACACATCGACGAACACCTCGTCGATGAGGAACCTGCGCATTTGGGAGCGGGTCAGGGCATCGTCACGAGGATCTTCGTGCGGGTCTCGGCCGGTGGATGGCGGCACGGGGCCGATCGGAATGGGATCACTACCCGAATCCCAGATCACGATTGCCGAACCCGACTGGCCGTCCACGGCAGGGGCGAGTCCCCAGCCCGGCGACACCTCGCGGCTGCGGCCGTCTGCGACGACCGGCGTGTGAATCGTGGCTCCCACCGCCTCCGCCGCGATGTAGGCCGACAGCTCGGAAACCTGCCAATCCCCGAGGGCCACATGGAACAGCAGTGCCTTGTCGTCGCGAGTGCCCGGCAAGGGATCGGAGGAGATGTGGTTGACGTAGCCACCACCCTCGCCACGATCCCAGAGCATCTGCACGAACGAGATAATCAAGGTGCGCTCGCGGCGCGACGGGTAGGCCGGCTCCATGATGGCTTCGTAGGCGTCGAAATCGACCGAACGGGCCAACAGCAGTCCGTAGTTGATGCCGGGTACCCCCAACACCGACCGCGAGATGTCGGGTGACACCGCCGCCAGTGCCGAGCCCATGATTCCGCCCTGACTGTTGCCGTAGTAGACGAGGTCACCTTCGACTTTCGCGCCTCCGAATTCCGGGGAGTTGAGAAATCCGTGTTGCATCATCCAGCCGAGGGCGACGAAGTTCACGATCCCCTGCTGCATGCGATCGGCCATCGTCGGAAAGTTCGAGAAGTCTCCGAGAGTCTGGACCGCGTTGCCGACGTCGATCTCACTCATGCCCGCCCACTGGGTCGCGCAGAAGAGAATCCCGGCCTCGTTGCCCAACGCACGGACGTCGCCCCCGTAGTCGATCTCGTACTCGCTGCCGAGCAGGCCGTGACCGTAGAGCCCCGGACGCAGGGCCAGCTCGGGGTCGGACTCGACCGCGATCGGTACCTGACACACGAAAGGCACCTCGACCTCTCCGTTGGGCACGGGCAGAGCGTCCGGATCGTCGCTGTCGTACGCGAAACGTTGTCCGGGCTCGCCGGTGCCCGTCATGTGATTCAGCACCGTGAACGTCCCGGCGACTTGCACCGCGACGTCGTCGCGCGAGCGAGGGGTCACCGACGAGATCGTGAACCCGCCACCGGTGTCTTCGAGCCATTCGATCGTCTGGTCGCGCACCGCCAGGATGCGCGCGGTGAGGTTCCCGGTGCTCGCCACCGTGAACGACCACGCCAACTGCAACTCACCGCGTTCGACACCGGCGGTGGTGAGAGCGGCGAAGACCTCGTCCATCGCGGCACGACGTTCCTCGATCGCGGGAACGGCGGTGTCGAGTGAATCCCGTAGCGCCACGAACGCCGGCGAAACCTCGACCGGGTCGCCCATGCCGTCGACGAGACCTCGAATCCCCACCACGTAGTGGCCCCCGTCGTCGAGCACCTCGGCCGGATGGATCACGAGCAGTGGGTCATCACCGTCGTCGACCTCGGCCCACAGCGGAATGCGACGACCGGCCCCGTCGAGCAACACCACCGTCGCATCATCGGAGGTCGAAGCGGTGATGTCGGTCCAGGTCGGCAGGTTGGCACCGTCGACGTCGGCGAACGAGGCGAGCAGAGTCGAATTCGGGCTGAACCCGTCGTTGCGGTTCCACTCGCTCGGGTCGATCGCAACGCCACTCGAGTTCGCCGGCATCCCGTCGGCGGGGAAAGCGACGCGTCGGCCCGTCGGCGTGTCGTCGGCGACGGTGTAGAAGTCGCTGGGGAACGGCAAGAGGCAGAGGTCGGGCGCGATCGGGTCACACGACGGAGCGGCGTCGATCGTGGCCTCGATGGCGGACACCAACTCGGGCGGTGCGGGCTCGAGAGTCGCGGGCTCGGTGGCCGGCGGTTGTGTCGCTGGGGAATCGGGACCGGCGTCGTCCCCACCCGAACACGCCGCGGTCGCCACAACGACGACAGCCACCACCAAACGCGACCAACGACGACGAATCATGATCCACCCCCGCGGGAGAAGGTATCAGGCCAATGCGGACTTGACGGCCGCGGCGATGGCCGCACCGTCGGCCGACGCACCGACACGCTCCTTGACCGCCTTGATGACGACACCCATCGCTTTGGGACCTGATTGACCGTGGCCGGCCGCCACGGCCACCTCCTCGGCGACGATCGCCGCGAGCGCGGTGGCATCCATGGCCGCCGGCAGATACCTCTCGATGATCACGATCTCGCCGCGTTCCTTGGCCGCGGACTCGACGCGCCCCGCTTGCTCGTAGATCTCGGCCGACTCGGCGCGCTTCTTCGATTCCGAGCGCAGAACGTTCACGATCTGCTCGTCGCTCAGAACGACGGCTTCGCTTCCCGCCACCTCCGCGTTCATGATGGCGGCCAACGCCATGCGCAATGTGGACTTGGTCAACTCGTCCCCGGCACGCACCGCTTCGGCGATGTCGGCTTGGATGCGGGCTTTCAATCCGGTCTCGGTGCTCATGGGACCATTCTGACCCACGTGACAGCGGTAGCCTCTCTCGATTGTGAATCAGGTCAAGAATCGTCTCGCCGCCCTGTCCGTGCTCGACCGGGCCTTCCGCCTCCTCCCCGATGCCACGATCGTCTCGTTGTACGACGCGCTCGAGGAGGACGGCCAGGACGCGATGCAACACATCGCCGGCGTGAAGGGCAGCGACCCCTCTCCCGACGCTTTCGTGGCGGAGTTGCGCGCGACCGTGCTCAAGGGGCGCATCAACGGCGACCTCGAGCGCGCCGCGTTGGTGCTCACCGAGGCCTGCCTCAACGACTGCATCGAGGCCCTCGGGGCCAACGCCGATGACCCCAGTGAGGAGAACCTCCGCGAGGTGCTGCCGGGCGTCATCGAGCGCCACGGCCTCGGCGTCGCCCAGGTGATGCTGGCCACGGTCGTCACCGGTGAGGCCATCGCCTCACCGATCATCACCCGCATCCTGAAACACGACGACGCTTGGAAGGTGCCACCCGCACCGGAGGTGACGATCGCCCCCGTGCGCGTCGACGACAAGGACGACGCCGAACGAACCGCACTCAAGGAGCAGCGCAAGGCCCGCAAGGCCGCCGAACAGGAAGCCGCTCGTCGCCGCCGCGAACAGATGCAGTCCTCACGCCGCAAGAGCTGAGTCGTCAGCGCAAGCGAGGTTCGTCCGGAACGTCCTCGTCGAGTTCCACCCGAAGCGAGTTGAGGAACATCGCCACCAAGTGATAGTTGCCCACGGTGGCGATCACGTCGAGCATCTGCTCGATCGACAGTCGCGACGACAACCCGGTCCAGGTCGCCTCACCGATTCTCTGGTCGCGATGGAGTTCGTCCGCCGCCAGCAGGAGCAACCGATCGAGGTCGGACCATCTCGCCGTCGGCCCGTCGCCGACACGCTCGATCTCGGAATCGGTGAGCCCGCAGGCACGAGCGATCAGCACGTGCTGTCCCCATTCGTACGGTGACTTGCAGTTCCAGCCGGTGCGCAGGATCAACAACTCGCGTTCGCGCGGACCGATGGTGTTCTTCGAGAGCACGTGACCGGCGAACACGAGCCAACGTCGCAGGAGATCGGGGTGATGCGCGAGCGAGCCGAAGATGTTCAGCGGAGCGCCAGTCGGCGCGGTCAATCCCTTGGCGAACATCTCGGCGAGACGGGGATCCTCGTCGGCGGTACGCACTCGCACGCGCGGCGGCGCATGGCGACGTTCGAGTTCGAGCAGGGCTCTCTTGGCCGTGGTGCCGCCGGCGAACCCGGTGAGGGCACCCGACGCCCCGATCACGCGGTGGCACGGCACCACGATGCTCAAGGGATTGCGCCCGTTCGCGGCGCCGACCGCTCGGGCCTTCTTGGCGTCGCCCAACACGGCCGCCTGCTCGGCATACGTCATCGTCGATCCGTAGGGAATGGTGCGCAACACCCGCCACACGGACTCCTGGAATGCGGTGCCCCGGGGCTCGATCGGAAGGTCGAAGTCGCGCCGCCGCCCGGCGAAGTACTCGTCGAGTTGGGAAACGGTCAGATCGATCACGCCGTTGCGACCCGCGCGTGCTCCACCCACCGAGGGCACCCGGGCCGGGTCGTCGTCCGGCCACAGCACGGCGCGCAACCCCGTGGAGGAGGCCACCAAGGTCAAGCGGCCCACCGGGCTGCGATAGGTGTGTCTCACGAGCTCGCCGACCACCGACCCATCATGGCAGCTAGGACCACTGGTGCCCGCTGTGCCGTGAGCGACACGCTCGGATTACCCCTCGCGTCGACGTTCGTTGTACCGTACAAACAATGTCCGAGTCCCTCTCCGCCACCCCCATGGGCGTCGACATCACCAAACGTCAGCTCTACATGGTGTTCGCCGGCGTGATTTCGGGTCTGGCCCTGTCGGCCCTCGACGCCACCATCGTCAACACCGCCCTGGTCACGATCGTCGGCGAATTGGGAGGAATCAAGTACTACGCGTGGGTCGGTACCGCGTACATGTTGACCAGCACCACGTCGACTCCCCTGTTCGGCAAACTCTCCGACCTGTATGGCCGCCGCCGACTTTTCCAGGCGGCGATCATCATCTTCGCCGTCGGCTCGCTGCTGTGCGGCACGGCTCAATCGATGTGGCAACTGGTGGTGGCCCGCGGTGTGCAGGGTGTCGGAGGGGGCGGACTGATGGCCGTGGCCTTCGCGATCATCGGCGACGTCGTGGCGCCTCGTGAGCGCGGCAAGTACATGGGTCTCATCACGAGCATCTTCACGTTCAGTAGCGTCGTCGGCCCGCTCATCGGCGGATTCATCGTCGACAACACCAGCTGGCGCTGGATCTTCCTCGTCAACATTCCGGTCGCGGCGGTCGCCATCGCCATCACGAACAAGGCACTACGCCTCCCCTTCACCCGTCAACAGCGCAAGGTCGACTTCCTCGGCGCGACGCTGCTCGTGTTGGCAGTCACCACGTTGCTTCTCGGATTGTCGTGGACCGGCGACGAGTACGGCTGGTTGTCGGCTCCGACGCTCGGATTCTTCGCCGCCGCGATCGTCGGCACCGTCGCATTCGTCCGCTGGGAGGCGGTGGCCCCCGAGCCGATCATCCCACTCCCCATGTTGCGGATCGACACCGTCAGAGTCGTGGTCCCCCTCATGATCCTTATCGGAGCGGTCTTCTACGGCGCCAACGCCTTCATGCCGCTCTTTTTGCAGGGTGTCACCGGGGTGTCGGCCACGAATTCCGGTCTGTTACTCGTTCCGATGGCGGTGTCGGTCGCAATCACCGCCACCTGGGTGGGCCGTGTCACGTCGCGTACCGGCACGTACAAGATGTGGTCACCGATCGGTTGCGGGATCACGGCGGTCGGCTTCGTGATGGCCTCGTTCCTCGACTCCTCGCACGGGTACCTCTACCTGGCGATGTCGGCGTCATTCACCCTCGGCGTCGGCATGGGAATGATCATGCCGACCGGCACTCTCGCGGTGCAGAACGCCGTGGCCCCGAGCGAGATGGGCACTGCGTCGTCGGTCGTCGTCTTCATGCGGCAGCTGGGTGGCGCCGTCGGTCTCGCCGCGTACGGTGCCCTCTTCGCAACCCAGTTGAACGGGCGCATCGATCCCAAACTCGTGCAGGCACCGCGCATGATCAAGAAGCTTCCGTCACCAACGCGCGAGCAGGCCCTCGACGCGCTGACACACGCCATCGTCGTCGTGTTCCGCGGCGCGGTGCCTTTGATCGCGATCGCCTTCGTCGTGGCGCTCGCCATGCCCAACCGACCGTTGCGCTCGGCCGAGTCGATGATGAGCGGACGCCCCTCAGATCATTGACGGCGCGGTCCGTCGCGTGCGCCGTAACAGCAGCAAGCCCGCCGCGGCGAACCCGATTCCGCCGAGAAAGGTCGAGCGCTCGCCGAACGCCTGACCGACGAGACCCAACGCGAGTCCGCCGATCACGCCGCCGATCTCGAAGAAGCTCGTGAAGCTGGCGACGACCTCCACGCGATCGTCGCCGTCGATCCCCTCGACGCTCATCGCGAGCAACGACGGATAGAAGAACGAGACTCCCAACGCGAAGAAGACGGTGCCCATCCATATTCCGAGGGCGTTGCCCAGAACCCACACCGACGTCACCCCGCCGAACAAAAACCACATGGCGAGCACCACGCTGCGTCGCAGGCCGATGCGCGCGGGAATCCGCGCGCCGAACAGGCGGATGAAGAGACAGAGAACGCTGTACACGGTGAAGAAGGCGGCCGAACCCGACAGGCCGATCGACTTGGCGAAGGTGGGCACGAACGACGTGAACGAGGTCCATGCCGCCATGCCGAGGGCCAAGATCGTGCCGGGCACGATCGCGCTCGGGTGGAACCAGGTCGGACGTCTGCTCACGTTCGTCGGACGCTCCCCCACGAAGGCCGGCGCGGTGAGCGACACCAACGCCGCGACCCCGGCCGCCACGGCCGACATCACCCACACCGCGTCGTAGCGACCCGACGACAGCCCGCTCGATCCCTCGGACACCGAACCCATCACCCACTCGCCGACGATCGGACCAAGGGACAGGCCGCCGAAAACCGACACCGAGAGGTAACTGGCGGCCTCGGCCTTGCGCGACTCGGGACTCAGCTCGACGACCAGGATTGCGGCGCCCACGAACAAGGCGGCCTCACCGATCCCCATCACGGCGCGCAGTGGCAAGACCTGCCACGTCGAGTCCACGGCGATCAAACCCAGAGCACCACTCGCGCCAACCAACGAACCCGTCACCATCATCGTGCGCCGACCCCACGTGTTACCGACCCACGTCAGCGCCGGACGGAACAACACGGCGGACGCGCTGAACACCACACCCGCCGCGCCGATCATCGCCTCCCCGCCACCCAGGCCGTTCTTGATGAACACCGGCAACGTCGGGATGAAGATCCCGACGCACATGTAATACGCCAACGTGGCCGCGGTGACCAACAGGAACCGCGGCGTCACCATGCGTTCGCTCAACCGGCCGACGGCTCCTTGGGCAACCCGAGCACGCGCTCACCCACGATGTTGCGCTGAATCTGGCTGGTGCCACCCCAGATGGTCTCGGATCGGCTGAAGAAGAACGCCGACATCATCGGGCTCACCGGGTAACCCTCACGACGCTTCTCGCGAGCCACGCCGGGCCACGAACCCCCTTCGGGGCCGGCATCGACGAGCATCGCGTTGGCACCGAAGATGTCGAGCGCCAGTTCCATCGCGGCCTTGTGCATCTCGGACCAGAACATCTTGTTCGAGGCGCCCAGCGCCATGACGCCGAGGTCCTTGGAATTGTTGAGCGTCGCCGTGAGCGAACGCAGGCCGTTGATACGCAGGATCTGGATCTTGGTGTAGTACTCCATGAGGCGCTGACGAACGCCCTCTTCGTGGATGCGTCCGTTCTCGGTGGCGGCGCGAACCATCTGCTTGTACTCCTCCTCGAACCGGCGGTACCCGGTGGTGGCGCTCATACCACGCTCGAAGGCCAAGGTGCTGTTGGCGACCTTCCATCCGTTGTTCACGCCACCGACGACGTTGTCCTTGGGACAACGCGCATTGGTGAAGAACACCTCACAGAACTCCGCCGTGCCGTCGGGCTGGACGATGCCGCGAACCTCGACGCCTTCCTGGCGCATGGGGACGAGCAGGTACGAGATGCCCTTGTGCTTGGGGGCTTCGGGATCGGTGCGGGTGAGCAAGAAGCAGTAGTCCGCATGGTGACCACCGGTGGTCCACACCTTCTGGCCGTTGATGATCCATTCGTCCCCGTCGAGGATCGCCTGGGTCTTCAACGACGCGAGATCCGAGCCCGAGTTGGGTTCGCTGAAGCCCTGACACCAGCGGGTCTTGCCGTTCAGGATGTTGGGCAGGAATTCCTTCTTCTGCTCCTCGGTGCCCCACTGCAGGATCGTCGGACCGACCAGCGTGTCGCCGAAGAAGTCGGCGCGCAACGGGGCCTTCAGACGCGCGAACTCCTCGGACAACACGACGCCCTGCATCGTGGTCAGACCCTTGCCGCCGTACTCCTTGGGCCACGTGGCGCAGATCCAACCACCGGCGAACAATTTCGACGGCCACTCCTCGATGAACTTCTTGCGCTCCTCGCCGACCAGTTCGAAGCCCGGCTCCCCCCAGCCCGTGGGCAGATTGGCCACGAGCCAGTCACGGATCTCTCGGCGGAATTGTTCGGCGTCGGCGGGGTAGCTGAGTTCCATGACGGAAGTCTCTCGCAGATCGGAACCGTCCCCCAACCCGAACCCTCAACTCCTCTGCGCCACCGTTCACACGGCGTTCACAGACTCCGAACAGCCGGGAAATCCCGAATTCCTACGTTTGGGGCCATGGAAACGTCCGCTCGCCTCGCCGCTCAGGAGGCCGCCGTCCTGAAAGCCCTCGTGGATTGCCGGGGGCGGGTCGTGAGTCGCCGCGAACTGGCCCGGCTCGCCGGAATCGCCGACCTGAACGACCGTCGCTGCGACTCCCTGCTGGTCGCCATCCGCCGAGTGCTGGGCGCCGACGCCATTCGCACGGTCCGTGGCCGAGGTTGGATGATCGTGCCGTTGGCGGTCGATCGGGCCGAAGTGCTGCTGGCCGCCTGATCCGAACGAACCTCACTCATAGGATTCTCCGATGCCGATGATCGCCGCCTCCGCCGGCACGTACGACCTGGCTCTCGTGCTCGGGAACTTGCTCGTCATCATCGTGGTGGCCCGACTGGCCGCCGAACTGGCCGAGCGCGCGCGCATCCCGGCGGTGTTGGGCGAGATCGTGGCCGGCATCATCATCGGACCGAGCGTGCTCGGCTGGATCGACCCCATCGCCCACCTCGAGATCGCCGACATGGTGCTGTTGCTGGGCGAGATCGGTGTGATTCTGTTGTTGTTCCAAGTGGGCTTGGAGATGGATCTCGGCGAGATGGCCAAGGTCGGCAAGCCCGCGTTCATCGTGGCCATCGTCGGAGTCGTCGTGCCATTCACCACCGGTTTCGGCGTGGCCGCGGCGTTCGGCGAGGAAGGCAAGGTGGCACTGTTCATCGGCGCCGCCCTCACCGCCACCAGCGTCGGAATCACCGCCCGTGTACTGGGCGACTTGCGGGCCTTGGCGTTGAAAGAGTCGCGCATCGTGTTGGGCGCGGCGGTGGCCGACGACGTGCTGGGGTTGGTGATCCTCACCGTCGTCGTGAAGGTGGTGACCGAGGGCTCCATCGGCGCCCGTGTCGTTCTCGAAACGATCGGCCTGGCGGTCGGGTTCCTCGTCGTCACCGGACTGTTGTCGATCTTCGTCATCCCCAAGCTGTTCACGCGAATCGATCGGTTGGCCCGGTCGTCGACCACCATCGTGGCGGTGGCGTTTGCCCTCACACTGGCCTTCTCGTTGCTGGCGAACCAGGCCAAGTTGGCGTTCATCATCGGCGCCTTCATGGCCGGCCTCGGCGTCGGACGTAGCACGCAACACGAACGCATCGCCGAGGGTCTGAACCCACTCGGGCACATCTTCATTCCGGTGTTCTTCGCCAGCATCGGAATCAACGCCGATCTCGAGGCCATGTTCCAACCGAGCGTGTTGGCGTTGGCCGGTGCTCTCACGGTCATGGCCATCGTGGGCAAACTGGTGGCCGGTCTCGGGCTTGGTCGCGCCGGCGGGGACCGGATGCTCGTCGGCATCGGCATGATGCCCCGGGGCGAGGTGGGTCTCATCTTCGCCAGCATCGGATTGTCCAAGGGCGTTCTCGACGACGAGTTGTACGGAGCGTTGCTGCTGATGGTGCTGGTCACCACCATGCTCACCCCACCCTTGATTCGTTGGAAACTCAGTCGTCGCGTGATCGACGACGCGTCCGTCCCCGTGGCGCCCTGGACCTCGGTGGAGACGTCGCACTTGTTCGACGAATTGCTCAACGGTGAAGCCGACGAGTGGTGGCGCATCATCGACCGTCGACGCGTGGAGGAACGAGTTCCCGCGGTTGGAGAGGCCATGCGTCGTCACCGCGCCGAACCCGACTTCACGGATCAGGGCTTGAACGGTCATCTTCATTCGCTGCACGAGTTGAAACGTCACCTGGACGAGCCAGCACTCGACCCGCGCCTCGGCCGCGCCCTCAACCGCATCGGTTTGGTCGACGTCGTCGCTCTGGCGTGCTTCATCGACTCCATCGTCGACGACGGGCGCGCCGCCATCGAGGTGGCCCGCACGATGATGCCCGACTCCCTCGACGACGTCATGCACATCCTGTCTCTCAGTGAGTCGATGAAGGACGCGGTGAAGGGGCCGGACCCCTCCGTCCCCGCGGAGTTGCTGTCGGGCGACGAGTATCTCGTATTGTCCGCCTGGGTTCTGGCCGCGCTCACGGCCCGCGAGCAATACCGCCCCGCCCTCGACGCGGCCGTCTCCGGATTGGTCTGAGCCGGCCGACGCGGTTCGCGAGGGCGAACACATCGCTCACACTCCCGTAACAATCCACGGACACTCGGGAAACATCGGCGTTCTAGTTTCACGAGTGACACGAACTGCTCCGACAGCGTCGTCGAGCTTCGTGTCACGCCCGTCAACGGCGACGTGCGGTTCCCCTACCCACGAATCCACCAAGGAGTACACATGATCACCCTTTCCCGGACGTCGGTCGCTTCGAGCGACGCGTCCGCCGACCACTTCCCGGACATGATCCGCCGACGCCCGTCTCTCCTGAAACGACTGCTCGTCGCCACCGCGATCTCGTCGGGTGCCACGTTCGTCGCCAGCGGTGTCGCACTGGCCGCCGACGGGGACTTCGACGCCGAGGGCGCCGTCAACTCACTGGCCCAGGCCACCAACCTGCTGTGGATCATCATCGGTGCATCCCTCGTCATCTTCATGCAGGCCGGCTTTGCTCTGGTGGAGACCGGCTTCTGCCGCGCCAAGCACGCCGCCCACGTGGTGACAACGAACTTCGCGATCTTCGGACTCGGGTTCATCGGCTTCTTCTTCGTGGGCTTCCCGTTGGCCTTCGGCGGATTCAGCTATGGCGCCTTCGGATTGAACGAACCCGTTGGTGGCCCGCTGTTGGGCAGTGGTGAATGGGTCTTCTTGTTCAAGGGCGGCTGGGCCTTGTCGGGCGGAGGCATCACCCCCGCTCTCATCGGCTTCTTCCTATACATGGTCGCCTTCATGGACACCGTGGCCACCATCCCCACCGGGTCGATGGCCGAGCGCTGGAAGTGGGGAAGCTTCGTCGTGTGGGGCTTCTTCTGCGGCGCGATCTACTACCCGTTGTTCGCCGCGTGGACCTGGGGCGGCGGCTGGTTGTCGCAAACCTGGAGCAGCCTGAACCTCGGGGCCGGTTACGTCGACTTCGCCGGCTCGGGTGTGGTGCACGCCGTCGGTGGCGTCGCCGCCTTCGCCGGAGCCAAAGTCATCGGTGCCCGCATCGGCAAGTTCGACAAGGACGGCAACCCGCGGGCCATTCCGGGACACCACATCCCCATGGCCATGCTCGGCACGTTCATCTTGTTGTTCGGCTGGTTCGGTTTCAACGCCGCCTCCACATTCGCCGCGACCGACGTGCAATTCGCCGTCGTGGCCACCAACACCGCCATCGCGGGTGCCTTCGGCGCCATCGCGGCGATGTTCTGGATCACCAAGCGCACCGGCAAGCCCGATCCGGGCATGATGGCCAACGGCATGCTCGCCGGACTCGTGGCCATCACCGCGCCGTGCGCATTCGTGGCCCCCTGGGCCGCGGCGGTCATCGGTTGCATCGCGGCGGTCCTCGTCATCGAGAGCGTGTTCTTCGTGGAGCGCAAGTTGAAGCTCGACGATCCGGTGGGCGCCATCAGCGTCCACGGTGTGGGAGGTCTGTTCGGAACGTTGTGCGTGGGAATCTTCTCCAACGGTTCGTACGGCGCCGGCTGGAACCTCTCCGACAGCGAGGGAGTCGAGGGAATCATCAAGGGCAACTGGGGCCAGCTCGGCGCCCAGGCGCTCGGAGTCGTCGTCATCGTCGTGGTGCTCGGAAGCCTGTCCTACACGTTCTTCAAGGTGCAGGACACCGTTTCGAAGAAGATGGGCAAGGGCGGAATCCGCTCCAGCGAGGAGGACGAGTTGATGGGACTCGACCTGCCCGAGATGGGTGTCTACGCCTACCCCGAGTTCGTGAAGAACTGACCGGGCCGAACAGAGAGGAACATTCACATGAAACTCATCACAGCAATCGTCAAGCCCTTCAAACTCGACGACGTGAAGGACGCGCTGAAGGCCGCCGGGGTGCAGGGCATCACCGTCAGCGAAGTGCGTGGCTTCGGTCGCCAAGGCGGGCACAGCGAGACGTACCGCGGAGCGGAGTACAAGATCGACTTCGTCCCCAAGGTGCGCCTCGAACTGGTCGTCGAGGACAGCAGCGTGGACGCGGTGATCGCGGCCATCAAAGCTTCAGCGGTCACCGGCAAGATCGGTGACGGCAAGATCTGGGTGGCCAACGTCGACCGCCTGGTCCGCATCCGTACCGGAGAAGAAGGCCCCGACGCCATCTGACGGTGCGTCTCGTCGGTTCGCGGACTCGTGGGGTCTCCCTTTCCCCCACGAGTCCGTGGGTCAACACCGCTGATCGGCCTCAGCGCCGTCGGCACACGGAGGTGGTTCTCCTCCGGTAGGGGCAGTCCCCGGGTCGAACGCTTCGGCGTCGGACCCGGGGACGTCCGCTTTTCCGCCCGAAGCCGAATCGCACAATCGCTTCACATTGCCGAAACATTCGGGCAACGACCGTTTCCTATGTTGGCGCAATCGACACCCCGCCCCGGGTGTCGACGAACCCTCACGACAACGGAGAACCACAACATGGAAAGCGGAAACATCGCCTGGGTGCTGATCTCAGCGGCCCTCGTCCTGTTCATGACCCCCGGTCTGGCCTTCTTCTACGGAGGAATGGACCGCAATCGCAACGTGCTGAACATGTTGCTGATGAACTTCTATTGCGTCCTCGTCATCCCCGTGTTGTGGGTGGCGGTCGGGTACTCGTTGTCGCAGACCCCGTTCGACAACGACTTCATCGGAGGCTTCGACTCCTTCTTCCTGAAGGACATCACGGTCGCCGGTGACGGCATGACGCTCGCCGTGGTGGCCTTCCTCGGGATGTTCGCGGCCATCACGCCGGCGCTCATCTCGGGCGCCGTCGCCGACCGCATGAAGTTCTCGGCTTGGGCCATCTTCGTGCCGGTGTGGTCGTTGCTGGTCTACGTGCCCGTCTTCAAGTGGGTCTACGGCGGCTGGCTGGCCGACCGTGGATCCATCGACTTCGCCGGTGGCACCGCCATCCACGTGAACGCCGGTATCGCCGCCCTGGCCGCGGTGATGGTCCTGGGCAAGCGCAAGTCGTCGCCCACTCCCCCGCACTCCATGCCCCTCGTCATGATCGGAACCGGCATCCTGTGGTTCGGCTGGTTCGGCTTCAACGCCGGTTCGGCGCTGGCCGCCAACGGTGCGGCGGCCCAGGCCTTCATGAACACCTTCCTCGCCGCGGCCGCGGCCGGCCTGGCCTGGATCCTCATCGAATGGCTGCGCGACGGCCACCCCACCAACCTCGGTGCGGCATCGGGCATCGTCGCCGGTCTGGTCGCCATCACCCCGGCCGCCGGATACGTCTCGGGGCCCGCGCCCATCCTCATCGGTCTCGTCGCCGGGGCGGTCTGCTGCTACGCGGTCCGACTGAAGCACAAGTTCGGCTACGACGACGCCCTCGACGTGGTCGGCGTTCACTTCGTGGGCGGCCTCGTCGGTTCGCTCCTCATCGGCTTCTTCGCCAACCCCGATTTCTTCGAGGGCGCCTTCATGGAGGGCATCTTCTACGGAGGCGGCGCCAAGCTGTTGCTGGAGCAGGCCATCGCCAACGGCGCCACCATCGTGTGGTCCTTCGTGCTGACCTACGGCATCATGGTGGTGTTGAAGAAGACCATCGGCGTGCGGGTGTCCGAAGAGAGCGAGGCGGCCGGCCTCGATCTCGCGGAACACGGCGAGACCGCCTACAACGGCTGACCCCTCGAACATCGAACGAAAGCAGACACGGAGAGACATCATGAAACTGATCACCGCAATCGTGAAGCCGTTCAAGCTGGACGACGTCAAGGACGCGCTCAAGGCCGCCGGGGTGCAGGGCATCACCGTCAGTGAGGTACGGGGCTTCGGTCGCCAAGGCGGTCACACCGAGACCTACCGCGGTGCCGAATACAAGATCGACTTCGTGCCCAAGGCCCGACTCGAGATCGTGGTGGCCGACGACGCGGTCGACGGAGTGGTCGACGCCATCAAAGCCGCGGCCTCCACCGGCAAGATCGGTGACGGCAAGATCTGGGTGACCGGCGTGGATCGCATCATTCGCATCCGCACCGGCGAAGAGGGTCACGACGCCGTCTGAGCTCGCGCGGTCGTGATCGCCTCCCACACCCGGCGGGGTGTGCAGGGCAGGTCGATGTGCCGCACGCCGAGATGGCGCACCGCGTCGATCACGGCGTTCTGGACGGCCGGGGTG
Organism: Acidimicrobiia bacterium; assembly: GCA_046091365.1. Classification (GTDB taxonomy): domain Bacteria; phylum Actinomycetota; class Acidimicrobiia; order Acidimicrobiales; family Ilumatobacteraceae; genus Casp-actino8. Next base: position 30,921 of record JBJTBM010000003.1, on the reverse strand, counting down.
GCACCGATCGTTCCGCTCTCGCCGATGCCCTTGGCACCCAGGTCGTTCAAGGGCGAGGGAGTGGCCAGATGGAGAGCCCGGAACGAAGGAACCTCGGCGGCCGACGGGAAGCCGTAATCGGCGAAGTTGCCGGTGACCGGATTGCCGTCGGCGTCGTACACCACCTCCTCGAACAACGCCTGTCCGATCCCCTGCAGCAAACCACCGTGAACCTGACCCTCGGCGAGGAGCGGATTCACGATGTTGCCCGCGTCGTCGACGGCGATCATCTCGCGCAACCGAACCTTCCCGGTCTCGGTGTCCACCTCGACCACCGCGACATGGACTCCGCTCGGAAACGTTCCCTGCGACTGCGAGAAGTCGCCCTCACCGTGGAGCTCCTCTCCCGTCCGCTCGGCCTCGGCCATGACCTCGAGCCACGAACGCGAAACGGCCGGAGTTCCCGCGACGTGGAAACGATCGTCGGTGCGCACGATGTCGTCGGCGTCGGCTTCCAACAGTCGGGCCGCCAGTCGACGCGCGCGCTCCTCCACGTGACCGGCCGCCCGCCAGACGTTGGTGCCACCCAACTGGGTCGAGCGCGACCCACCCGACACCTCACTCGACGGGACCACGTCGGTGTCACCGTGTCGAACCTCGATGTTCGCCATCGGAACACCGAGACGATCGGAGACCAACATCGCCCACGTGGTTCGGTGACCTTGTCCGTACGGAGTGGTTCCGGTCACCACCACCGCCCCCGGACTTCCGTCGTCCCGGGTCACCATGCGGACCGTTCCCACCTCGTGACCGGCCGACGGCGCGGTGATCTCGACGTACGACGCCACTCCGACACCGATCTGCACCGGGTCCGCGGTCGCGCGCCGTGCCACCTGCTCGCGTCGGAGTTCGTCGTAGCGGGCGGCCCCCACCGCCATCTCGAGTGCCTCGGGATAGTTACCGCTGTCGTAGGTGGTCTGGGTGGCGGTCAGGAACGGAAAACGCTCGGGTGGAACGAGATTGCGGCGCCGCACCTCAACCGGATCCATTCCGATGCGTTCGGCGAACAGATCGACCATGCGTTCGATCGCGGCGGCGGCTTCCGGTCGCCCGGCTCCGCGGTAGGCCACGGTGGGAACGGTGTTGGTGACCACCGACGTCGACGTGAACGAGGCGTTCGCGATGTCGTAGGTGCCGGTCAGCATGCGGCGCGTCATGAACGGCAGGTACGCACCGAAGCGCGGCCACGCTCCGCAGTCCTGCAACACGTGGAGCGAGTAGGCGGTGAGTCGACCGTCCCTCGTGCCGCCGAGGCGCGCCTGCTGGACCTGCGCCCGACCGTGACCGAGGCCGTTCATGCTCTCGGTTCGCGTCTCGGTGTACCGCACCGGTCGATCGACCCGACGCGCCAACCACGGCAACAACAGATCCTCCGGATAGAAGAACGCCTTGGCGCCGAAGCCGCCGCCGACGTCGGGAACGATCACCCGCACGCGCGACGCCGGCAGACCGTAGAACTCGCAGATCGGTTGCTGGATGGTGTGCGCGCCCTGACACGCCTGCCAATGGGTGAGGCGCCGCTCGCCGTCGGCACCGGCCGGCTCCCACCGCGAGGCGGCCACCCGCGCCTCGAGCGGGCTCGGTGCCAGTCGTTGATTGAGAAGTTGGGCCTCGACCACCACTTCGCACTCGTCGAAGTTGGCCTCGACACGCGTGGGGATCCCGGCCATCACGTTGGTGCCGAAGTCGGGGAACAGCAGCATCTCGTCGCGTTCGGCCGCCGACGAATCGACCACCGCATCCAGCATCTCGTAGTCGACGAGCACGGCCTCGACGGCATCGACGGCCTGCGCCCGGGTCTCGGCCAGCACCGCGGCCAGCGGTTCGCCCACGTAACGCACCCGGTCGGCGGCGAGGGCCGGGCGGCGGATGGACTCGGGGAGAAGAGGTAGATCGATCGGCACCGGGCCGAGTCCGTCGGCGACGAGATCGGCATGGGTCACGACATCGACGACACCGGGCATCGCCCGCGCCGTCGCGGTGTCGATCGACGAGACGAGGGCGTGAGCCACCGCCGATCGCACGTACACGACGTGCACCTCGTCGTCGAGTCGCATGTTCTCGATGAAGGTGCCCCGACCGGTCAGCAAGGCCGGATCCTCGGTGCGCAGCACCCTCTCGCCGATCAGACCCATCGAACCTCCCGCCCCGGCTGGTCGCCTTCGCGCCGCCACAGCCTAGATTCGACGGCATGACGATGACCGAGTCCCCGAAGACCGAGCGCTGGACCGCGCAGTGGAAAGAGCTCTACGAGGAGGTCATCAACACCGGACTCTGTACCGGCTGCGCCGGATGCGTGGTCACCTGTCCACACGACGTGATCGGATACGAGCACGAGGAGGGCAAGTACAAGCCCTTCCACCTCGAGGAGGAACTCGGTCTCGACAACTGCGTGCACGGCGAAAAGGGATGCACCACCTGCACCCGGGCCTGCCCGCGTTTTCGACAGTGGGAGCCCGCCGCCGACATGCACCTGTTCGGTCGCGTTCGCGAGCCCGACGAAATGGCCGGGGTCTGGCGCCAGTTGCTGCTCACCCGCGCCACCGACAAAGTGCAACACGAAAAGGGTCAGGACGGCGGATTCGTGTCGGCCATGCTCATCTGGCTGCTCGAGAACGACTACATCGAGGCCGCTCTCGTGAGCGGCGTGGAGCCCGACGACGCGTGGAAGGCCAAGCCCGCTTTGGCCCGCAACAAGGACGAGGTGCTGGCCACCGCCGGATCGCGCTACACCTACTGTGCGAACCCGCTGGCGTTGCGCGACGCCAAGGAGCAGGGGCTGTCACGCCTCGCTCTCGTCGGCATGGGTTGCCAGACCTCCTCGCCCCCGGTCATGTGGGACCGAAAGGCCGGAAAGGTCTCGAAACCCTTCCTCTTCAACATCGGTCTGCTCTGCTCCAAGACCTTCGACGACGCGATCTTCCCCGAACTCTTCGAGGCCAAGTACGGCCTCAAGAAGCAGGACATGGTGAAGATGAACATCAAGGGCGTCTTCCAGATCTGGATGAAGGACGGCTCGTATCACGAGATCGACCTGAAGGAATGCCATCAATGGACCCGGTCCGGGTGCAAGGCCTGCCCGGATTTCGCCGCCGAGCACAGCGACATCGCCACCGGCGGCATCGGCAAGGACAACGACTGGACACTCACCATCGTCCGCACCGAGTTGGGCGAGGAGGTCATCGGCCGCATGATCAAGGACGGTGTCATCGAGGCGCGTCCGGCCCAGGAGGACGAGGTCGCGATGAAGTTGTTGCGTACCTTGAGCATCGTGAGCCGTCGTCGCTGGCCCGAGTGGGCCGACAAGGCTCCGAGCGTCGGTGTGCCTCCGCCGAAGAAGAAAGCCGACGGAACGGCTCCGGCCGCCCACTGAACATGGCCCTGCATCCTCAGGTCGCGAACCTTCTCGAGGGTCTCGCGGCCCTCGGTATCCCACCGCTCGAGACGCAAACCCCGGTCGATGCCCGCGCGGGTATGGCGGCGATGACGGTGCCATCGAAGGTCGTCCTCCACGAGGTGCGCGATATCGATGCCGAGGGCGTTCCCGTGCGCCTGTACCGCCCGAGCGCTTCCACGCGTCTGGGGCTGCTCGTGTACCTGCACGGAGGCGGTTGGGTGTTGGGCGGACTCGACTCGCACGACGACGTGTGCCGCAAACTCGCCCGGTCGATGGGGCACGCGGTGCTGAGCGTCGACTACCGGCTCGCCCCCGAGGCGCCATTTCCGGCCGCGGTCGAGGACTCGATGCGAGCGTTGCGTTGGGCCCACTCCCACGCCCACGAGTTGGGGATCGACCCGACTCGGATAGCGATCGGCGGCGATTCCGCCGGTGGAAACCTGGCCGCGGTGGTGGCCAACAACTCCCCCGTCGCGCTCCGCACCCAGATGCTCGTCTACCCGGTCACCGACGCCACGCGATCGTCGCGCAGTTACATCGACAACGCCACGGGCTATCGCCTCACCGCGGCGGGAATGAAGTGGTTCTGCGACCACTACCTCAGCGGTGACGCGGGCTCGCCGGACGATCCGAGGGTGTCACCGCTCTTCGCGCCGACCGAGGTCTTGACCGACGCCCCGCCGGCCTTCGTGATCACCGCCGAGTTCGACCCCTTGCGCGACGAGGGTGAGGAGTACGCGAAGCGTCTGATGGCGGCCGGAGTCCCTTGCACACTCACGAGGTGGAACGGCATGATCCACGGCTTCTTCTCGATGAGCGAGATGATCGACGACGGAGCGTCCGCGATCGAACAGGCCGCCGCTCACGTCGGCCGCGCTCTCGACGTCTGATCGACCGACAGGGCGCGCGCCCGCGCGAACACGGCGTCGATCATCGGCTCGGTCAACTTGCCGGTGAACGTGTTCTGTTGGCTCGGATGGAACGAGCACAACAACACGTATCCGTCGGGCGTGATCACTTCGACGCCGTGGCCGAACTTCGGTCGGGGTCGCACTCCGAACTCCGTGCACGCCGCTTCGTAGGCGAACGCACCGAGACACACCACCACCCGCAACCGCGTCAACGCCGCCATTTCGCGACGCAGGAACGGACGACAACGGTCGCGTTCGGTGTTGTCGGGCTTGTTGTCGGGAGGAGCACACTTCACCGCCGAGGTGACCCAGGCTCCGGACAGACGCAAACCGTCCGACGCGTGCCACGACTCCGGTTGATTGGCCAGTCCGGCCTTGTGCATGGCGCGATACAGCCAATCACCGCTGCGGTCGCCCGTGAACATCCGTCCCGTGCGATTCGCCCCATGGGCGGCCGGCGCCAAACCGAGCACGATGATCGATGCCTTCGGGTCGCCGAAGCCGGGCACCGGTCGACCCCAGTAGATCTCTTCGGAGTACGACGCCCGCTTCTCGGCAGCCATTCGCTCGCGCCACTCCACGAGGCGCGGGCAAGAACGACAGTCGCACACGTCGTCGTGGATCGCCGCCACCGAGGCGACACGAGGGCGCGGAGAGCCGACATGCACGTTTCGCGGTGGACGAGACGGGGTAACCATGGCCCCACTAGGTTGGCATCACCCATGGCCCTCCGGAAACCCGCCCCGAAGACGTCGACCAAGAGCGCTCCGCCCGCCGCCACGTTGGTGCTGTTCGTGCGCCACGGTCAGACACCCACCACCGGCAAACTCCTGCCCGGCCGGGCCCCGGGTCTCCATCTCGCCGAACGCGGTGTGGCCCAGGCCGAGGAGGTCGCCGCGCGTGTGTCCTCACTCGCGCGGATCGACGCGATCTACTCCTCACCACTCGAGCGGGCCCGCGAGACCGCCGCACCCATCGCCCGCACCACCGGTCACAAGGTGACGATCGACAAAGGTCTTCTCGAATGCGACTTCGGTGACTGGACGGGGGCCGAGCTCAAGAAACTCATGAAACTCCCCGAGTGGACGACCGTTCAACGCTCGCCCTCCACGTTCAGGTTCCCGTCGGGCGAGAGCTTCACCGAGATGCAGACGCGCATGGTCTCGACCATCGATCGCCTGTGCGCACGACATCCGGGCGGCACGATCGTGTGCGTCTCGCACGCCGACCCGATCAAGGCGGCGGTGGCCCACGCCATGGGAACGCACATCGACCTGTTCCAACGCATCGTGATCGGCACCTGCTCGGTGTCGGCCGTCGCTTACACACCCTCGGGCCCGATTGTTCTCACGGTCAACTCCACCGGCGGTTCGCTCGCCGAGTTGAGGCCGTCCTGAGGTTGCGATGCCGTTCTACGCCGACTTCGAGCACGTCGACGTGCTCACCACCGGTGCCCTCGGAGAACCCGGGCGACGCACCTTCTACCTGCAGGCGCGCGCCGGGGCGCGATCGGTGTCGGTGCGTTGCGAGAAGCAACAGGCCGCGGCCATCGCGCAGTATCTTCGTCGAGCGCTCAAGCACCTACCCACCCCCGAGGGTCAGCCTCCGCGGGCCGTCATGCACCTCGCCGAGCCGATCGACGAAGAGTTCGTGCTCGGAGCGGTGGCCCTCGAATTCGACCGGTCCGGCGACCGCTTCGTTCTGCATCTCCGCGAGTTCGACACTCCCGATGACGACGACGCCGACGACAACGAAGAAGAAGACGAAGACGGAAAGTCCACGGCCGTCGACGGCGCGCTCGTGCGGGTCGCCCTGACGAGAGCCCAGGCGGTGGCCTTTTGCGAACACACCGACCGTGTGGTGGCCGCCGGTCGACCCGACTGCGTCTACTGCGAGCGACCGATCGACCCTGACGGTCACTTCTGTCCGCGGATGAACTGAGACGACGTGGTCGACATCGACGATCTCTTGCGACACGGCGACATCGACGTCGAGGGTCGCATGCCCTACAGCAGCAACGCCACGTTCCTCGTCAACCTGCGTCACGAAACCAGCGGCGCCACCGGTCGCGGCATCTACAAGCCACTGCGTGGCGAACGCCCGCTGTGGGACTTCCCGGCCGGCTTGTACCGACGCGAGGTGGCCGCCCGGGTCCTTTCCGACGCCATGGGATTGCACGTCGTTCCCCCCACCGTGGTGCGCGACGGTCCGTTGGGCGAGGGTTCGTTGCAGTGGTTCGTCGACGCGCGCTTCGAGGAGCACTACTTCTCGCTGTTCGAGGCGCGAGACGATCTGCACGACCAGTTTCGTGACATCGCCGTCTTCGACATCGTCGCGAACAACACCGACCGCAAGAGCGGCCACTGCCTCATCGACGACGACGATCGGGTGTGGGCCATCGACAACGGCCTGTGCTTCTCGGTCGACTTCAAGTTACGCACCGTCATCTGGGAGTTCGGAGGCGAACCGTTGGGCGACGAACGGCGCGAACGCGTGCGGGCCATCGCGCAGAACCCCCCGCCGGAATTGGGCGCGTACCTCGACGCCGACGAGTTGGAGGCCATGGTCGAGCGCGCGACGTTGCTGTCATCGGGTGGAACGTTCCCGATCGACTCCTCCGGACACCGTTACCCATGGCCGATGGTCTGATCGACGTGAACCACGACGACGAACTCGACGTCCTGGTCGACCGTGCGGACCTCGACGGACTGGTGCGACTGATCGACGCCCGATGCGCGACTCGCGACTGGGAAGGTCTGTTGCGCGTGCGCTCGGCGTGTCGAGCGGCGACGCGCACGGGTCGCCAGGTGTGGCCGGCGGCGACACTCGCCGAATACCGCACGGCGTTGCTGGCCCCGGCCGGACACGCCGCCCGGGTGCTCGACGAGGAGAGCGGGCGTTTCACGATCGGTCCCTTGACCGAAGTGATCGCCCAGACGCACACCTGGGACGAACTCACTCCCTTCCTCGAGCCGGGACCGCGTCGTTCGTTCGTGGCCCACGAGCGCGTGCTGCGTGGTGACCTCCCGAACATCGAGGACGCGGCAGCCCTCGATCTCCCCCTGCGCCTGCTCGACTGGGAGCCGACCTATCCCGTGCCGACATACACCGAGGACGGCGTCGAGTCACCGTGCCCGACCGACGCGTGGCGGCACGACTGGACCTCGGTGGACGTCGCGACGTCGGCGACGATCGTGGACGACACCGACGTCGCGTCGGCTCTGCGTTCATTGGTCGAGCCGTGGACCTCGTCATCGAACGGCCGAGCGGAATCGGTGTGCGTCGAAGGCGACGCCGCACACGTGCTGCGTGCGCTGGGTTCGACCTCGGCCCGGTTGGCCCGCATCGACGCCCGCGACGCATTGTCGTGGTTGTCGTGGTGCGGTGCCTCGGGCGGGGCGCATGGACGGCGGCGCGGTGGGGCGTTGGGTCGCTTCGGAACCTGGTGGTTGCTGGCCGCCCTCGGCGGAATCACCTACGACTGGAACGATCTCGTCGAGGAGGGAGGGTTGAGCGACGACGTCGGAGCCGTGAGCGAGAGCCTGCACTGGTATCGCTTTGCCGACAGCACGACGACGGGTCACGAATTGAGCCTCATCGCCGTCGATCCCCTCGACGGACTGTCGTTCGGGCTGTTGGCCCGTGACTCGGCCTGACGGCCGTCTGGTCAGCGACCCTGCAAGGCTTCGATCAACTTGGGAAGCACCTTGTGGACGTCGCCCACGATGCCGAGGTCGGCGATCCCGAAGATCGGCGCCTCCTTGTCCTTGTTGATCGCGATGATGTTCTTCGAGCCCTTCATGCCCACCATGTGCTGCGTGGCGCCCGAGATGCCCGCCGCGATGTAGACGCTGGGCTTGACGACCTTGCCGGTCTGGCCCACTTGGTAGCTGTAGGGGACCCATCCCGCGTCGACGATCGCGCGCGATGCCCCCGGTGCACCCTTGAGCAACTTGGCCAGCTGCTCGACCATCTCGTATTTGGCGCTCTCGCCGAGACCACGTCCGCCCGACACGACGATGTCGGCCTCGTCGAGCTTGGGACCGGTGGTCTCCTCGACGTGGACCGCGGTCACCTTGGCGGTGCCAGTGGCACCGAGGTCGGACACGCTCACGGCCTGCACCGCGGCGGCCGCACCGCCGGATGCCTCCGGCGCGAACGACTTGGGACGGAACGCGGCGAGGTACGGCGCCCCACCGGTGAAGGTGGTCGAGACCAGGGTGTTGCCGCCGAAGATCGGCGTGGTGACGGTGACCGAGTCACCCGAGGCGACCACGTCGATGTTGTTGGTGAGCACCGTGCGGTCGAGTTTGACCGACAGACGCGCCATGACGTCGCGGCCCTCGTAGGACTGCGGGAACATCACGAGATCGGGCGAGTCACCTCCATCGATGACCGATTTCATGGCCGTGGCGACTGCGGCGCCGGCGAGGTTGTCGCCGTACGCCACGCCGTACACCTTGGTGGCACCGTGCGCGCCGACAGCCGCCGCAACCGCGTTGCCGTCACCGGCGACCCACACGCTGACCGAACCGCCGAGCGAGCGGGCCTTGGTGACCAACTCGAGCGACGCCGAGGTGGGCGCACCGTTGGAGACCTGAGCGAAAACCCAAATGTTGTTGATTCCCATTGTTCCGTTCCGTTCTCTCGTCCGTTGACTCAGATGACCTTGAGGCCCTCGAGGAAGGCCACGATCTTGCCGAACGCCTCACCGTCGTCCTCGATGACCTCACCCGCCGCGCGGGCCTCGGCCTGGGTGACGCTCGTGATCTTTTGACCGGCGCCGTCCCAACCGACCGGGGTGACACCGAGATCGGAGGCTTTCACCTCGTCGACCGGCTTCGACTTGGCGGCCATGATGCCCTTGAAGCTCGGGTAGCGCGGCTCGACGACTCCGGCGGTCACCGAGATGAGCGCGGGGAGCGGGCAGGTGACCTCGTCGTAACCGGCCTCGGTCTGACGATCGGCCTTCAGCACGCCACCGTCGATCGCGACCTTCTTGGCGAAGGTCACCGACGGCAGGCCGAGCACTTCGGCCATCTGCTCGGGTACGGTGCCGGTGTAACCGTCGCTCGACTCGGTGGCCGCAATGATGAGGTCGGCGCCACCGAGACGCTGGACGGCGGCGGCAAGAATCTTGGCGGTGGTCAACGCGTCGCTGCCCTGCAGAGCCGGGTCGCTCACGAGCACGGCCTTGGCCGCACCCATGGCCAGCGCGGTACGCAGACCGGCGCTCTCGCTGTTGGGGGCCATCGAGACGAGACTCACCTCTCCGCCACCGGCCGCATCGACCAACTGCAACGCCATCTCGACGCCGTAACTGTCGGACTCGTCGAGGATAAGCTTTCCGTCGCGCTTCAGCGCGTTGTTGCCGTCGAGGGCACCCGGATTGGCTGGGTCGGGGATCTGCTTGACACAGACGATGATGTTCATAGGACAGGCATTCTGCTCGCTTGTGCTCCCGTTCACACAACCCGTCGGGCCCCAAAACGGCTCGGGTGACCGACGGCTCAGGACCCCCCGAGCGCGGCTGGTACGGTCGGACGCGGTGCGCATCCTGCTGGTCGTCAACTCGTTCGCCTCCTCGGTGACCGCCCGCAACACGGTCATCGTCCACCGCGCCCTGTCGCGGGATCACGAAGTGCAGATCGTCGAGACCAACCGCCGGGGCCACGCCACCCGCTTCGCCCAGGACGCCGCCCACCGGGGGGTCGACCTCGTCATCTCCTTCGGCGGGGACGGCACCTTGAACGAGGTCGCCACCGGGGTGGCCGGCACCGACACCGCCCTCGGCGTGTTGCCCGGGGGCAGCACGAACGTCTTCGCCCGGACCATCGGCCTGCCCAACGATCCGGCGAGCGCGGTCACGATGATCGTCGAGGGTCTCGGCGATCCGGGGTCGAACATCCGCCCCATCGGACTCGGACGGGTCAACGGACGCTTTTTCTGCTTCCACACCGGCATCGGATACGACGCGGCGGTGGTTCGCGCCGTGGAGACCCGCGCGTCGCTCAAGCGTTGGGCCGGCCACCCCTTGTTCATCTACGCCGCTCTGAAAACGTGGATGTGGGGTTACGACCGACGGAGCCCACACTTCTCGGTCACGGCCGATGGCGCGATCGGAGGACCGGGCGGGCTCGTCATCGATCCGTCCGATGGCATCGCCCGCCGCTTCGACCCCGACCGTGCCGTCGGCGACGGGTACTTCACCGTCGTGATGAACACCAACCCCTACACCTTCCTCGGCAACCGCCCGCTCGATCTTTCTCCCGCGGCCGGGCTCGACAAACCTCTGGTGGCCGTGACGTTCCGCACCATGTCGGCCGCGGCGATCATCGGCACGCTGCTCGGCGCGTTGCGCGGTGGCGGGGTGCGACCGAGCGAGCACGTCGCCTGTTTCGAAAACGTCGACGAATTGATCGTCGAGCACCACTTGCCGTTCCCGTATCAGGTCGACGGCGACTATCTCGGCGAGACCGGTCGACTGCACTTCCGGCACGTGCCCGAGGCCGTTCGTCTGCTCTTCCCCCGCTCCGGGGGCTAGACGATCGTCACGGCGACGTCGGGAACGTTGGTGCAGATGCCGTCGATCCCCCAGGCGACGAGATCGCGCATCTTGTCGGGATCGTCACAGGTCCAGACATTGACGCGCAGACCCGCGGCGTGGAATTCGTCGATCAATGCGGAGTCGACGAAACCGAACCACGGATGCAGCGCGGAGTGACCGCCGTCGCGCAGCCACGCGACGCACTCGGCGCGGTCCTTCACCTCGACCGTGAGCCACGCGGTCGCGATCGACGGGCGCAACTCGTGGCACCGGGCGATCGTTTCGCGACGGAAGGACGAGATGACCCATTGCTCGTCCCCTTCGGACCGCTCGAGCAGGCACGCGATCGTGTCGTCGGCGATCGACTCGGTAATGTCGAAGTCGGGCTCGGTCGGGTCGTTCTTGATCTCGACGTTCACCCACATCGGTCGGCAAGCGTCGAGAGCCTCGTCGAGCGTGCAGACGTGCTCGGGCAGGTCGGCGAACTCGCACTCGGCGATCACACGTCCGTCGTCGAGGGTCGGGTTGTGATGCACCACCAGCACCCCGTCCAGCGTCCGACGCACGTCGAGCTCGACGGCGTGCGACCCCATCGACGCGGCACGACGAAAGGCCGCGACCGTGTTCTCCGGCTCGGCCTTGGACGCACCGCGATGCGCGATCACCTGCGTTGCTGACAACAGACCCTCCCTGCTCACATGGCGACACGGCCAAACCCCCTGTTCTGGGGCAGGGCCACCGTTGGCGTCGACGACGCCAATGACACACAAGTTTCACCGTGTCAATGAGTTGTGACCCAATCCTCTCGCATTTCCGCCCGGATGATCGGGGCCGGTGACAAAAAATCGGGCCCAACCTCTTGCCTGTTCACCATCCGTTTGCCAACCTTCTGACGTCCCCACCGCCCCCGTGGGAGATGCCCCTCGAAACCAATCGGAGTTCATCGTGTCGATCCTCGCTTCTGCCCTCGCCCTCGGTTCCGCCGACTACTCATGGCGCACGGAGGCCATCTGTCGCGACACCGATCCCGAACTCTTCTTCCCGGTCGGCACGACCGGTCAGGCGTTGCTGCAGATCGATCGGGCCAAGCAGGTGTGCAACGAGTGCAACGTGCGCGTGAGTTGCCTCGAGTTCGCACTCGAGACCAACCAAGACTCCGGAATCTGGGGCGGCACCTCCGAGGAGGAGCGTCGCAACATCCGTCGTCAGATTGCGGCACGTAATCGGGCGGCGCAGCAGAACCGCACCGCATCGCCGGCGTCCTGAGTTGCTAGCGCGGTAGGCGCAGGTCGACGACGGTGCCGTCACCGCGACGGTGCGCCTCGATCCCCACGGCGACGAAATCCTCCGGTGCACCCGGGCGAATGCTGATGAAGCCGTTCAACTCGGTCGTCACGAGCGTGCGCACGATCGACAGTCCGAGGCCGGTGGCGCCGTTGATGTCGAACCCGGGGTCGAGACCGCGTCCGTCGTTGACCACCCGGATCTCGATCTCGTCGTCGTCACCTCCGAGGTCGACCACCACCGTCCCACCGTCGCTGCCTTCGGGGAAGCCGTGATCGACGGCGTTCTGCAACAACTCGGTGAGCACCACCGACAGCGGCGTCGCGATCGTCGCGGGGAGTCGCCCACCTTCGCCTTGCACCATGAAACGCACCGGACGATCGGGTGACTGCAGGCCCTCCTCGGCCAGACGCATGAGGGGGCGAACGATTTCGATGAACGCCACGTCGTCCCCGGGTTCCCGCGAGAGCGTCTCGTGCACGAGGGCGATGGTGCGAATGCGCCGCACGCTCTCCTGAACGGCCGCCTTGGCCTCCGGGGACTCGAGTCGCCTGGCTTGCAGGCGCAACAACGACGAGATCGTCTGCAGGTTGTTCTTGACCCGGTGGTGGATCTCGCGGATCGTGGCATCCTTCGAGAGCAGCATGCGATCACGACGCCGCACCTCGGTGACGTCGCGGATGAGCAACATCGCCCCCGTCACCATCTCGTCGGCGATGATCGGGATACAGCGAACCAACAACGTGACATCGGACGTCTGGTCGAACTCCTCGATGACCGGCTCCATGCGCTCGAAGGCCTGACGCACGGGGCTGTCGGCGAATCCGAGTTCGCTCAAAGCCTGACCGATCACGTTAGAGGTGATGCCCACGCGGTGCAGCGCCGACACCGCGTTGGGTGATGCGTAACGAATGAACGCACTCTCGTCGAGCACGATCGCACCGTCGCCCACACGAGGTGCGGCCGAAAGGTCAGCGGCACGCCCTTCGAAGGGAAATGCGCCCTGGGTGATCATCTCGGCGAAGCGCTGGAAAATCGACAGGTAGGTGCGTTCGAGTTCGCCCGGTTGACGGCTCGTCTTCGAACTCCACTCGCGGGTCAGAACCGCGATCGGACCCTCGGACCCGCGCACGGGGATCGCCAACACGTGCACCGAATCGCCCATCCCCTGCTTGTGCAACTCGCCCTCGCGCATGGCGCCCGATCCCAATGCGTCGACCAGCACGCTCACCTCGTCGGCGTTGGCCTCGGTGTCGACGAGGTCGGTGCGATAGATCGTCTGCCCCGTCGCCGGACGAACCTGGGCCCCCACGATCCACCGTCGGTCGGTGGTCGGGAGATAGAGGATCATGTCGGCGAAACACAGGTCGGCGAGCATCCCCCACTCGCCGATCAACTGCTGCAGATGCGCCGTGTCGTCCTTGGAAAGCCCGGTGTGCTGACGGACGATTTCGGCCAGGGTCGCCATGGCTACGAGTCTGCCCCACCGCGCCGGTCCGGCGGGTCATTGTCGGCGGGTCGAGCCCGCAGGGTCAGCCCCCGAAGCCGATGCGGCGGTCGCCGTCGGTCGAACCGATCTCGACGTAGGCGATCTTGGCCGCGGGCACCGCGATGCTGCGACCCTTCTTGTCGACCAGCCACAACACGTCGACCGCGCCGGCCAGGGCCGCCTCGACCTTGGCCTTGGTGGCATCGTGCTCGCCGTCGGCCTGCTCGAGGGTGATCTCCCGCGCCGCTTGCGTCACGCCGATACGAATGTCCACCTCGTCCTCCTCGGTTACCTGACGAGACGCTACCGCTCGTCGGCGTTCAGACCGCAGTCGCACAGAACGTGTTGCCCTGCGGCAGGGACTCGATCGTCGACACGTCGGCGTCGCCGTAGAGCGCCGACAACATGCCCTTCACCATGCCGCGATCGACGGCACAGATGACCGGGTGCTCGATCGCGACGTCACCGAACGGGCAGTGGTTGTTGATGATGCGCAATTGGTTGTTGCGCTTCTCGGTGTGCGCGGCGAAACCGTGCGCGGTGAGGGCATCGGCGACCGCCTGCATCGCCGAACGCAGGCTGCGTTGACCGGCAGCGAGATCGGAGCCGGTGAGCGCCGCGGCCATGGCGCGCCCGTACTCGTGACCCACCTCCTCGGCGATGCTCTCGGCACGATCGGCAGGCAACAACGCCAAGGTCTTGCCGAGCAGGCTCAGCACGAGATCGTCGCTGCGCACCGGGAATTCGCCCACCGGCAACTCGGCCACAGCCGTGTACCGCTTGGACGGACGACCGGCTCCGGCACCGGCCGCGCGAGCCACGGCCACCTCGACGTATCCACCCACGGCCAACTTGTCGAGGTGGTGACGGGCCACGTTGGGGTGCAATCCGAACTCGCCGGCCACGTCGGAGGCGGTGACGCCGGAGTCGCGACCACGAACGAAGAGATAAATCGCGCGCCGGGTGGGGTCACCGAAGGCGTTGGTGATGGCCGCGACCGTCGCCGTGAACGAACCCGTCGACGAGCCGGAGGACGACGAGCCACCGATGAGTGACGGTTGACCGATGGCCGGGCTCGATGAGGGGCGACTCGTGGACACGCCGGTATTCTACCTATCGCGGTAGTGCAAATTCCGAAGTCGGGAGCCCCCACCCATGTCAGTCACGCGCGAGCAGGTCGTCGAAGCCCTACGTCCGGTCGAAGATCCAGAACTCCATCGCTCCATCGTCGACATCGGGATGTTGCGCACCGTCGACATCGCCGCCGACGGAACCGCGCGCATTCTGGTGGCGCTCACCGTGGCCGGCTGTCCCCTGCGCAACGAGATCACCAACCGCGTGAAGAGTGCGGTCGAGCCCCTCGTGGGGAGCGGCAAAGTCGACCTCGAATTCACCGTCATGACCGACGAGGACCGCGAGAGGTTGCGCGAGAAGTTGCACGGTGACCCGGCCGCGACCGCGGGTCACGGCCACGCGCACGGCCACGCCGAGGGTCGCAAGGTGCCCTTCGCCGAGCCCGAGAGCACGACCCGACCCTTGCTCATATCGTCGGGCAAAGGCGGAGTGGGCAAGAGCAGTGTCACCACCAACCTCGCCGTGGCCCTGGCCGCGCAGGGGCACTCAGTCGGCGTGCTCGACGCCGACATCTACGGCTACTCGATCCCCCGCATGCTCGGCGCATCCGCCGACCCCGTGGCGATCGACCGCATGTTGCTGCCCTCCGAGAGTTACGGGGTGCGGTGCATCTCGATCGGCTATTTCGTTCCCGACGGTCAGGCGGTGGTGTGGCGCGGACCGATGCTGCACAAGGCCCTCGAGCAGTTTCTCACCGACGTCTTCTGGGACGAGCCGGACTTCCTGTTGATCGACATGCCCCCGGGCACCGGTGACATCGCGTTGTCGCTCAGTCAATACCTCCCCAAGGGCGAGGTGTACGTGGTGACCACGCCCCAGCAGGCCGCACAGAAGGTGGCACGGCTCTCGGCGGCCATGGCCGCCAAGGTGGGTCTTCCCGTCAAGGGCATCATCGAGAACATGAGTTGGTTCACCGGTGACGACGGAAAACGCTACGAGTTGTTCGGCATCGGCGGCGGCGCCGAATTGGCCGAGGAACTCGGAGTTCCGTTGCTCGGACAACTACCGCTGGTTCAGGCACTGCGCGAGGGCGGCGACGACGGCAAGCCGATCGCCGCCTTGGCGCCCGAGAGCGAACTCGGTCGTGCCTTCCACGAGATCGCCCGCAAAATCGCCCAAGACAACAAGCCGCGCAAGAAGTTCCTGCGCGCGTTGCGCGTGAACTAGTCGTTCCAGAAGCGCTGCTCGCGGAACGGATCCGCGTACATGTGGTATCCGTTGCGCTCCCAGAATCCGGGGGCGTCGGACGAACGCAACTCGAGACCGCGCACCCACTTGGCGCTCTTCCAGAAATAGAGGTGCGGGATGACCACGCGGACCGGTCCACCGTGTTCGGCGGTGATCTCCTCACCTTCGTAGGCGTAGGCGACCAACGCCTCGTCGGTGGTGATGTCGGCCAGCGGGACGTTGGTGGTGTAACCGAACTCGGCGTGCTCCATCACATGGGTCGCTTCGGACTTGACGCCCGCCATCGCGAACAGGTCGCGCACTCGCACCCCGGTCCAGGTGGTGTCGAACTTGCTCCACTTCGTGACGCAGTGGATGTCGTAGGTGAGGGTGACAGACGGCAGTGCTTTCAACTCGTCCAGGCCCAGGACGAACGGCGACTCCACCAGACCACCGATGGACAGATTCCATTCACCCGCCGCGTAACTCGGGATGTCTCCCACGTGAAGAACAGGGAAACGATCGGTGAGGTACTGGCCCGGAGGCAGGCGCGACGCGTCGAGGCCCTTGGCTTTCAACTCCTGACGGTTGCGCTCGAAGAAACTCATGAGACGAGTCTGTCGGATCGGAATGGGACGCGCACCGCCGGAGTGGGTAGTTTCGCGGTGTGAGCGAGACGTCGACCGTTTACCTCGTCCGTCACGCCAAGGCCGGTGATCGATCCTCATGGTCGGGCGTCGATCGGGTTCGCCCACTCACGGGAAAGGGTCGTCGGCAAGCGGTCAGGATCGGCGATCGCTTGTTCCCACTGGTGTCGATCCACGACGAGGCACATCTGATCTCGAGCCCCTACACCCGATGTCTGCAGACCCTCGAACCGTTGGCGGCGCGCCTGCATTCGACGGTAAGGGGCGACGATCGTTTGGCCGAGGGTTACGACCGTGATGGTGCGCTCGAGCTCATCACATCGATTCCGAACGGTTCGGTGTTGTGCAGTCACGGAGACGTGATCCCGGACGTGCTCGCCGCCTTGCAACGGCGGACCACCGAGATCGTGGGCGACCCCGACTGGCGCAAGGGATCGGTGTGGGTGTTGGCGCGTCACGGAGACGAGGTCGTGGAGGCCTCGGCCTGGCCACCACCGGCCGACGACTGAGCGTCAAGGCGCGGTGGGGTTCGCGAGGGCCTCGTCGATCTGGTCAGCGAGTCCCTGCACCAGCGCGGCCACCTCGGCCGGCGGGTTCGTTTCCAGACAAGCGTCGATCTCGGGCGCGGCCGCATCGGCATCGTCGAGGAAACGGAAGAACGTGATGCCGAGGAAGCAGTGCGCGTCCGGATAAGTGGAATCCGAGATCGTCGCCTGCCGCATGAGCACCAGACCCGACTCCAGCCGCTCGGCCGCCCGCGCCTCGTCGGATTCCTGAGTGGCCGACAGAACGCTGAACCATCCGAAGTATGTGAGCGCCTCGATGTTGTCGGGTTCGATGGCCAACACGCGCGAATAAAGGTCGAGCACCGCCGGGATGTCGGACATGCCCATCGATCGCGCCTGCACCAGAAGAGCGCTCACGTTGCTGTCGTCGATGGTGCCGGTCATCACTTGTCCGGCGCGACGCTCACCACTGTTGCTCGCCACCAGGACTCCGCTCACCACCGCCAGAATCAGCACGGCCACACCCCAGGCGATGTTGCGCGGACGTCGACCTACCTCGCGCTTCATCGGCGCGGCGTCCAGCTCGGCGATCAAGCGCGCGGCGCGAGCCGTGTAGGAATCCTTCAGCGCGACGTAATCGGCCTCGTCCACGTCGCCGGCGGCGTGCTCTCGCTCCAGATCGGCCAACGAATCGAGCAGGAACCGCTTCTCCTCCTCGATCTGCGTCCGACGCTCGGGGGTCACCGATCCTCCGACTTGTGCAACTCCGCCTCGACGAGTGCGCGTTCGGCGTCGGTGGGCACGAGCGATCCCTCGCCCCGCCAACGCCGGAACGCCCACACCAACAGGGCCGTGGCACCGACGGCCACCGCCACCGGGGCGATCCAGATCGCGGCTTCGATCCCCCGGGCGTCGGGCACGAGTCGTAGGTCGGCCTCGTAACTGTCGTCGATCTCCACGACGATCTGATCGTCGCTCAGCAGACCGGCGGACACCTGCCGGGCGATTTCCTGACGGATCGCCTGCGAGGCCGAGCCCCGTGACTCGTACACGCTCTCCCCGTCACAGGTGGGACAGGCCAGACGCTGCGCGATGGAGTCGATGCGCTCCTCGGCGGTCGCGGGCCCCGACGCCCGCGAGATACCGATCGCCATCAACGCCACCACCGCCAAGGCCATCACGACCCAGGCCGGCCAGCGCTTCAACGAGCGGTTGATCGAGGAGCCGCTCACGACGCGGGCTCCGCCGACATGGCCGCGATGGCCTCGCCGATCAACGCGGCGGTCACCTGTCCGGTGAAACGTTGCGCGACCACGCCCGTCGGACTGATGATCCAGGTTTCGGGCACCTTGGCCACACCGAACTTCACCGAGATACCGGCGTCGTCGTCGTGCACGATCGGCCACCCTCCGCCCTGCTCGGCGAAAAACGCCCGAACCGCGTCCTCGTCGTCGTCGTTGACGATGGTGTAGAGCTCGGCCCCCGTGCCGCCGAGAGCCTGCTGCGACTCGAAGAACTTCACCAGTTCCGGGTGCTCGCGCTTGCAGGGAACGCACGTGGAGTTGAAGAAATTGAGCACCACCCACGAACCCCGACGTCGTGAGAGGTCGAAGGTGGCGCCGTCATAGGTCGTGCTCACCACCTCAGGTGCCGGCTTTGACATCAACGGAGTGTCGGGATTCGACAGGTCCTTGTTGAACGCCACCACCAAAAACGCGACGAAGAAGACCGTCACGGCCACCGCCGCTATCGCGATCACCCGCGGGACCGGTCGTCGCTCAGACATCCACGGACTCGCTTCGTGTGACATCGGAACCAGAGGCGATTCCGTCTGACACCGGGGCGGTGGGTCGACGACGCGAACCGGGGAACGCGGCCAACACCGTGCCCAGCGCCATGAGTCCACCGCCGATCCAGAGCCACACGATCAACGGCTTGATCAGAACCTTGATGCGCACCGTGGTGTCGTCGGGGCGCACCGTGCCCTCCAGGGTGAGATAGACGTCGTGGCGCAGCCCGGTCTTGACGCTCGGGGTGCCCACGTCCATGCCCTGCTTGAGGTACTTGCTGCGTTTGGGTTCGTACACCTGATCGTCGTCGACACGAACCGCTGCAATCACACTCGTCTTCACGTCGTCGGCTTCGAGCGACAAACCCTCGAACTCGAACGAGTGACCCGAGAACTCCACGCGCTCACCGACATCGAGCACGAACTCCTGCGTGCGCGTGTACGCGCCGCTACCCGCCAACGCCACGGCGATCAGGATCACGCCGAGGTGCACCATCATGCCGCCGTTCGCGCGCCCGACCACTCCGCGCCACCCCTGTCGTCGCGAGGCCAACACCACCTGGCGCCCGGCGGCACCGGCGGCGAACCCCCCGAGGCCGAACGCGGCCAGTGGTGCCCACCCGGCCGAACCGGTGAGGACCGCGAGGGTGAGCGCACCGACACCGCACCACGCGGGCCAGAACAAGCGGTCACGCAACACTTCCTGGCTCGCCTTGCGCCATGGCAGGACCGGGGCCACCGCCATCAGGAACAACATCACGAGGCCGATCGGCTTCGACATGCGGTCGAAGAACGGTGCCCCCACCACCAAGCGTCGATCGTCGAGCACCTCTACGACGAGAGGGAACACCGTGCCGAGCAGCACGACGAAAGCGAACACGCTGAACAACACGTTGTTGGCGAGGAAAGCCCCCTCGCGACTGAGAGGCGAATCGATCGACCCGGGCGAACGCAATCGCTCACCGCGCCAACCGATGAGCACGACCGACACGACCACGACAATCGCGAAGAAGGTCAAGAGCCAGGGGCCCACCGAGCCCTCGCTGAAGGCGTGAACGCTGTTGATCACCCCCGAACGGGTCAGGAAGGTTCCGAGAATGGTGAGACTGAAGGTGGCCACCACCAACGAGAGGTTCCATACTCGCAACATCCCGCGCCGCTCCTGCACCAGAACCGAGTGCAAGAACGCCGTCCCCGTCAGCCACGGAAGGAAGCTGGCGTTCTCGACCGGGTCCCACACCCACACCCCTCCCCAGCCGAGCACCTCGTAGCTCCACCAACTCCCGAGGACGATTCCGGTGGTGAGGAACCCCCACGAGTACAGCGTCCAGCGACGGGTCTCGAGCAACCATCCCTCACCGAGCCGTCCGGTCACGAGCGCGGCCATGGCGAAGGCGAAGGGCACGGTGAAACCGACGTATCCGATGTACAGGATCGGCGGGTGGAACAGCACGAGGACGTGGTTCTGCAACAACGGGTTCGGTCCGGGACCGTCGGTCACGCCGAGGGGACCCGTTGCGAAGGGGTTCGCGGGACCGAAGGCGAGCAGGAAGAAGAACAGTCCGACGGCGAACATGAAGGTCATCGCCCAGGCCAGCAACTCGTCACCCGCCCGAGCCCGGAACTTGCGTGCCACCGCGGCGATGAAGGCCGAGAGCACCAGGATCCACAACAGGATCGAGCCCTCCAGGGCGCTCCAGAGCGCGGTGACGTTGTAGAGGAACGGCGTGTCCCGCGAACCGTGCTCCTGCACGTACAACAACGAGAAGTCCCGAGTGATGAGGGCTCTCTCCATGACGAGGAACGCCAACAACCCGGCGAGGAACACCGCGTAGGCGTATCGGATGGACGACTTCAGTGCCCGCTGGTCGTGGCGGCGGATTCCGGCGACGGTGATCGCGATACCGGCGATACAGGTGAGCAGGCCGAGCAGGATCGCCCCGCGCCCGACCGCGGCGTTCAGGCTGACGGCGAGCACTCGCTGCCCTCCGACTGGTTCATCCGATCGGGGTTCGCCGCCTCGTACTCGTTCGAGTGCTTGACCTCGATGCGGTCACCCTCGAAGGTACCCCCGGTCAGTACGCCGTGGACCACCACGGGAATGCACTCCTTGAAGATGCCACCGGGGTCGCCCTCGTAACGAACCGGCATCGACACGCCACCGAAGGAGATCACGAAGGTCGTCACCGTGCCGTCGTCGTCGATCGAGTCCTGCTCGACGACCCCTTGCACCCGCAGACGGCGCCCGGCCCCGCATCCGTCCTTGGCGCCGATCTCGTCGACGTTGCAGTAGTAGTCGACGGCCGACGTTAGGAACTTCGTGATCACCACGAATCCGGCGATCACCACGAGAACGAGCACCGCGATGGCTCCCCACGGACGGCGTCGACGCACGGGAGCGGGACTCGTCGACCGCGGACGGAGGTCGAGTTCGGGCTCGGCGTCGGGCGATGAGCCGATGCGCTGTGGATCGTCGGTCACGTCCAGGGCCTCTGCTCACGAGGAACGTCGCGACCCGCGCGGCGCGACCGACGCACGACCGACACGACGTAGGCGACGATCGACCCGAACGTCACCACGTAACTGCCGACGATGAAACCGAGGTCGTCCATCAGAGCGTCGCCTCCGCGCGTCGCGTCGCCAGAGCCACGTCGAGACCACTGTCGTCGAGCAGATCCTGCAGAGCCAGAGCACGCTGGCGGTGCAACAGCAACCAGACGTACATGAGGGTGAACACCACGACGCCGAGGAAGAGGCAGAACAACATCAGACCGTCCATCGTCACGTCGGTGCCGCGACCCGCCACGCTCGCCTCCTGGTGGAGGGTGTTCCACAGGCGCACCGAGAAATGCACGAGCGGAATCTCGAGCACGGCGAGCAGGGCCAACACCGCGCTCCGCCGCGCCCGCTGGTGGTGCGAGCCCCCGAGTCCGCGCACCGCCAGGTAACCGACGTAGGTGACGAACAGGAACGCGGTCGTGGTGAGGCGGGCATCCCATGTCCAATAGGTGCCCCAGGTGATGCGACCCCACAGGCTGCCGGTCACGAGCGAGATGCCCATGAACAGGACACCGATCTCGGCCGAGGCACCGGCGATGCGGTCCCACGTGAGCGAACGAGTGCGGTTCCAGAGGTAAGCGGCCGACGACACCGCGGTGACGACGAACGCGAGGTACGCGAGCCACGCTCCGGGCACGTGCGCGTACATGATGCGCACCGACTCACCCTGGTTCACGTCGGCGGGCGACACGAAGAGTCCGAGGATCAGCAGCAACACGATGCCGAGCAAGGTGACGAACCCGAGGCCACGGGTGAACGCCGTGCCGGTCACGTTGCGTTCGGTCGTGTTGGCCATCGGTCCTCCTGAGCGTCGGTTCAGTCGTCGAGCAGTGAGCCGAAGGCGACCGCACCCGACACACTGAACAACACGGCGAACACCGCCAGCAAGCCCAGCCAAGGCCAACCTTCACCGACGGAGATTCCGTTCGTGCCGAAGGCCGATTCGGTGGCCCGGGTCGCCCCGATCAGCACGGGTGCCACCACCGGGAGAACGAGGAGCGGGAGCAGGGTTTCCCGGCCCTTGGCCCCGGAGGAGAGACCTCCGTACAGGGTACCCACGCTCGCCAATCCACAGGTAGCGGCGAGGGTCGTCGTGACCAACAGCACGCCGCCCGACCACGACAGTTCCGCCCGGTAGAGCACGACGGCGGCCACGGTGAGCACCGCCACGAGGACGAGCAACTGGATCATCAACGCCAGCACCTTGCCGACGAAGATTCCGGCCGGACGCACACCAGAGGTGCGCAGTTGGTCGAGTGCGCCGTCGGCGGTCTCCACGGCGAACGAGCGGGCGATCACGAACAGGGTGCTGAACAGAGTCGCCAACCACACCAACCCGGGTGCCACGCGTTCGAGGATCGCATCGCTGTCGAGAGCGAAGGCGAACATGACCATCACGATCGCGGCGAAGGGCAGCACCTGGTTGGTCAACACCCGACCGCGTCGCTCGATGCGCAGGTCCTTGGCCGCGACGAGTCGAGCGGTGCTCCACACGGCGGCGAAATCGCGACGGGCGCTCACGACGGCGCCCCGATCTCGCGCAATTGTCCGGCGACCACTTCGACCTGGCGGGTGGCGAGCGAACCGGCGCGCTCGAGTTCGTGGCTCGCCACCATGATCGTGGCCCCGGCCTCGGCGGCCTTCCGCAGCACTTCGTCGAGTTCGTCGCGACCGGTGGCGTCGAGACCGGCGTGCGGTTCGTCGAGCAACCACAATTCCGCTCGACGCGCCACGAGTGTGGCCAGAGCGGTGCGCCGCCGCTGCCCCGCCGACAAGCGCGACACCGGCACGTCGGCGAGGCGACCGTCGAGTCCCAGGCGCGACACCGCGCGGCGCACCTCGTCCGAGGTCGCCCCGACCGTACGACCCCAGAACGTGACGTTCTCGGTGACCGACAGGTCGTGATACAGACCGTTGGCGTGGCCGAGCAAGCCCACCCGCGAGCGCACGGCCCACCGATTCGCGGCCACGTCGACCCCGAGAATCGAACCCGTGCCACGCTCGATCTCGACGAGTCCGGCACACAAGCGCAACAACGTCGTCTTGCCCGCGCCGTTCGGACCGCGCAGAAGGACGATCTCGCCCCGACGAACGTCGAGCGTGGCACCGGCCAGGACCGGAAACGCACCGAGCACGGCGACCACGTCTCTCAGCTCCACCACGACATCGTCGGACATGCCCTCGGGACGCTATCCGCGCGGCCGGTCGGGGAGGATCGCACGGGTAGCGTCTGGGGCGTGGCGGGAGACGCGAAGGATTTCGGCGACGACCTCGTGCCACCCGATGATTACGACCCGTTCGGGGTCTCCAAGCCGATCCCGCGCTTCGAACACGTCGGGCCCGTCGAGCCGCTCCTCGACCCCAAGGTGCCCGAGACCGCATTCGTCGAGAACGTCGGCCCCACATTGCCGTTCTGGGATCGACCCCGACAACCACGCGACTGGTACTGGTTCCTCGGCCGTCTCGGCAGTTCGCTCATCATCCTCGGGGTGCTGATGTTCCTGTTCGTCGGGTACCAGTTGTGGGGCACCGGCATCGAGGAAGCGCAGTCCCAGAACCGACTGGAGAGCGCTTTCACCGAGTTGTCGGCCGCCGCGGCCGACGCGGCCACCACGGTGGCGCCGACATCGACCGTCGCCGCCGACATTCCGTCGACCGTCGCGTCGACCGTCCCGATCACCGTCGCACCCCGAGAGCCGATCGTCGTCGATGAGGGTGACCCCATCGCCCTCATCGAGATGCCGACCATCGGGGTGGAGAAATTCGTGGTCGCCGGAGTACAGACCGCCGACCTCAAGAAAGGCCCCGGTCACTATCCCAACACGCCCCTTCCCGGTGAGTTGGGTAACGCCGCGATCGCCGGCCACCGCACGACATACGGCGAGCCCTTCCGTCACCTCGACGATCTCCGAATCGGCGACGAGATCCGGTTGACCGACCTCTTCGGTCGCGCGTTCGTCTACCGCGTCACCGGGTCGCAGGTCGTCGACCCCTCGGACTCGTGGGTGGTCGCGACCACGGACCCGACCCGCGCCACCTTGACCCTCACCACGTGCAACCCGGAGTTCTCGGCCAAACAGCGACTCATCGTGTCGGCCGAACTCGACACCACGGTCAGTCAACCGGCCACCGAACCCGCGACGCGATACGTCGGCGAACCTGAGTCGAGCGACACCGGGGTGGTGGATACCACGACGACCCCCGCCGTCGTCCCCACGGTGCCCGACACGATCGACGACGTCGCGGTCGACACCTTCGAAAAAGGTTGGTTCTCCGACGGTCGGGCCTGGCCACACGTGTTCGGCTGGGGGGCGCTCGAATTGCTCATCGTGTGGGGGGCGTGGCAGGTGGCCAAGCGCTACCGCAATCGCATCATCGGAGCCGTCGTCGGTTTCGTGCCGTTCTTCTTCGTTCTCTACTTCGTGTTCCAGAGCGTGAACCGCTTGCTTCCACCGAACCTCTGATCAGTCGCGGGCCAGAAGATCCGAACAGAAGGCGACGGTGCCCGACACCAGAGCGTGTGGCGCCTCCCACGGAACGAAATGCCCGCAGTCGCGCAACAGGAACGGGCCGACGTGCGCGCCGAACACCACCGCCGCCATGCGGTCGAACGCCGGATAGATGACGTGATCGGAAGGCCCGTACAACACCAACGTCGGAGTCACGTCGTTGCGCCCCATCACGGTGGGTTCGGGTCGTTTGGAGGGGTCGAACGCACTCTCGTAGGCGCCGAACGACGCCCGCAGGGTGCCGGCATCGGCGAATGGCTCGGTGTGAAAGTCGACCTCGTCGACGGTGAAGGTGCCGGGGTGCGCCCAAAAGCGACTGGAGTAGAACGTCGCGATGTAGGCGCGGCGCGCGGTGGGAGTCGTCATCTCCGAGGCCAAGCGGTCGGCGTCGAGACCCTGCCGGACGAAGTAATCGGCGGCCTCCCGAGGAGCACGCGTGCCGTCGATGTCAGCCATGCGCTCCTTGTCGAACGGCAACGGCGAGTTGAAGAGCACCATTCGCTCGACGAAATCCGGATAACGCAGAGCGAGGTCCTGGATCACCGGGCCACCGAGATCGCCACCGAGCAACACCACCCGCTCGTAGCCGAGATGGTCGTGCACCAGTGCGTGCACGTCGCGGGCGTGGGCAACCGTGTCGTAGCGACCGTCGGGGGCCGGGTCGCTGTCGCCGAACCCCCGCAGATCGGGGACGATCACGTCGAAACCAGCGGCCACGAAGGGCTCGATCACCTTCCAGAAGATGCGCTTGCTCTCGGGCCAACCGTGAACGCACACCAGGGCGACGCGATGCGCACCGTCGTCGTGTGCCCGTTCGTGAACGTACGCCTGCGCAAACCCTCGCGGTGCGGCGCGGCGGACCGTGAATCGATTCGGATCGATGCTCACGACGTCACCGTACCCGTAGCCTCTCGGCATGGACGCACGGGAGTTCCGTCGGAACGGACACGCGCTGGTCGACCTGATCGCCGAGTATCTCGAGACGATCGACGAGCGTCCGGTGACCGCCGACGTGCGACCGGGTGACGTGCGCGCGCGCCTGCCCGAGCACCCGCCGAGTGAACCCGAATCCTTCGACGCCCTCCTACGCGACGTGCGCGACATCATCATCCCGGGTCTCCCGCACTGGCAACACCCGAGCTTCTTCGCCTTCTTCCCGGGCAACTCGTCGGACCCGTCGATCCTCGCCGACCTGCTCACCGCCGGCCTCGGGGTGCAGGGGATGAGTTGGATGTCGAGTCCGGCCTGCACCGAGGTCGAGACGCTGATGCTCGACTGGATGCAGGAGATGCTCGGTCTGCCCGACAGCTTCCGAAGCACGTCACCCAACGGTGGCGGCGTGATCCAGGGTTCGGCCAGCGAGGCCACACTGTCGTCGATCCTCGCCGCACGATGGCGACGCACCGGGGGTCGCGTCAACGTCGACGGCGACACGACGAAGTTGACCGCGTACTGCACGTCTCAGGCGCACAGCAGCATCGAGAAGGGCCTGCGCATCGCCGGCATCGGCACCGACAACATCCGCATCGTCGCCCACGACGAGAACTTCGGCATGAACGTCGATGCGTTACGAGCGACGGTCGAGGCCGACGCGCGCGCCGGTCTCGTGCCGTTCTGGGTGTGCAGCACCCACGGCACCACCTCGTCGGGAGCGTTCGACCCCACCGCGCGCATCGCCGACGTCGCGCGCGAGCACAACCTGTGGTTGCACGTCGATGGTGCGATGCACGGAATCGCCGCGTTGCACCCGTCGTTGCGGTGGGTGAACGACGGCATCGAACACGCCGACAGTTACTGCACCAACCCCCACAAGTGGATGGGCGTCAACTTCGACTGCGATCTCTTCTGGACCGCCGATCGCCATTCGTTGCTCGGTGCGCTCAGCATCCTTCCCGAGTACCTGCGTTCGGCTGCCGCCCAGTCGGGTGCCGCCATCGACTACCGCGACTGGCAGATCCCGCTCGGTCGTCGGTTCCGCTCCTTGAAGTTGTGGTTCGCAATCCGGTCCGACGGAGTCGAGAGTTTCCGGTCGATGATCGACGCTCACGTGGGCATGACCCAGCGTCTGGCCGCGCTGGTGGCCGCCGATCCCCGATTCGAGATCGTGGCCCCGCATCCCCTCAACCTCTTGTGCCTGCGACGGCGCGGGGAATCGCCCGAACACGGCGACACCATGACCGACGCCCTCATCGAGTCGGTCAACGCCACGCGGGCGGTGCTCTTCACCCGCACCGTTCTCGACGGTCGCAGCGTCCTGCGCTTCAGCATCGGCAGTCGTACGACCACGTGGGAACACGTCGAGTCGGCTTGGGGTTTGTTACGGGATCGGGCGTAGACTCACCGTCACAACAGAACACACCCCGTGCGGGGTTTTGGTGAAAGTCCAAACCGGCGGTCACAGCCCGCGAACTCCGGAGGAGAAATCCCCCGGAGCCGACTCGGTGGAATTCCGAGGCCGACGGTCAGAGTCCGGATGGGAGCACGGGTACGAACCGGCTTGGCCGTGCCATGGTCCGTCGCGGACCGGCTCGACCGTCGTCGTGCCTGCGTTGTCGTCGCCCCGCCATCGACACCGAAGGGCGATCATGGACCACGACGAGACGCGCATGCGACAGGCGATCGACGCCGCGCGCACCGTGCGCCGTCGCACCGCGCCCAATCCCTGGGTCGGATGCGTGATCGAGTGCCATGACGGTCGCGTCTTCACCGGTGCCACCGAGCCGCCCGGCGGCCGACACGCCGAGATCGTGGCCCTCGACGCTGCGCGCGCGGCCGGGGCCGACACCCGCGACGCGATCGTGTCGACCACTCTCGAACCCTGCTCGCACCACGGGCGCACCGGACCCTGCGCCGACGCGCTGATCGCCGCCGGTGTGGCCCGGGTGTCGAGCGCCATCGAGGACCCCGACCCCAACGTGGCCGGACGTGGTCACGCGCGACTCGCCGCCGCGGGTGTGCGGGTCGACGTCGGTTGCCTCGCGGCCGAGGTGCGCGAGCAACTGCTCCCCTATCTTCATCACCGTCGCACGGGTCGCCCCTTCGTGGTGGCCAAGATCGCCGCGACGATCGACGGACGCACCGCGGCCGCCGACGGCAGCAGTCGTTGGATCACCGGCGATATCGCCCGGACCGCCGTTCACGAGTTGCGCGCCGACAGCGACGCGATCGTGGTCGGAGCGGGCACCGTGCGTATCGACGACCCCGAGCTGACGACGCGACTCGTCGACGGTCCGTCGCCCCGACGGGTGGTGTTGGGGGCGGCGCCGACCGGGGCCCGCGTGCACCCGTGCCTAGAGTGGAACGGATCGCTGCCGTCCCTACTCGATCGACTCGGCTCCGAAGGCGTGCTGCAGGTGCTCGTCGAGGGGGGCGCACGCGTGACGGCGTCGTTCCACGAGGCGGACCTCGTCGACCGCTGGGTGATCCACCTCGCGCCGGCCTTCCTCGGTGCCACCGGACGTCCGATGATCGACGGCCCCGGTGCCGCGACGATGACCGACATCCGACGCGGACGCGTGACGGCACTGCGACCGCTCGGAGACGACATCGAAGTAGTGATCGAACCGACCCCCAAGGAGAACACATGAGCAAGGACTTCGACTTCGCGCCCATCGAGGACGTCGTGGCGGCCATCGGTCGCGGCGAGATCGTGGTGATGGTCGACGACGAGGACCGCGAGAACGAGGGTGACCTCATCATGGCGGCACAGTTCGCCACACCCGAGAAAATCGCCTTCATCGTCCGTCACACCTCGGGCGTCGTCGTCGCTCCCCTCACCGGCGAACGGTGCGACGATCTGCGACTGCCGTTGATGGTGGAGCACAACACCGAGAGTCATCGCACCGCGTTCACCGTCTCGGTCGACCTCATCGAGGGCACCACCACGGGAATCTCGGCGTCCGACCGCGCGGCCACGTTGCGCGCCCTCGCCGACCCCGCCGTCGGTTTCGCCGCGTTCGCCCGACCCGGTCACATCTTCCCCTTGCGTGCCCGCGAGGGTGGCGTGTTGAAGCGCGCCGGTCACACCGAGGCCGCCGTCGATCTGGCGCGCATGGCCGGACTCGAGCCCGCCGGCATCATCTGCGAGATCGTGAACGAGGACGGCTCCATGTCTCGCCTGCCGCAGTTGATCGAGTTCTGTCGTCAGCAAGGATTGTTGCTGTCGAGCATCGCCGAACTGATCAAGTACCGACGCCGACACGAGAAGTTGGTGACCCGCATCGGTCAGGCCCAGGTGCCGACCGATTGGGGAACATTCACCTGCACCGCGTTCCGTAGCCACCTCGACGACACCGAACATCTGGCGTTCAGCATGGGCGACGTCACCGACGGGACGCCCTTGTTGGTGCGGGTGCACAGCGAGTGTCTCACCGGCGACGTGTTCAGCAGCCGCCGTTGCGACTGCGGACCGCAGTTGAACTCGGCGATGGCCCTCATCGCCAAAGAGGGACACGGTGTCGTGGTCTACCTACGGGGCCACGAGGGACGTGGCATCGGCATCGGCCACAAGATCCGCGCGTACTCGTTGCAAGACGACGGCCTCGATACCGTCGACGCCAACACCGAACTCGGCCTACCCGTCGACAGTCGCGAGTACGGCATAGGCGCGCAGATACTGGCCGACCTCGGCGCCAACAAGTTGCGCCTTATCACCAACAACCCCGCCAAGTACGGCGGGCTCGAGGGGTACGGTCTGGAGATCACCGAGCGAGTGGCCCTCAACCCCCTGCCCACCGAGGAGAACCTGAAGTACCTGCAGACCAAGCGCGATCGCATGGGACATCTGCTGGATCTTCCCGACTCCCCCGCCTGACCAACGACCGATTCCACGAAACCCACGGAGCCCGACATGACCAGAATCCAGAGCAGTCAGACCATGCCCGAATCCTTCGACGGATCGGCGCTGTCCATCGGAATCGTGTGCGCACGCTTCAACGACCACATCGTGACCGAGTTGTTGGCGGGGGCGCGGCGCGGACTCGACCGGTGTCGGGTGAAGGACTCCAACGTCGACGTGGTGTGGGTCCCCGGTGCGTTCGAGATCCCGCTGGCCGCCATCACCCTGGCCGGTTCGGGCAACTACGACGCCATCATCACCCTCGGCGCCGTCATTCGTGGCGACACCGCCCACTTCGAGTTCGTGGCCGGCGAGTGCGCGCGCGGTATCCAGAACGCGCAGTTGGAGACCGGGATCCCGATCATGTTCGGGGTGCTGACCGTCGACACCAACCAGCAGGCGATCGACCGCTCGGGCCCGGGTATCGACAACAAGGGTGACGAGGCCGCCGTCGGCGCGGTGGAGATGGGTCTGTTGATCGACTCGATCGAAGCCACCTATCCCCCGGCCTGACCGCGGGCATCGCACCGTCTCCCACCCCGAGTCGGTGTGACGGAACGACGTCGCACCGGCGAGAGCCGAAGAAACACTGAGGAGCCCATGGGATCGATCCTGGCCATCCTCGTCGCGGTCGCGAGTTCCCTGACCGCCCCGTCCGTCTCGGTGACCGACCCCGCCAGCACCGCTGGTCGGGTGGAGGTGTTGATGTTCCAGACATCGTTGGCCTCCTTCGTGAGCACGTCACGTTCCCCGCAGGGAGTGGACACTTCGCTCGACTGGAGCACCGACCGCTGTTCGGCACCTTTCGTGGGGAGCACCGGCCGTTCCTTCGACTTCACCGCCGCCTGTCTGCGCCACGACTTCGGTTACCGCAACTACAAGATGCTCGACCGCACCTTCAACTGCCCACTACGGACACCCGGGACCGCCTGTTCCGACGGCACCTGGGCGTATGGTCGGTGGTGGAATGCATCCAACCGGGCCCGTCTCGACGGCCAGTTCAAGAAGGACCTGTTCGGGCATTGCGCGTCGCGACCCGTGTGGGACCGCCCCACGTGTCGGGCCTGGGCCTCCACCTTCTACACGGCGGTTCGCACCTTCGGCGG
>JBJTBM010000002.1:0-12544 GCA_046091365.1 Acidimicrobiia bacterium | reverse complement strand
GGCGATCGTGGTCTCGATCACGCCGCCACGGGTGCCGCCGATGCCTTTGGCGTAGGCGAGGCCGATCTTCTTGGTCTCCGGGCTCGCGCCCGGGCCGAGGGCGATCAGGCAGGGCACACCGCCACCCTCGGAGTAGGTGCGACGCACGAGGTGACCCGGGCCCTTGGGGGCGGCCATCACGACATCGACACCGGCCGGCGGCACGATGCGGTTGAAACGGATGTTGAACCCGTGGGCGAAGAACAGCGCGTCGCCCTCGGCCAGGTTCGGAGCGATGTCGGCGTCGTACACCGCCTTCTGCTCGGTGTCGGGCAGCAGGATCATGATGGCGTCGGCCCACGCCACCGCCTCGGCGATGGGCAGCACGCGCAGACCCTCGGCCTCGGCCTTGGCCTTCGACGACGAACCCTCACGCAGGCCGACGACCACGTCGACGCCGGAGTCCTTCAGGTTGAGGGCATGGGCATGGCCCTGGGAGCCGTACCCGATCACCGCCACCTTGCGATCGGCGATGAAGGAACGGTCGGCGTCAGCCTCGTAGTAGACGGTGGCCACGGGAACTCCTGGACGTCGAGCGGCCGTCGTCGGACGACCGGATGGAAGGAACCGGCAGGTTAGGGCCGACCCGGCGGGCGGTCGAACCGCCGCCTCAGTGGGCGATGCGGGGCAGGGCGATGCGACCGGTGCGCTGATAGGCGACGACGGCCGAGCCCATGCGGGCGGTGAAGACGTCGAGCGCTTCGGGGGTGCCGCCCAGCGACACGGTGATCCGGTCGGCGGCCTCGTCGAGGACGACGCCGCTGTACTCGGCGGTCAGGGCCAGCAGGTCGGCGCGGCCGACGGCATCCACGGTGACGGTGACGATCATCAACTCGCGCTCCACCGCCGAGTCGGGGGCCAGTTCGTCGATCTGCACCACGTTGATGAGCTTGTCGAGCTGCTTGGTCACCTGCTCGAGCGGCGTCGAACGCACGTCGACGACGATGGTGATGCGACTGAGGCGAGGATCGTCGGTGGGGGCCACCGCCAACGAGTAGATGTTGACGCCGCGCCGGGCGAACAGGCCGGAGACGCGAGCGAGCACTCCCGGCTTGTTCTCCACCAGCACCGACAGGATGTGGTGGCGCACATCGAGCGCCGCCTCTCCGGCCGATGCAGTCTCTGCTCCGGGGGCGCTCATCGGGGCTCCGGACCGACGACGATGTCGGAGTTCGACGCTCCGGCGGGGACCATGGGGAACACCTTCTCGCGCGAGTCGGTGCGGAAGTCGATGACGACCGGACGATCGTCGATCTCGTTGGCCCGCTCGATGGCCGGCAGCACGTCCTCGGGCGATTCGACGCGCATGCCGACACAGCCCATCGCCTCGGCCCACATCTTGTAGTCGGGCAGATCCGGTGACAGGTACACCTCGGAGTAACGCTCCTCGTAGAACATTTCCTGCCACTGCCGCACCATGCCGAGGTAGGCGTTGTTGAGGATGGCGATCTTCACCGGGATGCGCTCGGCTGCGGCAGTGACGAGTTCCTGTGCCGTCATCTGGAAGCACCCGTCACCGTCGACGGCCCACACCATGCGGTCGGGACGTCCGACCTTGGCGCCGATGGCGGCCGGCACCGAGAAGCCCATGGTGCCGAGACCACCGGAGTTGACCCAGGTGTACGGCTCGTTGAACTTCCAGTATTGCGACGACCACATCTGGTGCTGGCCGACCCCGGAGCACAGGATGGTTCCCTCGGGGGCGCCGTCACGCAGTTGCTCGAGGCAGTACTGCGGCTTGAGCGCCTCGCCGGGCTCGTTGGCCGGGTAGTACAGCGGGAACTGTTCGCGCCATCCGCTGACGCGGCTCTTCCACTGCGAGATGTCCTGCTGCTTCTCGCCCCCGTTCAACAAGTCCTTGATGGCCTTGATGATCTCCTCGATGACGAGGCGGCAATCGCCGACGATCGGCACATCGGGGCGACGGACCTTGCCTTGTTCGGCGGGGTCGATGTCGACATGGATGATCTTGGCGTCCGGGGCGAAAGTGGCGATCTTGCCGGTGATGCGGTCGTCGAAACGCGCGCCGAGGGTGATGAGCAGGTCGCTCTTCTGCATCGCCGTGATCGCCGTGGCGTTGCCGTGCATTCCGGGCATGCCGAGACACAACGGGTGATCGTCGGGGAATGCACCGCGGGCCATCAGGGTGGTGACGACCGGGGTGTCGATCAACTCGGCCAACTCGCGCAGAGCATCGGCGGCGCGGGCTTTCAGGATTCCACCCCCGGCGTAAATGACCGGTTGACGAGCGTCGAGGATCATGCGCGCCGCTTCCTTGATCATGCGCGGATGACCTTTGCTCACCGGCTTGTAGCCCGGGAGGCTGTCGAGCACCTCGTCATCGGTCGGCCAATGCCACGTCATCGAGTTCTGCAACACGTCCTTGGGCAGGTCGAGCAGGACCGGGCCGGGACGACCCGTCGTGGCGATGTGGAACGCCTGACGGACCATCAACGGGACGTCGTCGGCCGACATGATGAGTTCGTTGTGCTTGGTGACACTGCGGGTGATGCCAACGGTGTCGCACTCTTGGAAGGCGTCGGTTCCGATGGCGGTGGTGGGCACCTGTCCCGTGATGCAGACCATGGGGATCGAGTCCATGTACGCGTCGCAAAGCGGCGTGACCATGTTGGTCGCCGCAGGACCCGAGGTGACCATGGCGACGCCGGGCCGACCCGTGACGTGGGCGTACCCTTCGGCCATGTGTCCGGCGCCCTGTTCGTGCCGCACGAGGATGTGCCGGATCGGGCTGTCGAGCAACGGGTCGTAGGCGGGCAGGATGCAACCGCCGGGCAACCCGAAAATGGTGTCGACGTTCTCCAGTTCGAGGGCCCTGATCAGGGCCTGCGCGCCGGTGATCTTCTGTGTCATGTCGGTTCCTGTGTCGTGTGTGCCGACCGCGTGGGCCGGAGTGTTGGTTCTGGCTGGCTCATCCGACGGTGTCGAACCCCGAAAACGAAACAGCCCCCCTGTTGGGAGGCCGAGGGACGCGTTCGAGGATACGAACGCGTCAGAGGATTACTACGACGAGCGCGAGCGACGAGGAGATGGAGTTCGCGTTCATCGGACTCAAGTGTGCCAGCCCCACGACGGGATCACAACCCGCGCCGGTCGGTCAGGCCGGGAAAGCCCCCTGCAAGCGGGCCGCGGTCAGGGTGTTCTCGAGCAGGCAGGCGATGGTCATGGGTCCGGTTCCGCCGGGCATGGGGGTGATGGCGCCGGCCACGGCCTGCACATCGTCGAAGGCCACGTCGCCCACGACTCCGGCGGCGGTCCGCGAGATCCCCACGTCGATGACGGCCGCTCCGGGCCGCACGTGCCGGGCCGTGATCAGGCCGGCCTGACCCACGGCTCCCACGACGATGTCGGCGGAGCGACACACCTCGACCAGGTCGGTGGTGCGACTGTGCGCGATCGTGACGGTGGCATCGACCCCCTTGCGCGCGAGCAACAACGACAACGGCAACCCGACCAACATCGATCGACCCACCACCACGGCCCGTCGCCCACGAGTGGCCACGCCGTAGCGCTCGAGCAATCGCATCACGCCGAGCGGCGTGCAGCCCACGAGGCCGGGCAATCCGCGCACGAGTCGACCCATCGACTCCGACGTGAGGCCGTCGACGTCCTTGTCGGCAGGGATCGAGCGCAGCACCGCCTCCTCGTCGTAACCCGCGGGCAACGGGCTCTGCACCAGGATTCCGTGCACCGACGGGTCGGCGGCCAGCGACGCCACCACCTCTTCGACCCGCGCCTGCCCCACATCGGCGGGCAACACCTCGTTGCGACTCACCATGCCCGCCTTGGCCGCCTGTACGTGCTTGTTGCGCACGTATCGCTGACTGGGAGCGTCGTCTCCGACCAGCACGGTCGCCAAACACACCGGGGGTGCCCCGGCATCGCGGATCGTGGTCGCGAGGCGCGCGACGATCTCGTCACGTAAGACGTTGCCGTCCATCAGAATCGCTCCGCCGGGGGTACGTCGCGCTTCGTCGGGAGCGGTCACGACGGGCTCGTTGGTCACGGGGGTGATGTTACGGCGACCCTCGTGCGCCTAGCCTGATCCCATGACCACTCCCCCGTCCCCCACTGTCGCGCCGGCCACGGGCCGTCTCGGAGTGCTCACCGTCGGCCTCGGCGCCGTGGCCTCCACCCTCATCGCCGGCGTCGAACTCTCCAGGCGGGGTCTCGGCTCCCCCATCGGCTCACTGACCCAGATGGGCACCATCCGCCTCGGTAAGCGCACCGAGGACCGCACGCCCCTCATCAAGGACTTCGTCCCCCTGGCCACCCTCGACGACATCGTGTGGGGAGCCTGGGACGTGTTCCCCGACGACGCCTACGTCTCGGCGAGCCGCGCCGGGGTGCTCGAGAGCGGCAAGCACATCGAGTCCATCAGTGACGCCCTGCGCGAGGTCCGTCCCATGCAGGCGGCTTTCGAGCGCAAGTACGCCCGCAACCTCGACGGCGAGCACGTGAAGCCCACCACCAGCAAGCGGGCCATGCTGAACGCCATCCGCGAGGACATCAACCGCTTCAAGGAAGAGAAGCAGTGCGACCGCCTCGTCATGATCTGGTGCGCCAGCACCGAGATTTTCATCGAACCCGGTCGCGCGCACCTCGACCTCGAGTCGTTCGAGAAGGCCATCGACGCCAACGACGAGACGGTCTCGCCAGCCCAGCTGTACGCATACGCCGCACTGCTCGAGGGCGTGCCGTTCGCCAACGGTGCACCGAACCTGGCCGTCGACGCACCCGTGCTCCGGCAACTGGCGACCGACCGCAACATCGCCATCAGCGGCAAGGACTTCAAGACCGGCCAAACGCTCATGAAGACCGTGCTCGCGCCCATGCTCAAGGCCCGCATGCTCGGGCTGTCGGGCTGGTACAGCACCAACATCCTCGGCAACCGTGACGGCGAGGTGCTCGACGCCCCGGAGAACTTCAAGACCAAGGAGGAATCCAAGCTCGGAGTTCTCGAGGACATCCTGCAACCGACGAAGTACCCCGAGCTCTACGGCAACGTGTTCCACAAGGTGTCGATCAACTACTACCCCCCGCGTGGTGACGCCAAGGAGGGTTGGGACAACATCGACATCACCGGATGGCTGGGTTACCCGATGCAGATCAAGGTGAACTTCCTCTGTCGCGACTCGATCCTGGCCGCTCCTCTGGCCCTCGACCTGATTCTGTTCAGCGACCTCGCGGCGCGCGCCGGCATGGGCGGCATCCAAGAGTGGCTGAGCTTCTACTACAAGAGCCCTCAGGTGGCGCCGGGGCTCTACCCCGAGCACGACCTCTTCATCCAGTTGACCAAGCTCAAGAACACGTTGCGCTGGATGATGGGCGAGGACGTCATCACCCACCTCGGTCGCGAGTACTACGAAGAGATGTGAGGCCGGCCGTGGCCTCACGGCGTTGGACGCCCTCGTCGTGGGTCAGCCTGGCCCCCAACGGATTGGGACACACCAAACCGAATCACCTCGCCGAGATGGTTCGGGTGGCGGTGAACGTGCGGCGCACTCCCCGCAAAGCGTGGCGCATTCTGAGCGAGGGCGTGTGCGACGGCTGCGCCCTCGGGGTGGCCGGGTTCCACGATTGGACCCTCGACGGCATTCATCTCTGCACCACCCGCCTCAAGTTGCTGGAGGTCAACTGCGCCGAGCCGTTCGATCACTCGGTGCTGTCCGACGTGAGTTGGCTCGCCAAAAGATCCGGCACCGAGCTGCGCGAGATGGGACGTTTGGCGTTCCCCATGCGGCGACGGCGCGGGGAAAAGGGGTTTCGCCGAATCGACTGGGACGAGGCGCTCGATGCCGTCTCCGCGGCGATCAAGGTGGCCGGTGGTGAGCGCACCGCGATCTATCTCACGAGTCGCGGGCTGACGAACGAGTCGTACTACGTCGCCGGCAAAGCGGCCCGCGCGATGGGCGTCGCCAATATCGACTCGGCGGCGCGTACGTGTCACGCACCATCGACCATCGGACTCAAGACGACGATCGGTGTGGCGGCCAGCACGTGCAGCCTGCAGGACGTGATCGAGAGCGATCTCGTGGTGCTGTGGGGCGCCAACGTCGCGAACAACCAACCCGTTTTCACTAAGTACCTCTACGAGGCCAAGCGCAATGGCGCCAGGGTGGTGGTGATCAACCCGTACCTCGAACCCGGACTCGAGCGCTACTGGGTGCCGTCCAAGGCTGAATCGTTCCTGTTCGGCACGAAGTTGTGCGATCTTCACGTGCCCGTTCGTCCCGAAGGTGACGTCGCTCTGGCCAACGCGTTGCTCAAACGTCTGATCGAACGCGGGGCGGTCGACCACGGGTTCATAGACGCCCACACGACCGGATGGACCGAACTCGAACGACATCTGGCCCCACTCGACCTCGACGAACTGCTCGGCGACGCCGGTGTCGACCTCACGACCCTCGACGCCCTCGTCGATCTCTATGGATCCGCACGGGCATCGGTGTTGGTCTGGAGCATGGGCGTCACGCAACACCGACACGGCGTGGAGGGCGTGCAGGCGATCGTCAACGTCGCGCTGGCGCGCGGAAACATCGGACGCAACGGTGCGGGTTTGATGCCCATCCGCGGACACTCCGGCGTGCAGGGCGGGGCCGAGATGGGCGCGTACTCCACCGCGTTCCCGGGTGGCGTCACCGTGTCGCCGGAGAGCGCCGCCGAATTGTCGAGGTCCTGGGGCTTCGACGTTCCCGACACCGCCGGTCTGACCGCACCCGAGATGGTCTTGGCCGCCGAGCGCGACGAGATCGACGTGCTGTTTCTCGATGGGTCGAACTTCCTCGACGTGATGCCCGATCCGCAACGCGTCGCCGATGCGTTGAAGCGGGTTCCGTTGCGCGTACACCAGGACATCGTCCTGACCTCACAGATGTTCCTCGAGGGCGACGACGTCATCTTGCTCCCCGCCGCGACGCGGTACGAGCAGGAGGGTGGTGGTACGAGCACCACCACCGAGCGCCAGATCGCCTTCAGCCCCCAGATCATCGAGCCCCCGGGTGAGGCGCGCAGCGAATGGCGGGTGTTCGCAGACCTCGCCATGCGCGTCGCCCCCGCGACCGGGGAGGCCTTCACCTGGCCCGACAACCGCGCGTTGCGCGCCGAGATCGCCCGGGTCGTGCCGATGTACGAGGGAATCGAACGTCTCGAGCGAACGCACGACGCGGTGCAATACGGCGGACGCCACCTGTGTGCCGGCGGCGACTTCCCCGTGCCCGGAGGGCGGGCCCACTTCACGGCGGTGAGTGTGCGACCGCCCGTCGTACCCGAAGGTTCCTTCTTCTTGTCCACGCGTCGCGGCAAACAGTTCAACAGCATGGTGTTCGCCGAACGTGATCCTCTCACGGGCGCCGAGCGCGACGCCGTGTACATCGACCGTCGCGATGCCGCCCGGCTCGGCTTGTCGGAGGGCTCACCCGTGGCGTTGCGCAGTGCGGTGGGCGCGATGCGGGCGACCGCGAAGATCGTCGACCTGCCGCGCAACTCGGTGCAGGTGCACTGGCCCGAGGGCAACGCGCTCATCGCGGCCGAACTCAACGACGACGCCAGTCGCATTCCCGACTACAACGCGATTGTGACGATCGAGAAGGTGGACCCGTGAAGGAGAAACTCGCCAGTCCGGTCGGCGCGTTCGTCGTCGACGTCGCGGTGATCGTGTTTTTCGTGACCATCGGCCGTCGTAATCACGACGAGGCAGCCACAGTGTCGGGATACCTGGGGACTATGGCCCCGTTCCTGATCGCGCTCGCCGCCGTCTGGCTGGCGTCGCGCGCGTGGCGTTCACCGGTTTCGGCGCGCACCGGGGTCACAGTGTGGGTCGTCACCGTAGCCCTGGGAATGGTCGTGCGTCGATTCGTCTTCGACGACGGAACCGCGACCGCCTTCGTCATCGTGGCCACCGTGTTCAACGGTGCGGTGTTGAACGGCTGGCGCGCGATCGTCAGACGAAGTTCGTGATGGCGCCCTTCTCGGCGCCTTGGGCGAGCCGGGCGTACTTGCCCAACACCCCGCTCGTGTAACGCGGAGGATTCGGTGTCCAACCCTGCCGACGGCGCGCCAACTCGCCCTCGTCGACCAACAGGTCGAGGGTCAGGCTGGCCACATCGATCTTGATGCGATCGCCGTCGCGCACGAACGCGATCGGTCCGCCGTCGACGGCCTCGGGCGCCACATGACCGATGCAGAATCCCCACGTGCCACCACTGAACCGGCCGTCGGTGATGAGGGCGCAGTCATAGCCCCGGCCGGCGCCTTTGAGCGCGCCGGTGATGGCGAGCATCTCGCGCATACCCGGGCCGCCCTTGGGGCCCTCGTAACGGATCACGAGCACCGTGTTCGGTTCGATCTCCCCCGCCATGATCGCCGCCATCGCGCCGTCCTCGCCGTCGAAAACGCGCGCCGTGCCCTCGAAGAGACGTTGCTCGGGCGTGAGCCCCGCCACCTTGACCACGCTCCCCTGGGGCGCCAACGAGCCGCGCAGCACCAACAAACCACCTTCGGCGTTGATCGGCGACGACAGCGGGTGCACCACCACGCCGTCGGGCGCGGGAGGATCGATCTCGGCGAGGTTCTCCGCCATCGTCCTACCCGTGCAGGTCATGACGTCACCGTGGATCAACCCGGCGTCGAGTAGATGCTTGAGAACCACTGGCACTCCACCGACGCGGTGGAGGTCGGTCATGTGGAACCTGCCGCCGGGCTTCATGTCGGCGATGTGCGGTACCCGGGCCGCGATGCGGTTGAAATCCTCGAGTTCGAGCTCGACCCCGGCTTCGTTGGCGATGGCCAACAGGTGCAACACCGCGTTGGTGCTACCGCCCAGCGCGTTGGCGAGCGCGATGGCGTTCTCGAACGCCTTCTTCGAGAGGATGTCGCGCGGACGCAGACCGAGGCGCAATTGGTTCACCACGGCCTCACCGGCGCGGCGCGCGTCGTCCTCGCGGCTGGGGTCGACGGCTGGAGCCGACGCCGAACCGGGCAATGACAATCCGAGGGCCTCGCCGATCGACGACATGGTGTTGGCGGTGAACATGCCGCCGCAGGCCCCCTCGCCTGGGCAGGCCGACTTTTCGATCTCGGTGAGTTCGGCTTCGGTGATGTTGCCGGCCGCACAGGCGCCGATGGCCTCGAAGACGGTCGTGATGTCGATGTTCTTGCCGTCGTGGTGACCGGGCAGCGTGGACCCGTTGTAGACGAAGACCGCGGGCAGGTTGAGACGGGCGATCGCCATCATCATGCCGGGCATGCTCTTGTCGCATCCTCCGGTGGCGAGCAGCCCGTCGAGACGCTCGCCGTGCATGACCGCCTCCACCGAGTCGGCGATGACCTCGCGACTCACGAGCGACGCGCGCATCCCTTCGTGCCCCATCGAGATGCCGTCGCTCACCGTGATGGTGCCGAATTCGAGCGGCACGCCACCGGCGCCTCGGATTCCGTCCTTGGCCGCGGCCGTCAGTCGACGGATCGACATGTTGCAGGGGGTGATCTCGTTCCACGACGACGCCACCCCGACCTGCGGCTTGGCCCAGTCGTCGTCGGTCAGGCCGACCGCACGCAACATCGCGCGGGCCGCCGCCTTCTGTATGCCGTCGGTGACGTCGCGACTCCGCGGTTTGACGTCTACCGGGGTGCCGTTCTGATGTTGCTGGGCCATGTCGCCACGGTAGCGGTGACCGGTCAGACCGACACGGACTCGACCAACGGGCGCGACGAGGGCTTCTTCAAGAACAACCACATGACCGGCACGAGGTAGGCGAAGTACGCGATCAAGCGGATCTTCTCGGTCTCGGCGTGCCAGCCGAAGAACCCCTTCATGAAGTCGTAGAACGTACCCTCGGCCCACAATCCGGACTCGATGGTCCATGCCGGATCGATCAGTCCACCCGAGTGCAGATCGAGTGCCTCTCGAAACTCGTGGAAGGCCTTGCCCACCAACCCGGCAGCGAACAGGATCAACAACACTCCGGTCACCTGGAAGAACCGTCGAAGATTCATGCGGTTACCACCCTTGAAGATGACCCAACCGAGTACCGCCGACAATGCCAGCCCGGCGAGACCACCGACCACGACCTCGGCTCCCGAGGACGAGCCGGTCTCGGCTGACAGCAGGAACAAGACGGTCTCGAGGCCCTCGCGCACCGTGGCCACGAACGCGATGGCGGCCAGCGCGCCGACGGTCGTGGCCGCGTCGACCTTGTCGCGCAACTCCGAACCGAGGCTGCGCGCGTTCGAACGCATCCAGAAGATCATCCACGTGAGCACCGTCGCCGCGGCCACCGCAATGAAGCCCTCGACAAGTTGTTCGACCGTGCCGTGCAGACCCCCGACGGCGGCGTGGACCACGACGCCGATCACCACACACAGCGCGACGGCCAACCCGGTGCCACGCCACACCCCCCCCGTTTCGGAGGATCGCCCGGTTTTCACCAGGTACGAGATCAGGATCGCCAGCACGAGGCTGACTTCGAGGCCCTCACGGAGGGTGATGAGGAAAGATGCTCCCATGGGGCGATGTTAGGCATACCTAACAATTCGTTGCAACCCCTTCTGACGACTCGTCAGAAATGTCACACCCCGCGGTGACCCCTACTTCTTGCGCCCGAACCCGAACAGGTGCTGGCCGACCTTGCGCATCTGGATCTCCTCGGCCCCCTCGGTGATCCGGTAGCGACGGTGGTGTCGGTAGATGTGCTCGAAGGGCATGTGGCGGCTGTACCCCACTCCCCCGCAGGTCTGCATGGCGCGATCGGCCGCGTCGCAGCACAGGCGGTTCGCCCGGTAGTTGCACATGGCGACGAGGTGGGTGAACTCCATGAACCCCTCGACGTCGGGACGATCGGCCTTCACCGAGTTGTCCATCATCCACGCCGTGTAGCGGATCAATTGACGCAACATTGCGGCCTCGGTGTGCAACTCGATCAGGGGGAACTGGATCGCCTGGTTGCTGGACAGTTTCTTGCCCCACGTCACGCGCGAATTCGAATACGCCACGGCTTCGTCGATGCAGTACTGCGCTGCGCCCAGCGAGGACGCCGCTTGTCGGATGCGGTTCTCGTGCACGAAATGCTGGGCGAGATCGAGACCGTGGTCGAGACGGCCGAACAGCGCGTTCGCCGGCACGCGCACGTCTTTCATGCTCACCTCGGCGTGATCGGTGGGCATGTTGAAGGTCCACCAGAAGAAGTCGACGTTGAAGCCCGGTGCGTCGGTGGGCACCAGGAACGCCGAGATCCCGACCGGGCTACCGGGCTCTCCGGAGGTGCGCGCGAAGATGATGTCGTGGGTGGCGTGGTGCAGTCCGCTGTTCCAACGCTTCATGCCGTTGATCACCCACTCGTCGCCGTCGCGCACCGCGGTGGTCTCGAGAAAAGTGGCGTCGCTGCCGTGGTTGGGTTCGGTGAGACCGAAGGCCAGACGCTTGGAGCCGTCGAGGAAACCCGCCATCCACTCGGACTTCTGCTCATCGGTTCCGAAGTCGCGCATCATCAACACGGTCGGGAAGTTGC
The DNA here is from genome assembly GCA_046091365.1 of Acidimicrobiia bacterium. Taxonomy (GTDB): domain Bacteria; phylum Actinomycetota; class Acidimicrobiia; order Acidimicrobiales; family Ilumatobacteraceae; genus Casp-actino8. The sequence continues at coordinate 980 of JBJTBM010000002.1, read as the reverse complement.
CGACGATCGACGATTCGTTCTGCAAATCGTTGTGCAGACCCAACCCCTTGGCGGCCAGATGTTCCCTGATGATCGCCATCTCGAGGTTGCTGGCGTTACGACCACCGAATTCGGGCGGCAACGCGAGTCGCAACCATCCGGCGGCGTCGGCACGACGGCGCATCTCGCGCAACAACGCCTCCCACTCGGGACGCGGCACGCCGTCGTTGTCGAAGTCGGTGCGGGCCCACTCGCGCCGGTGGTCGAAGAACCGTTCGTTGTCGTCGGCGGCTTGCAACGGGGCGATCTCCCGGGCGATGAACTCGTCCAGTTCGTCGAGGGTCGTCTGGATCGCGGTGGGGATGGAAAAGTCCATGATGTGACCGTAATCGCCGCCTTTCCGGTGGCCCCGACCCAAACCATGCGGGGCTAAGGTTTCTGACGCATCGTCAGAAACTCGCCATGACCTCCACCCTGTCGCGCCCCGCACCACTTCCCACGAACGACGCTGAGTTCCGCGAACTCGTGCGCGCGTGGCTGCGCGAAAACGTCGTGGGCGAGTTCGCCGAGTTGCGCGGACGGGGCGGACCCGGCGACGAGGACATCGGCTTCGACGTGCGGGTCGAGTGGGAGAAGGTCCTCGGGCGCGCCGGATGGATCGGTCTCGGTTGGCCCGTCGAGTACGGCGGACGAGGAGCGACGGTCGATCAACAGATCATCTGGGCCGAGGAGTACGTACGTGCCCAGGCGCCAGCGCGCACGAACCACATGGGCGAGAACCTGCTCGCTCCGACCTTGATCGAATACGGCACCCCCGAGCAATGTGCGCGTTTCCTGCCCGGCATCCGGCGCGGCGACGAGCGTTGGTGCCAGGGCTACAGCGAGCCCAACGCCGGCAGCGACCTCGCCAACGTGCAGACCAAGGCCCACCTCGACGGAGATCGTTGGGTGATCAACGGCCAAAAGGTCTGGACCTCGCTCGCGCACGTGAGCCACTGGTG
>JBJTBM010000001.1:0-11751 GCA_046091365.1 Acidimicrobiia bacterium | reverse complement strand
GTCGAGTTTGCCGCGGTGCTTCAGCCCGCCCGTCCACGCGTACACCGACGCGATCGGGTTGGTGGAGGTCTTGTTGCCCTTCTGGTGCTCGCGATAGTGGCGCGTCACGGTGCCGTGCGCGGCTTCGGCTTCGACGGTCTTTCCGTCGGGGGTCATGAGCACCGAGGTCATCAGACCCAACGAGCCGTAACCCTGGGCCACGGTGTCGGACTGCACATCGCCGTCGTAGTTCTTGCACGCCCAGACGTAACCGCCCTCCCACTTCATGGCGCAGGCGACCATGTCGTCGATGAGGCGGTGTTCGTAGGTGAGTCCGGCCTTGTCGAAGTCGGCCTTGAACTCGGCCTCGAACACTTCCTGGAACAGATCCTTGAACTGGCCGTCGTAGGCCTTGAGGATCGTGTTCTTGGTGCTCATGTACACCGGGTAGTTGCGGGCCAGGCCGTACCGGAACGAGGCACGCGCGAAATCGCGGATGCTGTCGTTGAAGTTGTACATGCCCATGGTGACGCCGCCGTCCTTGCCGAACTTGGCGATCTCCATCTCGACGGGCGCCCCTCCGTCGGTCGGGGTGTAGGTGATGGTGACGGTGCCGGCACCGGGAACCTTGAAGTCGGTGGCCTTGTACTGGTCGCCGTGCGCGTGACGGCCGATCACGATGGGCTTGGTCCAGCCCGGTACGAGGCGCGGGATGTTGTTGCAGATGATGGGCTCGCGGAACACCACGCCGCCGAGGATGTTGCGGATCGTGCCGTTGGGCGACTTCCACATCTTCTTCAACTTGAATTCTTCGACACGCGCTTCGTCGGGCGTGATGGTGGCGCACTTGACGCCCACGCCATGCTTCAAGATCGCGTTGGCGGCATCGATCGTGACCTGATCGTTGGTCGCGTCGCGGTACTCCATGCCGAGGTCGTAGTACTCGAGGTTCACGTCGAGGTACGGAAGGATGAGACGGTCCTTGATGAACTGCCAGATGATGCGAGTCATCTCGTCGCCGTCGAGTTCGACGACCGGGTTGTCAACCTTGATCTTGGCCATGTTCGTGTGCTTCGCTCTCTGACTGCGACGTCGACCCACCGCCGACGCACTTGTATTGGAGTTGTATCATAGCCGTGGTCAGCGGCCGACCGCGACCAGAGCCAACGCCGTTCCGGCCAGAACCATGCCGACGATCTGGGAACGGTTGGCCCGCTCATGGTCGAGTCGCATCGCCAGAACGATCGTGCTAACCGGGTAGAGCGCGGTGATCACGGCGACCAGGGCCAGGAGGCCCTCGCGGTTGGCCAGCACGAACAGCACGTTGGCCCCCATGTCGAACAACCCGGCGGCCAGGGCGAGTCGGGGAATCGGTCGCGCTCGCGGCACGCGACGCCATCCGATCGCGACCGCGGCCAAGGAGATGGAGGCCACGCGCGCGGCCAACAGGGGCCACATTCCGGAGTCGTCGGAGGTGCGGTCGAGGCAGACGAACATCCAACCGAATCCGCACCCTCCCAGCACCGCGATCGCCATGATGGAGCGGGACGTCGGCAAATGCGGTGCACCGACCGCACCGGTGACGAGGGCGATGCCGACGAGGGCCACCACCACTCCCCCGTAGGCGACGAGCGACGGACGTTCACCGAACCCGATACCCGCGACCGCTGGAAGCACCGCGCTGACCACCGCGGCGGTCGGGGCCACGACCGTCATCGCACCGTGGGCCAGCGCGTAATAGAAGAAGGTCAGTCCGACGAATCCACCGACGCCACCGGCCGCACCCCACATCCAGTCGCGTGCGCCGGGCACCGGATCCGCGAGGACGACGAGGGCCACGACCAACACGAGCATGCTGAACACCTGCCCGACGAAGGTCACGAACAAACTGTCGGCGCGACGCGAGGCACGACCGCCGCAGAAGTCGCCGAGTCCGTACATCCACGCCGCGGCGCAGGCCAGCACGATCTCCACGTTTCATGGCTAGCAGAGCGGGCCGGGAACGCGCCAACCCCTAAGGTTCGGAACATGAAGCACGTCCGATTCGGTCGCACCGGCCTCAAGGTGTCGAAGTTGTGCCTCGGCACCATGACGTTCGGTCACCAGATCGACGAAGCGACCTCTTTCGCCGTGATGGACACCGCCGCCGAGGCGGGCATCGATTTCTTCGACACCGCCGACATGTATCCACTCGGCGCTCCGCCGGAGTTGTTCGGACGAACCGAGGAGATCGTGGGCAAGTGGCTGAAGGGTCGCCGCGACGACTTTCTCGTCGCCACCAAATGTTTCTTCCCCACCGGTCGGCGCGCCTGGGAGAGCGGAAACTCGCGCCACAACATCATGCGCTCCGTCGAACTCTCGCTGAAGCGACTGGGTACTGACCATGTCGATCTGTATCAAGTGCACAGTTGGGACACCGGAACCCGCATCGACGAGACGTTGCTGGCCCTCGAGGACGTGGTGAAGACCGGGAAGGTCCGCTACGTCGGATGCTCTAACTTCCTCGCCTACCAACTGGCCCGGTCGTTGGGTCGCGCCGAGGCCCTGGGGGTGACAGGTTTCGAGTGCATCCAACCCCGCTACAACATGCTCTTTCGCGAGAACGAGCGCGAGATGTTCCCGCTGTGTGCCGAAGAGGGCATCGCGGTGATCCCGTACAACCCGCTGGCCGGCGGATTCCTGACCGGCAAGCATCGCCCCGAGGCCCCCATCGAGGGCGGGCGCTTCACCCTCGGAGCGGGGACCGCCGAGCGCTACCGCGACCGGTACTGGCACGACCGAATGTTCGTCACCGTCGACGCACTTCGTCCGCTGGCCGCCGAGGCCGGAGTCTCACTGGCCACCCTCGCGGTGCAGTGGGTACTGGCGAACCCGACGATCACATCTCCGATCGTGGGCGCCAGTCGACCCGAACAACTTGCCGACGTCGTCGCGGCCGAGGCCACGCCCATCGATCCGTCGCTGAAGTCCCGGATCGACGAATTGACCCACGAATACCGCTTCGGCGACGCCGCCCGCTGAGTCACCGCGGGTCGGGGCACCAGTTGCCGTGGAAACCGAACGGCACGCGTTGCGGGAGTTCCACGCGGGCCACGTAACCGCGAGCAAAATCTCGGGCGTCGAGCACGGCGAATTCGGCCGAGTCGGTGTTGCCGTCGTGCACGAATGTCACCAACCACCCGTCGTCCTCGTCGGTGCTGCCGGGTCGGGCCACGAACACCGGTTCACCGGCGCCCCTGCCCGGACCGTGGTCGAACATCTCGCGTCGTCCGGTGTGCAGGTCGTGCTTCAGAGTGGGCCAGTTCATCGACGTCGGATCGGGTTGCGCGCAGTATCCGTACCGGTACGGCTTGCCGGTGAGCGATCCGCGGTGTCGAGGGAACTCGTTCGCGGCACCGTCGATCGTCGTCGCCGACACGCGCTTGGTGACCGGATCGATCTCCCAACGCATCAAGCGCGCCATCGAATCGCCGAACGGACCGAGCAGATCGTCGCGCATCATCACGTCGTAGAAGCACACGTCGAGGACGACCTTGCCGTCGGGCGTGTCGTACGCATTGAGCGGGTGGAAGACGTAACCCACGGGCACGTCGACCCACACGATGTCGGCCGCCGTCCCCTCGCGTGGCATGAGGCCGACGCGGTTGCCGTACTCGTCGTTCCAGCGGAAGGGGAACCGGCCGGCGAACGCCAGATCGAGGTCGACCAACACCGGTTGGTCGTACACCACCACGTAGCGGTCGGTGATCGACATGTCGTGCACCATCGACATACCCGGGAGCGGGATGTCGACCGTACGATTCACTCGACCGTCCTTGCCCACCCGCACGTACTGGACGTGGTCCATCCATTCGGCCCACGCGTACACGACGGCGTGCATCTCACCGGAGACCGGATCGAACTTCGGGTGAGCGGTGAACGCCCCGGGCAACGTGCCAAAGAAGTCGTTGCGACCCACGGTCTCCAACTCCTCGGTGAGTTCCACCGGACAGCCACCCGCTTCGACCATCGCCCAGGTGGTACCGGCGAAAGTGCCGACGTTCGTGTTGGGACCACCCGGCGAGTTGTTCCAATTGCGTCCGGGAATGTCGGGCAGTCCGCGGGCCGAACTGACGGAGGAGGAGCCGACGTACCGATTGCGGTACCACTCGGCCCGGCCCTCTCGCAGTCGGATGCCGTGCACCATGCCGTCACCGACGAACCAGTGGTGGGCCGACGGATCGACGGGTCCGATCGGGTTGGGTCCGTTGCGCAGGTAACGACCGTTCAATTCGGCAGGCAGTTCGCCGATCACCGTGAGATCGAACGAGGTCACCTCCTCGGCCACCGGTGCATAGTTTCCAGCGAGATAGCGGTTGTGGGCGACTTCGTCGGACAGTGTGGTCATGCGACGGTGTCTAGTCGCCGAAGTTGACGGTGTCAAGGGTCGGGCGTATCCTGCTCGAATGGCGTCCAAGAGTTTGCGCGACACCGTCCTGACCGCCGCCGTGGAGTACATCGCCGACAATGGACCCGACGGCTTGTCGTTTCGCCAAGTGGCCATCGCCGCCGGTGTCAGCCATCAGGCCCCGTACCACCACTTCTCCGACCGCCGGGGCATCTTCCAGGCCATCGCGACCGACGGCTACGCGATGTTCACCGACACCATGCTCGATGCGTTAGCCGGAGAACCCGAGGACCCCACCACCGCCCTACTCGAGGCCTACGTGAACTTCGCGCTCGATCACCCGGGACACTTCCGCGTCATGTTCCGCCCCGATCTGTGCGCCATCTCCGAGAATCGCGAACTGGAGAGGGTCGCCGACGCCTCCTTCGACGTACTGGTGGACCACGTGCGAGACATGCTCGGTCCCAAGGCGCCACTGAAGGACATCCGAGCTCGCGCCGCGGCGATGTGGTCGCTGGCGCACGGTTTGTCCACGCTGCTGATCGACGGTCCGCTCGAGGCCAAGATCGGTCCCGTCTCTAGCCGTCGGGCCCTCATTCGCGCCGTGTCCGAACAATCCGGCTTGGCCAACTCCCCGAAGCGGCGTTGAGTTTCACGGTTCGCGGGTGTCCACTTGACACTGCCTAGTTCGTGGACTAGACACTGTCTACATGAACACCCCTGTGGCACCGACCCACCCCGACTCCGTCGTGCAACGTCGCCGTTGGCGCATACTGGCCATCCTCTGTCTGTCGATCTTCCTGGTGGTGGTGGACAACCTCATCATCAATGTCGCCATCCCCACCATGGCCCGCGAACTGGGCGCCACCACCAGTGGTCTGCAATGGATCGTGGACTCCTACGCACTGGTGTTCGCCGGACTGTTGTTGGCCTGTGGCGGTCTCGGTGATCGCTTCGGTCGTCTGCGCATGATGCAGATCGGCATGGTGTTGTTCGGCATCTTTTCCGCCTGGGCCGCCTTCTCGAGTTCCACGGGCGAACTCATCACCGCTCGCGGCCTGATGGGCGTCGGTGCGGCATTGGTGTTCCCGGGCACGCTCGCCGTGGTCATCGACGTGTTCCGCGATCCCACCGAACGCGCCAAGGCCATCGGCGTGTGGTCCGCGGTCTCGGGAGCCGCCGTGGCGTTCGGGCCGGTTACCGGCGGATTCCTCTTGGAGCACTTCTGGTGGGGCTCGGTGTTCCTCGTCAACATCCCCATCGTGCTCGTGGCCTTGTTCCTGCAGTGGCGGTACGTCCCGGAATCCCGCGATCCGAACGCCAAGCGGCTCGACGTTCCCGGATTCCTGCTCTCGATCTCGTTCGTGTCTCTCCTCGTCTACACCATCATCGAGGGACCGCACCGAGGTTGGACGAGCAACGTCTCCCTCCTCGGGTTCGCGGGAGCGCTGATACTCGGAGCGGGGTTCGTTTTGCGTGAACGCTCGACGGAACAACCACTGCTCGACGTGAAGGTCTTCCGCGACATGCGGGTCACCGCCGCGACGTCGTCGATCTTCATCGCCTTCTTCTCGCTCTTCGGTTTCACCTTCCTCATCACCCAGTACTTCCAGTTTGTGCGCGGATACGACCCGCTGGAGTCGGGTTTGCACACCCTTCCGTTCGCCTTCGGCGCCGGCATCACCGCACCGATCGCGGCGCGGCTGTCGCTGAGGTTCGGACCTCGGCGGGTGATCCCCATCGGTTTGCTGTGCATGGGTGCGGCACAAATCTGGGCCAGCACGTTCGCCGTCGACACCACCTACTTCGGTTCGGTCGTCGCCAGCATGGTGCTGATGGCGGTCGGGCTGGCGATGGTGACCAGTCCGGCCTCGGAATCGGTGATGGGATCACTTCCCCGGGACATGGCCGGTGTCGGATCGGCCATCAACGACACCGGCCGCGAGGTGGGAGGGACTCTCGGAGTCGCGATCATCGGCAGCATCTTCGCCACCACGTACGGCCCCCGGATCGTCGACCTGCTCACCCCCCTGTCGCTACCCGAAGAAGCGGTGTCCTCGGCCAAGGAGTCGGTGGGCGCCGCCTTCGCGGTGGCCGAGCAGGTCGGCGAACCATCCATGGCGGGAACCATCCGCATGGCCGCCGGCTCATCGTTCCTCGACGGATTCCAAGCAGCCTGCACGACCGTGGGAATCGTCGCCGTCGCCGGCGCCCTACTCGCCTTCCGCTTTCTGCCCTCCCGCACCCGGGAGTCGCTCACAAATCCGTTGCCGTGATGCGCCGGTCCACCCGGCAGTTCCGCCGACGATCCTCGTGGTCCTGGTAGCAGTGGATGTCGGTGTACTCGACATCGAATCGGGAGAGATAGTCGATCGTTCCGTCGTCCATGTCGGGGACCACGCACGGATAATCGCCGTTGAAGGGGCATGGATTGTCGAACTTCGCCGCGATCGTCATCGACAGGAACCAACCGAGAGCCAACGTGCCGACGATCGTCGAGTGGATTCCGTCGGGTCGGAACCATTCCGGATGTTGGTACGAGAAGCGGTTCCAGTCGGCGATCTGGGTGTTGCCCATGCGGCCGTCGGCCACTAATCGCGCGAGTATCTCGTTGAAGCCCGTGTAGACCGAACGCGTACCCTTCGAGCCCGCCTCCGGAAAGGTCATCGACTCCTTGAAATTGACGAAGATCACCGGTAGCCCGGTCGACGCGAGGGCGTTTCCCACCTCGACCAATTCCTTCTCGACGCTCGCCGGTCGACTGTGGTACCCCACCATCACGACCAGCACATCGAACTGCGAGACGTCGATCGTGGGTATGACATCGACGGCCTCGTCGGGAACGCGCTGTTCGCGCGACTCACACGACTGGTAGTAGAGACGACGACATCCCTCGGCATCGAGCAGGTAGTCGAACCCTCGAAGTGTCACCTGCCCCTGTTCGAACCAGCGCAGAACCGCCATCGTCGAGTCGCCGAGCAGATAGGCGCGCACCGGCTTGGTCACCGGGGGCAACGTGGTGGTCGCGACGGTCGCCGCCGTGGTCGCCGCCACCACCGACTGTGCGGTCACGACGGACGTTGTCGAACCGGGCTCGAGCGGAGCGAACGAGGCCACCGTCGAACCTTCCGCGGCAGTGGTGCCGAGCACGACGAGACCAGCACCGAGGAACAACGCAACCGCGGTCAGCCCGGCGACGATCGAACGAGACGGACGAAAGGACAGCCACCGATTCCACCGCAACGGGTTCTCGACCACCAGGCGACTCACTTCGGCGAAGAGCAGGGCGATGACGACGATGGCGATGCGGCCGGTCCAATCGGCTTTGCCGTACAGGTGCTCGGAGAACACGATGAGTGGCCAGTGCCACAGGTAGAGAGCGAAACTGATGCCGCCGATGTACTGCAGCGGTCGCGCACGCAACACCACCACCGGACCCCCGCTGGCATCGCCCGCCACGATCACCGCGGCGGCGCCGAGCACCGGCAGCAGGGCCGCGGTTCCGGGGAAAGCGGTCTCGGCGTCGAACCGCATCGCCGCGACGACCACCGCCAACAAGCCCGCCCAACCGAGCGCCGCGCGCAGCACGCTCGGCAACCGACCGATGGCGACGGCGAACATCGCCAGAACAGCACCGATCAAGATCTCCCACGCGCGTGTGTGCGGCAGGAAGTAACCGGATGCTGCCCCGGGCCGGGCGTGTCGTATCGACGCCCACAACGAACCGGCGATGGCCAGCGTCGAGAAAATCACCAACGTCGGTCGCCAGGCCCGACGGGCCAGCCGAACTATCGCGAACACCACCAACGGCCACACCAGATAGAACTGCTCCTCGACTCCGAGTGACCAGAAGTGCTGCAGCGGCGACGGGTTGACGACTCCAGCGAGATAGTCCCCGGTCAGCGAATCGAGAACCAGATTCGCGCAGAACCCCACCGCGCCGAGACCGACTTGGACCAACTGCCGTGCCTGGTTGCCTTCGAAGAGTGCGAGGCCGACCACCACGGTCGCCACCGTCACCAAAGTCGCCATCGGAACGATGCGACGGATGCGCCGGGCCCAGAAGCCCGCCAGCGACATCGAACCGGTTTGTCCGATCTCCCGTAACAGAAGTCCCGTAATCAAGAAGCCCGAAACGACGAAGAAGACGTCGACGCCGACGTATCCGCCGGCCAAGCGACCGACTCCGAGGTGGTAGAGCACCACCAACATCACCGCGACCGCCCGCAGTCCCTCGATCTCCACCAGCTTCGGATGGCTGGACTCACGCATCCGCTCGATCATAACGATCGACCCACTTTCTCTCGGGTCATTCGGCGAACGCGACGAAGAAGTCCTTGTCCGTTCCGTTCAGATAGCGATCCCGATTGCTCATTCGAGCGTCGACGAGCACCCCACTGCGTTCATTCGTTCCGAAGCCGAGATACACGGCGAACTGCGGCCAGGTCCCGTTGACTTCGAGTTGCATCGCCGTCGAACATCCGGCGTTCACGAGGATGTCGGCGAAATCGGAAATGTCGACGTCACCGGCCGCCACGTACATCAATCGATCATCGTCGAGTGAGCACAAGGCCGAACGAAACACCACGACACTGCCGCCCTTGTCGGCTCCCCACGTTCGCACCGAATGACGATCGACGACGCTGACGTGATCGTCGACCACCAACGGGAGGTTCTGTCGGAGACTGACCCAGGAGCCGTCGTTCGTCAGATCCCGGCCGTACTCGCCGACGGTGATCTTGCCGCTCTGGTCGATGGCGGCCGTCGCCTCGCCGTCGACCAACGGACGGACTTCCCGATTCTCCGTGTAGTAGCCACCGGCGATGTGTTCGAATCGGAATCCACCGTTGAAGGCCGCGACCAGACGGGGACGCTCGGCGTCACCGATCCGACGACCGTTCACCCAGTTGCGTCCCCCCGGTGTGCCGTCACCGTTGTAGAGGCCGAACCGCAGTCGGGACTGGTCGATCTGCACGAAGGTCGCCCGCACCGATCCGTATTCGCGCAGTGGTCGTGTCGACGTCACCCAGATCACGTTGTCTCCATCGACCGCCGCAATGGGGAGCCATTGTCCCTCGCCATCCAGAGGTTCGTCCTGAACGGGCGCGAGGGGCTCCGGCGCGAAAGTGGTCGTGGATGTGGTCGGAGCCGCCGACACCGACGGGACGGTCGTTGGCATGGAACGGGCGACGGTCGTCGTGACGAGCCCCTCGGTCAAGGACAATTCGTCCGCGAGTTTCTTGGACGGCTCACCGTCGTAGCGCCACATCTCCAGACGATCCACCACCGCGGAGAACCCGTGATCGCGCGCCCAGGTCGCCGCGGTTTGCAACGCCGGTTCGTCGCTGTTGATCACCGCGAGCACAACCGCGGTCGACGGCACCAGGACCGTGACCGCCGAACACAGAACGAGCCATCGACGGAATACGGAACGAATCACCGCACCATTCTGTCGGCTACGTGGCGTGACGCCTCCGAATCGTGATCTGAGTCCGGTCTCAACTTGATGCGATCATGCTGATTCGATGGCCCGGTCTCCGGTACCAACCCTGCTAGAGACAGTCCATGCGACGTCTCGTCATCCCCACCATCGTGATCGCCCTCGCCACCGCCTGCGGAGGTGGAGGCGACTCGACATCGGCGCCCACCATCGACACCGCGACCACCGAGGCACCGGGTGGTGACGCCACGTCGACCGAGGCTCCGACGACGACCGAGGCCGAACCGGCCATGTCGACCTACGACTTCATCACTGCGCGCGAGGAGCCGTTGTGGTCCGAGGTTGTCGACGGTGATTACGCCAATTTCGACGCGATGTCGGGAGCCACGACCCTCAACGAGGCGTGGGCTCGACTCTTCGCCTGGCCCTTCGAGGTGCCCATGCCCGACGATGCGCACATGTCGAACATTTTTCTAAATGTGGCACCGAGCGACGCCGAATGGCGCGAGTTCATCGACCTTCTAGTGGTGAGCTCGCTGTCGATCGACGACGCTCGCGCCCTCATCGACGGCTATTCGAACGAACTATTCGCCGCGGGACTGATGGTCGAGTCGCATCTTTCCGATGGCGACCACTTCACCTACAACTTCGATGCGACCGACGCCGCCGAAGCCGCCGGCTGGTCTTCGTTCGGCATCACCGTGGGTCCCGAAACCGACATCGACGGCGCCACGGGTGCGACCGAGGTCGACTTCTCGCTCCGGCGGTACGTCCCCCAGGTCACCGCACTCGACATTCCCTTCTTCATGCGCGGTTGGATGGCTGAGGCACCGCTCGGGCCTTCACTCGACTTCGGTGGTATCTACGTGAACTGGAGCGATCTCGTCGAGGGCGGACCCAATTCACTCGACGTCGAGATCACCCTCACCGCCGACCAGTCGCGTTGGGCCGAGTTGATCGGCTATTTCGGCAAGGAATGGGTGCAGGACGGATTGGTGATGCAGAGCTTGTACGTGCCCGGCGATCCAGAGTCGACCGACTACGTGCCGATGTCGTCGTTGTTCTCGACACTGGGCGTACACGGCTTCGACCTCACCTTCGAACGTGATACCACGGACCCCACGTTGCCGATGAAGGTTCGATACGAGGTGTCGGTCGGCCGCCAAATGTGAGTGGGCGTGACGGGACTCGAACCCGGGACCTCCACCGTGTCATGGTCGCGCTCTAACCAACTGAGCTACACGCCCGAAAGCCTCGTCAGCCTACCGCCCCAACGCGCACTCCGTCACCGAAGGCGCAACGCCACCTCATTGGCCAACAGTCGCCCACGACGGGTCAAACGCACCCGTGTCCCGTCGTCCACCAGCAATTCCGACATCATCTGCCGATCCGTTTCGGTGAACGACTCGCGCGGCACCCCGTCGACGGTTCGCAGGGCCAATTGCAGCGCCTCCATCCGACGCGCCTCCCCGTCGAGGGTTTCGCTCGCCGATTCGGCGCTGCGTCCCGAGGTCACGCACTCGATGTAGCGGTCGGGCGTGCGCACATTCCACCACCGCCGCCCGTGCCGGTGCGAGTGAGCGGCGCTACCAAAGCCTAAGTAGTCGCCTTGCGACCAGTAGACGCGATTATGTCGACATTCGAGACCGGGCAGCGACCAGTTCGACACCTCGTAGTTCGACATTCCGGCGGCGGTGAGCATCTCGTCGACGGCCTCGTACATCTCCGCCTGAGCATCGTCGTCGGGGTGACGCGCCGGATCGTCGGCGAGTGGTGTTCCCGCCTCGACGGTCAGTCCGTACGCCGACACGTGCGTCGGTCGTAATTCGAGCGTCTCATGCACCGTTCGACGCCAATCATCGAGCGTCTCACCATGCGCGCCGTAGATGATGTCGAGATTGATGTTGTCGATTCCAGCGGCACGCGCGTGTTCGACCGCGCGCGC